>DMSQ01000085.1 GCA_003457135.1 Prolixibacteraceae bacterium
CCTTTTGATCTACCTGTAGCTCTGTCTGTAATAATCTTTACGGATGTTACTTCTCCGTACTCTTCAAAAATTTCCTGTAATTCGCTTTCCTCAATTTTAAAGGGAAGGCTTCCAACAAAAATGTTCATAAATAACTGTTTAAATAATGGATAAATTTCCCCCAAAAGTAGTTATATTTTGATTCAAAATACGTTTGACTCAATAAATTATCTTTTAGAACACTATTTTATGAAAAATTTATTCCATTAAAGCAGAAATAATTACATTTTCCGCCAGAAAACTGAACAACCGGTTCATTTGTTATCTTTGCAGTTCAACCTGCCGGGAAGAAATCAGGATATTTTTCTTAAATTTCCCGACTTTTTCCGGGATTTCTAACTTGACCACAAAGATGAAAAAAATAGCCATACAGGGAATAGCAGGTTCATTTCACGAAGATGCTGCAAGACGATATTTTGAAGATGAAATTCAAGTTCTGGAGTGCAAGTCTTTTACAGCCGTGTGCAATTTAATTGATTCTGATGAGGTTAGCATTGCAGTGATGGCTATCGAAAATTCGATTGCAGGCAGTTTGCTGCAAAACTACGCGCTGATCCGCGATTACCATTTAAAGATTATTGGCGAAATTTACATTCACATTCAGATGAACCTGATAGCCAATCCGGGAGTTGGAAAAGCCGATATCCGGACTATTTATTCGCACCCGATTGCCATCAAACAATGTGCGGAGTACCTCGAAAGAAACTTTCCTGATGTTCAGATTATAGAAAATCAGGATACCGCAGCTTCAGGGAAACTGGTTCACGACGAGAAATTGATGGATGCAGCAGCTATCGGGAACCAGCGCACTGCCGGACTTTATGAATTGGAAATACTCGATACCGGCCTCGAAACCAACAATAAAAACTACACCCGGTTCCTGATATTATCGAAACATGCCAAACCCAACGAATTAGCAAACAAGGCTTCACTTTGTTTCGAAGTTGGCCACTATTACGGTGCTTTGGCCAATGTTCTGAATACTTTTGCCGAAAATAAAATCAACCTGACCAAAATACAGTCAGTCCCGATTATCGGCAAACCAAACGAATATACCTTCCACATTGATGTGGAATGGGATTCGGTCGAAAATTACGAAAAAGCCCTTCATGCGATCCTAAAGAACGTATCAAGCCTTTCGGTTTTAGGCGAATACGTGCGTGGAGAATTAGCGATTCACAATTTGTAAAATAAAGTTTATGAATAAAATTGGATTATTTTTCGGCCCTTTAAAAGGTTCGGTTCACCGGGTTGCTGAAAAAGTGAAAGTAGCTCTTGGTGAGCAAAATGTCGAAATGATTTCGGTAAACGATGCCAGCGGTTCCGATATGGAAAAGTTTGACAAAATTATCTTTGGTATTTCTACCGTTGGGAAGGAAACCTGGGATTCGGACTATTCAAATACCGACTGGAGCAGGTTTTTTCCCAACATCAGCAAAGTTGACTTCACAGGAAAAACAGTAGCTATCTTCGGATTGGGCGACCATGTAACCTATTCGAGCCATTTTGTAAATGCAATGGGTGTGTTAGCTAAAGATCTTCTGAAGAGCGGAGCTACAATCGTTGGAAAAGTTGATCCTTCTACCTACGAATTTGATGAATCGGAAGCAGTGATGGATGGAATGTTTATCGGCCTCCCGATTGACGAAGATTTTGAATCCGAGTTGACCGACGAACGTGTTTCTAACTGGGTAAACAGCATAAAACCGGCATTCGGGCTGTAAAATTCTGAAACATGACAAAATACAGGTTCACCATTTAGCCTGAATTTCTGTTAATTCAAAACCAGATAGGCTCGCTTGCTTTCAATTTACAATTCGGGAACTGGTTGTATTTCCGAATTGCGAAACCTGTTTTTCAATACCCTGAACCCATTTGATTTATCGCAAATACTTTGCTTATTTTTACTCCGAAAATTCAAGATTTTTAGATGGACAGTACTCCTGTAAAGCAAGAAATTGTAAAAAAATACATCGCTCAGCTTAAAATTAGCGATCCTGGGAAAGCCTCAATCCGGGAAATTGTGGCTTTGATTAATCTTGTTGAAGAAGAAAGCAAAGTCAAATTCGTTCGCATGGAAATGGGTGTCCCCGGACTTCCCCCGGCAAAGATTGGAGTCGAAGCCGAAATCAAAGCGTTGCAATCTGGTGTTGCCTCTGTTTATCCCATGATGGATGGAATCAAACCGCTCAAACATGAAGCTTCCCGTTTCATCAAATCCTTTATGGATATTGATGTTGAACCGGCAAGCTGTATCCCGACTTCAGGAGCCATGCAGGGAACTTTTGCTGCCCTTCTGGTCGCCGGAAATGTGGACAAACAAAAAGACCGAACGCTTTTCATCGATCCCGGATTTCCGGTACAGAAACAGCANNAGCTGGATTTGTTTTACTGAAGAAGAATTACAGATCATCGGCGAACTGGCAACCAAATACGACGTGATTGTAATGGAAGACCTGGCTTACTTCGGAATGGATTTCAGAAAAGATTTATATTCTCCGGGGAAACCACCCTACCAGCCAACGGTTGCGAAATACACCGACCATTTCGTGCTGTTTATTTCAGCCTCCAAGATTTTTTCGTATGCCGGTCAGCGCTGTGCCATCATGGCTATTTCGAATGCTTTGTGGAATCGCCATTACGAAAATCTGCAAATCCGTTTTGGCAGCAAACCTTTCGGGTTTACCATTGTGATGCAGGTTTTGTATGCGCTTTCTTCAGGAATTACACATTCGGCTCAACACGCTTTGGCGGCCATGTTTAAAGCCGCCAGCGATGGCGAATTCAATTTTATTGACGAGGTGAAAGAATATGGCCGGAAAGCCAAAATCATGAAAGACCTGTTCCTGAAAAATGGGTTCTGTATCGTTTATGAAAAAGATGGTGAAGAAGCAATTGCCGACGGGTTCTATTTCACTGTCGGATATCCGGGAATGACGGGAAGTGAACTTCTGGGAAACTTGCTGTATTACGGAATCAGTGCAATTACACTTACAAATACAGGCAGCGAAAAAGAAGGGCTGAGGGCATGTGTTTCGCACGTAAAACGTGAACAATTTGATGATTTGGAAAACCGGTTGAAGCAATTCAATGAAGATTTTCCCATAAAATAAAAAGTTCGAAGTGCCTGGAGTTCGGAGTGCCTGGAGTACTTTAGGCACTCCGAACTCCAGGCACTTTAGGCACTAAAATAAGAAAAAATGGCAAAAGTAATTGGAGCAGTAGTGGTTGATCAGGAGGAATGTAAAGGCTGCGGACTTTGCGTAGTGGCTTGCCCGCAGGATGTACTGGGTCAGAATAAGCAGGTGAATAGCCGCGGATATCATTATTCGTTTATGAAAAATCCGGAAGCATGTATCGGTTGTTCAAACTGCGCAACAGTTTGTCCGGATACGTGTATTACTGTTTACCGGGTAAAATTATAAGAAGTTCGAAGTTCGAAGTGCCTAAAGTTCGGAGTTAGTTAACTTTAGTGCACTTTAGGCACTCTAGCTCACTTTAGGCACTTTTTACAACAAAGAAAAAATCAAAAAACTAGAATATGGGTGAATTAAGATTAATGAAGGGAAATGAGGTTATTGCTGAAGCGGCCATTCGCTGTGGTTGCGACGGTTATTTCGGATACCCCATAACCCCCCAGTCGGAAGTAATGGAAACCCTGATGGAACGAGAACCCTGGAACGAAACCGGTATGGTTGTTCTTCAGGCAGAAAGTGAGATTGGCGCCATACACATGATCTATGGAGCTGCAGGATCAGGGAAAAAGGTGATCACTTCTTCCTCCAGTCCCGGAATTAGTTTAATGGCCGAGGGAATATCATACATTGCAGGCTCCGAATTGCCCTGCCTGATTGTTAATGTTCAGCGCGGAGGACCTGGTTTGGGAACTATTCAGCCCTCGCAGGCCGACTATTTTCAGGCAACCAAAGGCGGAGGACACGGCGACTACCGGTTGATTGTCCTTGCGCCATCGTCGGTTCAGGAAATGAACGACTTTGTTGAACTTGGTTTACGGCTGGCTTTTAAATACCGCAATCCGGCCATGATCCTGACTGACGGTATGATTGGTCAGATGATGGAAAAAGTAGTGCTTGCTGACTACATTCCCCGATTGACTGACGAAGAAATCAATGAGAAATATGGTTCATGGGTGACGAACGGCCGAAAACCCTACCGCGAACGGAATGTTATAACCTCTCTTGAAATGGATTCCGACATCATGGAAAATAACAATCTTCGGTTTCAGCAGAAATATGCCCAAATGGAAGAAGAAGATTTGCTTTTTGAAGAAATACAATGCGAAGATGCTGAATACCTGTTGGTAGCATTTGGATCATCAGCACGGGTTTGCCTGAAAGCAGTTGATCTGGCCCGTGAAAAAGGCATCAAAGTTGGGCTTTTGCGACCGATTACCTTGTTCCCGTTCCCAAAAAAGCCCCTTGCAGCATTGGCCAAAAAGGTTAAAGGAATGCTTGTCGTTGAAATGAACGCCGGACAAATGATCGAAGATGTACAGTTAGCCGTAGGTTGTGCCGGGTGTAAAGTTCCGGTCATGCATTTCGGCCGTATGGGAGGAATCATCCACAGTCCGGTTGAAGTACTCGCCGCACTTGAACAAAAACTGATAGGAGAATAATTTATGGAATTGAAAGATATCATCAACCCGAATAACCTGGTTTACGAAAAGGCGAAATTATTGACCGAAAACACCATGCATTATTGTCCGGGCTGTACCCATGGAGTTGTACACCGGCTTTTGGCTGAAGTAATCGAAGAGCTTGACATTCAGGATAAAACCATCGGCGTAGCTCCTGTTGGATGCTCCGTTTTTGCTTACAAATACATTGAAATTGATTGGCAGGAAGCCGCTCACGGAAGAGCCCCGGCTGTTGCAACCGGGATCGTGCGCACAAATCCCGACAAGGTCGTTTTTGCCTATCAGGGCGATGGAGACTTAGCCTCAATTGGTACTGCTGAAATTCTGCATGCCTGCAACCGCGGCGAAAACTTTGTGGTCATTTTCATCAATAACGGCATTTACGGAATGACCGGCGGACAAATGGCCCCAACCACTTTGATCGGGCAAGTCACTTCAACAACTCCCAATGGCCGCGATGCAGGCCGTAACGGATATCCATTAAAAATTACCGAACTGATCGCACAATTGCCCGGTACATCGTATGTAACGCGCCAATCGGCACATACGCCTGCAGCAATCCGGAAATGCCGGAAAGCAATTTCAAAGGCTTTTCAAGCGGCCATCGCTAAAAAAGGGACATCCTTTGTCGAGGTTGTTTCAACATGTAATATGAACTGGAAAATGACTCCGGTGAAAGCCAACGAATGGATGGAAGCCAATATGTTCCCGTTTTATCCAATCGGAGATATGAAAGACAGCTCAAAAAGTGAACCTGAAAGCTATTCACCAATTAAAAACTGATTATCATGACCGAAGAAATCATTATCGCCGGATTTGGAGGACAGGGCGTACTTTCGATGGGGAAAATATTAGCCTATTCGGGCGTGATGGCCGATCAGGAAGTTTCCTGGTTTCCATCGTACGGTCCTGAAATGCGCGGTGGAACAGCCAATGTCACCGTTATCCTGAGCGAAAACCGGATCAGTTCACCGGTTCTGAACGAATACGATACCGCGATTATCCTGAACCAGCAATCAATGGACAAATTTGAACCGATGGTTAAACCTGGAGGAGTATTGATTTACGATCCAAACGGGATTATCCATCCGCCCAAACGTACCGACATCAACATCTATAAAATTGAAGGAACCCTGATAGCTGCCGAATTGGGCAACGTAAAAACCTTTAACATGGTGGTTCTGGGCGCATACCTGAAAGCCAAGCCAGTTGTAAAAATGGAAAGCGTTGAAAAAGGATTGCAGAAATCGCTTCCTTCACGCCACCACCACCTGATTCCCATGAACCTAGAAGCGGTTCAAAAAGGATACGAAGGATTGGAATTGGTACAGGCTGTTTAATCCTGAATAGTTTTACCTGAAATAGATATACCCGCGAGGAAACTGGCGGGTATTTTTGTGTTTGGGGGCGAAACGGATTATATCATTGAAAGGAATTTGGTAAATTCCTTTTGATTCATAAAGGGTGTAATTGCGATGTGATGAAATGAAGAATCTCTTTTCTTCCTGTTTTTTTGTACTACCGCCAGCATTTCAGTAATTATTGTATTGGCATTACGAAATTCAGCAGAAATATTCTTGTCAGCAATAAAATGAATCAACTCATCAGCAAACGCCCGCGAAATAAAATCGATATTGGCAAAATCAAAAATCACCGAAGCACCACTAATCAAGGGCATTTCACGATTGATTAACTCAACTGCCTTACGGGATGTAATCGTTGAAGGCAAAACTTTCTGTATGTTGATAGTCGTTTTCATTTGTACGGTCAAATATAGATTAAAATTTAATTCAATCAACTTTACTCCAAATAATTGGAATAATTAAAGCCAGCAGGAACTTTTGGTGGAATACGCAATGCCAATAAGGTACCCGGCCACCTTACACGACTTTCAAGTGGTACAATTTGTTCAAAGTCAATCGTATAAATATACATTGCTGAACCTGAAAGAAGAAAGTATTTTCCTTTTAACCCATCAACCAGCATTCTACGGGATGTATCAATACCATAACCACGGGTTTCTGTTATTTGTTTGGTGCTTTTACCGTTTATGGCCTGTTCCAAAGCCTGCACATCGTTCTGGATATC
>DMSQ01000006.1 GCA_003457135.1 Prolixibacteraceae bacterium
CAACGCTATTCTTAACTACAGCCAATGTATTCTTTAATCGCTTCAATTCCAAGCCTGTATGAATCAAGTCCGAATCCCATAATACTGCCTAAACAAACAGGACCTATCAGTGATTCGTGCCTGAAACTTTCCCTGGTTAAGATATTTGAGATATGAACTTCAACCACTGGAGCCTTTATTCCGGAAATTGCATCCCTGATTGCGACCGAAGTATGAGTATAAGCTCCGGCATTGATAATGATACCGTCATAAACGAAACCTCGTTCATGAATTTTATTAATTATTTCACCTTCAACATTCGATTGATAATATTCTATTTCGATATCAGGAAATTTACTTTTCAGGACTTGGAAATAGTCATCGAATGATTGGGTTCCATAAATACTTTTTTCTCTAATACCCAATAAATTTAAGTTTGGCCCATTTATTAACAAAATTTTCATGATTTGATATATTATTATAAAAAATTAGTAACTTAACCGTTCGTAAACTCGTAACGAAATTATGTAATCTGGGTGGATGGACATAGTTTTTATTTCAATACGCATTTAAAGAGTTTACGAAATCAAAATTATTAATATTTGTTATAGAATTAAAAATTAAAAGCACTTAATTATGAAATGGGAAGATAGCAAAAAAGGATTTGAGTCTTTCTTACGTTTGGAAAAAGGTTTGTCGGCAAACTCAATCGCTGCTTATATCAATGATATAAACAAGCTGATGGTTTTTTCGGATGAAGAACTTAAGAAATTGGCTCCTGAAAAAGTGAAATTAGCTCACTTGAAGAAATTTGTTGAGTGGATCAATGACAAGGGTGTTTCACCCCGTACTCAAGCCCGGACAATCTCTGGCATCAAGTCGTTCTTTAAGTATTTGCTTATGGAAGGCAAAGTGACCAATGATCCCACAACCCTGTTGGAATCTCCTAAAATTGGCAGAAAACTTCCGGATGTTCTGACTATCGAAGAGATTGACCTGATGATTGACACTGTTGAGCTTAGTAAAGCTGAAGGACAACGTAATAAAGCTATGTTGGAAACTCTCTATAGCTGCGGTCTTCGTGTTTCTGAACTGGTAAACCTCAAGATTTCAAACTTGTCGTTTGATCAGGGATATATTAAAGTTGAAGGTAAATCAAATAAGGAAAGATTGGTTCCGGTTAGCGAAAAAGCTATTGAAGAAATCAATAAATACACAGATGTTTACCGTAAAACTTTAAAAATATCAAAAGACAGTGAAGATATCCTGTTCTTAAACCGGAGAGGTAAAAAGCTAAGCCGCGTAATGATTTTCACCATCATTAAAAATCTGGCAATTAAAGCTGGTTTTGAAAAGAAAATTAGTCCTCATACTTTCCGTCACTCGTTCGCAACCCATTTAATTAATGGTGGGGCCGATTTACGCGCGGTTCAGGAAATGTTAGGTCACGAATCAATTTTAACTACTGAGATTTATACCCATCTGGACAGGGATTATCTAAAAACTACCTTGCATCAATTTCATCCACGATCATAAATTGATCAGGGTTTTCAATATAAAAGAATGTTAGGAAGTTAATAATTTCTTAACATTCTTTTTTTGTAAATGCATGAACCAATGTTGAATATCAGTGTATTGGCTGACATGATTTATGCCTTTAAACATATGATTTTGAAATGATCTTAATTTAATATTTCACTACCCTTTGCAGTATGAAAAAGAACTATTTTTGAGGCCGGGAAAATTTCTAAGTAATTGAAACCATTAAATTATAAACACTTATTTTATGAAGAATACTGATTTGTTAAAGTATGGAATTGATACCATGGCTGAAATAATACACAATCCTACCTATGAAGAGCTTTTTCAGGCAGAAATTGATCCTTCCACCCAGGGTTTTGAAAAAGGAATACTGACCAATACCGGAGCAGTTTCTGTTGACACTGGTATTTTTACAGGGCGTTCCCCCAAAGATAAGTTTATCGTTTTAGACGACACTACAAAAGATACCATGTGGTGGGATGGTACGATTAACCGTCCAACTTCGCCTGAAGTATTTGACGCGTGCAAAGACTTAGTTACCAAACAACTTTCAGGCGATAAAAAACTTTACGTTGTTGATACTTATTGCGGCACGAACGAAGATACCCGCATGAAAGTTCGTTTCATTGTTGAAGTTGCATGGCAAGCACACTTTGTAACTAACATGTTTATCCGCCCATCTCACTTCGAATTGACAAACTACGGTGAACCGGATTTTGTTTGTCTGAATGGTTCCAAAACAACCAATCCAAATTGGAAAGAGCAAGGTTTGAACTCTGAAAACTTTACTTTATTCGATTTAACCCGCAAAATGCAGGTTATTGGTGGTACCTGGTATGGCGGCGAAATGAAGAAAGGTATTTTTGCTTTGATGAATTACTACTTACCATTACGGGGTATCGCTTCCATGCACTGCTCTGCTAATGTAGGATCGGCTGGCGATGTTGCTATTTTCTTTGGTCTGTCAGGGACGGGTAAAACTACTCTTTCTGCTGACCCAAAACGATATTTGATTGGTGACGATGAGCATGGCTGGGACGATCGGGGTATATTCAATTACGAAGGCGGTTGCTATGCAAAAGTAATTGACCTGAGCAAAGAAAACGAACCTGATATTTGGAGAGCAATCAGACGCGATGCGCTGCTGGAAAACGTGACTGTTTTGGATGATGGAACTCCTGATTATTCGAAAGAAGCTTCAAAAACTGAAAACACCCGTGTTTCATACCCAATTTACCACATAAACAAGATTATTCTTCCTTCACGTGCAGGACATGCCAGCAAAATCATTTATTTGAGTGCTGATGCCTTTGGAGTGTTACCTCCGGTTTCAATTTTAGATGACCAATCGGCCCAATACCACTTCCTTTGTGGTTACACTTCAAAACTGGCTGGAACTGAACGCGGTATTACTGAACCGCAAATGTCGTTCTCACCGGCATTTGGTGAGGCTTTCCTGACTCTTCACCCAACTATGTATGCAAAAACATTAGTTAGCAAAATGCAGGAACATGGTGCAAAAGCTTATTTGGTTAATACAGGTTGGAACGGTACCGGGAAACGCATTTCGTTAAAAAATACACGGGCGATTATAGATGCGATTATAGATGGTTCTATTTTAAACTCGGAAACTGTTAAAATCCCGGTTTTGAACCTGATTGCCCCAAAAGCATTAAATGGTGTGGATGCCGGAATCCTTGATCCCCGCGACACTTATCCAACTGAAGCTGACTGGACTGCAAAAGCAAAACTTTTGGCTGCTAAATACATTGAAAACTTTGAGCAATATTGTGATAATGATGCTGCTATTGCATTGAAAGCTGCTGGTCCTCAACTGGGCTGACCATATATGCGAAATCCGGAAGGAATGATTCAAAAATCATCTCCTTCCGGATTTTTCATTTTTCCACAACTTCTCAATCTTATTCCAGATAAGTATATCCGTACAAGCCTGAACGGTAATTCGATAAGAACTCTTTTCCTTCTTCAGCAGTAATTATTCCTGATTTTACTGATGAAGTTACCCACGTTTCGACAGTGCGAACCAGCTTTTTAGCGTTATACTGTACATAGTCGAGAACTTCGGCGACAGTTTCGCCATCAATAATCTGATCAATGCTGTAACCTTTGCTGTCAACCGAAATATGCACGGCATTGGTATCGCCAAACAAATTGTGCAAATCGCCCAGAATTTCCTGATAAGCTCCGACCAGAAATACACCAATGTAATAAGGTTCTTTAGCTTTCAGTGGATGTACCGGAAGGTAATAAGAGAAGTTCCGTGTCGATATAAAGTTGTCTATTTTCCCATCCGAGTCGCAGGTAATGTCCTGAATAGTTGCCGAACGGTCAGGCTTTTCGTCGAGCCGCTGGATCGGTATGATCGGGAAAACCTGATCAATGGCCCATGAATCGGGTAATGACTGGAACAAAGAAAAGTTACAGAAATATTTATCTGACAGAAGTTTGGGCAGGTATAGCAATTCTTCCGGAATATGTTTTAACTCACCGGTCATCTGGTGAATTTCTTTGGTGATAGACCAGAACAAACGTTCAATCTGCGCACGGGTTTTCAGATCGAGATGTCCTAAACTGAACAGGTCGAGCGCTTCTTCACGGATTTGTTGTGCATCGTGCCATGTTTCGAGCATTTTCGACTGGTTGAGCTGTTCCCACAACGAAAACAGCTCACGAACCAGTTCATGGTCATCTTCCTTCGATTCTTCCTCCTCGCCCATGGTCGGCAGGGTAGATGTTTCGAGCACTTCGAAAATCAGGACCGAATGGTGTGCGGTCAATGACCGGCCCGATTCGGTAATGATATTCGGATGCGGAATATTATTCTTATCGCTGACATCCACAATGGTAGCAACGGCATCGTTCACATATTCCTGAATGCTGTAATTGACGCTGCTTTCGCTACTCGATGAGCGGGTTCCGTCATAATCAACGCCTAAACCACCACCGATATCCACGAATTCAACATTAAATCCTTTCAGGTAAAGCTGTACGTAAAATTGGGAAGCTTCGCGCATGGCCAACTTGATCCGGCGTATTTTGGTAACCTGACTTCCTATGTGAAAATGCACCAGTTTCAGGCAATCCTGCATTTCTTTTTTCTCCAGAATATCCAGGGCTTCGAGCAATTCGCTTGAAGTTAAACCGAACTTACTGGCATCGCCACCCGAGTCTTCCCATTTACCACTTCCGGAGCTTGCCAGCTTGATCCGAATTCCGAGGTTAGGCTTAACTTTCAGGCGATGTGCAATTTTAATGATCAATTTCAACTCGTTCAGTTTTTCAACCACCAAAAAGATGCGCCTTCCCATCTTCTGTGCCAGCAGAGCGAGTTCGATATAGTCCTCGTCTTTGTAGCCGTTGCAAATAATAAGCGAGTCGTTGTCGGTATTAGTTGCTATGACCAGGTGTAATTCGGGTTTCGAACCAGCTTCAAGGCCGATGTTGAATTTTTTACCGTGGCCAACAATTTCTTCTACCACCGGGCGCATCTGGTTAACCTTAATCGGGTAAATAATAAAGTTGTTGGCTTTGTATTTGTACTCTTCGGCAGCCAGTTTAAAACAACTGGCCATTTTTTCAATCCGGTTGTCGAGTATGTCGGGGAAACGAAGCAACATGGGCGCCGAAACGTCCCGAAGCTGAAGTTCTTCAACCAATTCGTGCAGGTCAACCTGTATGCCGTCTTTCTTTGGAGTTACAGTAACATGACCTTTTTCGTTGATGGAAAAAAAGTTGATCCCCCAACCATGTATGTTGTAGAGTTCAGCCGAGTCTTCAATACGCCATTTTCTCATTAAGCAAAAGTTAATAGTTTGTTTATACCTGATAAAAAATACTGCTGTAAACCGCGCCAATTCTGATTGAACAAAGGTTTTTCAGTGGCGGTAAATGTAATAAAATATCCTTTTAAAACATCTGCATACTATGCAGCCTCTTGTAGCGTCCATCCACTTCGATCAGTTCGTCGTGGGTGCCGCGTTCAACGATTTCGCCTTCATGGAAAACACAAATCAGATCGGCATTCCTGACCGTTGAAAGCCGGTGGGCAATCACTACTGATGTGCGGTTTTTCATCAGGTTTTCCAAAGCATCCTGAACCAGTCGTTCCGATTCGGTATCCAGGGCCGAAGTGGCTTCGTCCAGAATCAGGATCGGTGGATTTTTCAGGATAGCACGGGCAATGCTCAACCGCTGGCGCTGTCCGCCTGAAAGTTTGCTTCCGCGGTCACCAATAACAGTGTCGTAGCCATGCTCGGTTTCAATAATGAAGTCATGGGCATTAGCTACTTTAGCTGCTGCAATCACATCAGGCATTGAGGTATTCTCAACTCCAAAGGCTATATTATTGAAAATGCTGTCGTTAAATAAAATGGCTTCCTGATTCACATTACCCATTAAATCGCGTAAGTCGTGCAACTTCAGGTCACGAACATCAACGCCATCTATCAGAATCTGACCTCCATTTACATCGTAGAAGCGGGGCAGGAGATCAACAAAAGTCGTCTTTCCGCTTCCGGATTGACCAACCAAAGCTATCGTTTTCCCTTTTTTGATTTCCAGGGAAACGGAGTTTAGTATTACTTTTTCGTCGTAAGCAAAGGTCACATTCCTGTATTCGATGGAATCTTTCAGGGTGCTTACTGGTTTTGCATCCGGAGCCTGCGGAATGGTCACATCGGCCATGAGAATTTTGTCTATGCGGTTCATCGAGGCCAAACCTTTCTGAATGCTGTAAAGGGCAGTAGTAAAAGCTTTGGCCGGATTTATTATCTGATAGAAAATAGCAATGTAGGCGATAAATTCAGGTCCCGAAAGTTCACTGTTTTTGTCCAGGATTAAGGTTCCGCCATACCAAACCACAACGATAATCACAATGGTACCCAGTAATTCGCTTAGCGGATGTGCCAGTTCGCGCCGGCGCATCAGGCGGTTCATGATCGCTTTGTAATCGTGAAGTTCGGAGTTAAAGCGTGCATTCATTTTCTTTTCGGCATTGAAAGCTTTAATAATGCGCAGTCCGCCCAGGGTTTCTTCAATAACCGTCAGGATTGTACCCATTTTATCCTGTCCTTCGCGCGATACTTTTTTCAGGGATTTCCCGACACGGCCAATCACAAATCCGGCAAGCGGAAGTACTAAAAGGATAAAAAGAGTCATACTTGGACTCATAACCAACATGGACGCAAGTAGAACCAGGATAATGATCGGATTTTTCAGGAACATATCGAGCGACGACATGATTGAGTTTTCAACCTCGGTGACATCGCCTGTAATGCGCGAAATGATGTCGCCTTTGCGTTCTTCCGAGAAAAACGGGAGAGCCAGTCTCAGTATTTTATTGAAGATTTGCTCACGGATATCTTTGACCACACCATTACGGATATAAACCGCCTCGTAGGCCCCCAGATAATAAAACCCAACCTTCAGCATGGTAGCGATAATGACAAAAAGGCCAACAAACAGAAGCGTGAGACCCGCGCCATTCTCCATTTTGAAAGCGGTAATGTGATAGTACAGGTTGTTTTTAATGGCGCCCAGATTCATGGCCCACGGCACTAAGTCTGTCACGTCTTTTGAAGTTTCGAACAGGATTTCCAGAATAGGGATCATCATGGTCACAGAAAAAACCGTGAACATTGCTGAGAGCAGGTTGAACAGGAAATTGAGAAATAACTGCTTTTTATAAGGAGGAATAAACCGCTTTAAAATCTGAAAAAATTCCTTCATCGAAATTAAAATGAACAGTAAAAACTGTATCTAAAACTTTAATTTGTAGATATTTATTGTTTTGAACTAAAATATTCCGGTATAATTTTGGGGCGTAATATTTTTTAGTTCGGCTTTCAGAGAATCAGATATTTCAAGTGAATCAATAAATTCATGAATCACCTGCTGATCAATCTTGCGGTTGACACGGGTCAGGTTACGTAATGCTTCGTATGGATTCGGATAGCCTTCGCGTCGTAAAATGGTTTGAATCGCTTCAGCAACCACCGGCCAGTTTTTCTCCAGATCGGCGTTGATGGCTTCAGGATTTAACAGCAGCTTGTTCAAGCCACGCATGGTTGAGTTGATAGAAATCAGCGTGTGGGCGAACGGCACTCCGATGTTGCGCAAAACGGTTGAGTCGGTCAGGTCGCGCTGTAAACGCGAAACCGGCAGTTTGGCGGCTAAATGTTCGAAAATGGCATTCGCCAAACCGATGTTTCCTTCTGAATTTTCGAAATCAATTGGATTGACTTTATGGGGCATGGCCGATGAACCAACTTCACCTGCTTTGATTTTTTGCTTGAAATATTCCATCGAAATGTACGACCACATGTCGCGGTTCATATCCAAGATTATAGTATTAACGCGTTTCATGGCATCGAAAATAGCGGCATGGTTGTCGTAATTGGCAATCTGAGTGGTGTATTGTGCCCGCTCAAGTCCCAAATGTTTTTTTAGGAAATGATTGCCGAAAGCTTTCCAGTTGATTTCAGGATAAGCGATCTGATGAGCGTTGAAATTGCCGGTTGCACCACCAAATTTGGCATCGCACGAAATGGCTTTTAATTGTTCCAGTTGACCTTTGATCCGTTCGGAAAATACACGGATTTCCTTGCCCAGATTGGTTGGGGAGGCTGGCTGTCCGTGGGTTTTGGCCAGCATCGGGATATTTTTCCATTCGGAAGCGAGTTCGTCTAATTTATCAACCAGACTGTTGATGGCAGGATAATATTCGTTATCCAATGCGTCGTGAATTGACTTCGGAACAGCCGTGTTGTTGATGTCCTGCGAGGTCAGTCCGAAGTGGATAAACTCTTTGTAAGCCTGAATGTTCAGTTTGTCAAATTCTTCTTTCAGGAAATACTCGACAGCTTTCACATCGTGATTGGTAATTTTTTCGATGTCCTTGATCCGTTGGGCATCTTCAACCGAAAAATTGACAACGATTTGACGGAGTAATGCGAATAATGATTTATCGAATGATTTTAGCTGCGGCAATGGCAATTCGCACAGTGCGATGAAATATTCAATTTCCACTAAAACCCGGTATTTGATCAGGGCAAATTCCGAAAAATAGAGCTGAAGGTTTTCAACTTTCGGTCGGTAGCGGCCATCTATAGGTGATATAGCTGTCAGTAAATTTAATTCCATGGTATTGGTCTTTTCGAACCGTAAAGGTAGGAAATATTGTGATTGGGAATAGCCCGTATTGGGTATTGCGGTTTGTATTCGCAGATTTTTATTATAAGGAAAGTAAGTTAATAGTTGATGTGGATTTATTGATCGTCGTAGTGCCGAAAAAGATGTGGTTACACGAAGTTGCCAAGCGAGCGGGCAAGAAGTTCAATCTGACAGGACTAATGTCTTTAGAGATAGCCTTTTTTATAATTTGCACAAGATAAAACTCATTTATAATCCCAGTAATTCACTTCTGCTTCAGTTTCCTTATCTGATTCCTGAAGCCAGTAGGCAGGTGTAACTATTTTTCCCGAAGGACTCTTTAAGCTGCGCTTATATACATCAACCACCGGATTAAACAGCATATCAGTCACACCAATTTTAAAAGTGCCTGTTTCTTCTTCGGATGCAACTTTCACCGAATACTTATTGATTTCGAGTAATTTTTTCAGAAACTCCATGCGTTCAGGAGAAACTCCTTTTTCAACCAGTGAACAACGTGTTCCGTCAATTTCTTCTATGATATGTTTTCCTTTATTGAGAGCCATTTTTTGAGTCGTATTAATTTAAGAACAATTGACTGATGCTACGGATATATTCAAATATCCCGCCAGCAAAACCGATGATAAAAATACCGGCCACACACATGATCAAAGCAAGACGCATGGCATTTGTACTGCGGAAAGCTGCGATTGGTTGTTCATTCTTTTCGATGAACATAGCTCTTACTACTTTTAAATAATAGTAAAGTGAGACGGTTGCGTTCAAAACAGCAATCAAAACCAGGATATAATATCCGCTTCCGGCAGCAGCCGTAAACAGGAAGAATTTTCCGAAGAATCCGGCAACAGGCGGAATCCCAGCCAGTGAAAACAGCGACAGGGTCATCAGTAAACTGAGTTTCGGGTTTGTTTGGTACAGCCCGTTATATCCTGAAATGGTTTCGACATCCGAAGCATTGTGAATGGCAGCAACAACACCGAAAGCGCCAAGGTTTGTAAAAACGTACACCAACACAAAATAAACAACCGAAGTCATACCCAGTTCGCCCGCGCCTATTACCCCCAGCAGAATGAAGCCGGCCTGTGCAATTGACGAAAATGCCAGAAATCGCTTGATATTATCCTGGCGCAAGGCAAATAAGTTGGCCAAAGTCATGGTGAATACGGCAAGGGTATAAATAAGCGGTTTCCACATTTCAACAATATTCCTGAAAACGGTGAACAGCACAATCGTAAAAATAAAGACAGCCGCTCCTTTTGAAACCACAGAAAGGTAAGAAGTTACATTGATTGGAGCGCCTTCGTAAACATCGGCTGTCCAAAAATGGTAAGGCACCAGTGAAATTTTAAATCCCATTCCACTCACGAAGAAAATAAAGCCCAGGGCGATCATTGCATTGGCTGTAATCTTTGGTGCAATATCGGCAAAGTAAATCGAACCGGTAGCGCCGTAAAGCAGTGAAAGTCCGAATAAAAGTATTCCTGAAGAAAGAGCAGAGGATAAGATTAACTTGATACCGGCTTCCGACGAGCGGCTTTTCAGTTTATCGAAGGCGGCCAACCCTGCAATTGGGATAGTCGCTGTTTCAAGGCCAATGTAAAAAATCAGGAAATCGCCCGCCGAAATCATAAAGTTCATCCCTATCAGCGTTGATATGGTCAGGATGAAGTACTCGCTGATTTTATCTGAATTCTCGGGTTTCCGGAGCCAGCCTTCTGCTTGCAGAAAAATGATGAGCACAGCCATGTTCAGGATGTTTTTCATGAAAATGGTCAGTTGGCTTGACTGAAATGAGCCTCCAAATATCGTTCCGGTTTCACCTGGAATAAAACCAATGAAGGTTACCAGGGCAAACAATCCGATTGAAAACGGAATTAGCCTGGCTTTGTTTTTTTCGCTGGTCGCAATTTCTGCAATCAAAACTACCACTGCTACAAGGGTGAGCAGTAATTCGTGTCGCATGAGTATAAATTGTCCGAGATCCATATAGTCTATTTTAGGCCTCCCCCCAACCCCCTCCAGGAGGAGGGGGAGCTGGAACGCTCCGATTATAATTTGAATTTCTATTTCATTTTTTGACTCACCCCTTCGCACCTGCGGTGCTCTTCCCTCTACTCGTAGAGAGGGGAGACGTCCGATACATCGGACGTGGGGTGAGTTTTTAACTTTATCTTATTAGAACGGTATAACCATAGCCAGTTTATCCACAATTGGTTTCAAACTGGCAATGATGGTATCCGACAACCAAAGAGGTGCAATACCAATTGCGACAATAGCCAGAACAAGTGTCACAGTACTTAGTTTTTCGAACCATTTGGCATCTGTGAGGTGCTTGTGATGTTCATCAATGATTGGGCCAAGCAGGATTTTTCCAACTACCCGTAATATATAAACTGCTGTAATAACAATGGATGAAGCTGCAATAACGGTTACTACACGATGAAACATATCCTGATGCTGGAATGCTCCGACAAAAACAGTCATTTCGGCCACAAAACCACTTAATCCGGGCAAGCCTAAGGAAGCAAAACCGGCAATCATATAAACAACAGCGAGGAATGGAATTACTTTCATTAAACCACCCATTTCGTTTATATGCCGCGTATGTGTCCGTCCGTAGATCATCCCGATCAGGGCAAAGAAAAGGGCTGTCATTAAACCGTGTGAAATCATTTGGATGATTGCCCCGTCCATCGCAGTTTGGTTCATCATTAACAGGGCAAAAAGCACCAGACCGCAATGGCTTACTGACGAGTAGGCATTGATGTATTTCAGGTCGGTTTGCCATATTGCACCAAAAGCTCCGTAAACCACACTGATGGTTGTCAGGATTATGAAGATCCAGGCCATTTCGGTGGCGGCTTCAGGCATCAGGAACATGGCAACGCGGAAACATCCATATCCTCCCAGTTTCATCAATACCCCTGCATGAAGCATGGAAACAGCAGTTGGCGCCGAGGCATGACCATCGGGCGACCAGGTATGAAATGGGAATAAAGCTCCAAGGATACCGAATCCCACAAAAGTGAATGGGAAGAAGAACATCTGAGCTTTTACCGGTATTTGTATTTTTGAGATTTCTATAATATTAAAAGTTAAAGGACCACCATCGGGCGCCGAATTGAAATAAATTCCGAAGATACCTACCATTAACAGGGCAGAGCCTCCCATCAGCATCAGTGTCAGTTTCATTGCCGAACTTTCTTTCGCACCGGTGCCCCAGATTCCAATCAGCAAATACATGGGGATTACTGCAAGTTCATAGAAGAGGAACATGGTAAACAGGTCGAGCGAAATGAAGAACCCAAATACTCCGGTTGCCAGCAAAATCAGCGAAATGAAGAATTCGCGCGAAAGGTATTCCACTTCCCAACTGGCAAAAATCCCGGCAAATACCACTATTGAAGTCAGACAAAGCATGGCAACCGCAATTCCGTCAACGCCGATGAAATAATGGATATTTAAACTTTTAAACCACATGATGTCGGCGGTGAACAGCATTTCGTGCATATCGCCTGTTTTTCGCGCTGCCAGGTACATGAACAAAAGAATAGCCGTGGTAATGAGCTGAACTCCCATGCCGATTGCCGCAGCCATGCGGGCGCCCTTACTATCCTTGGTAAAAAGGATCGCTACTATGGTAAGGATCGGTATTACTACCAGTAAAGTCAGAATATTCATGAGAATATAGTTGATTTAATTTTTAATTCAGAAAATACACCATCGAAAGCGCCAGGGCCAATGTTCCGGCCACGAAAATAAAAGCGTAATGCTGCAATTGTCCCGATTGCATTCCTTTAATCTGAAACGATATCTTTTCGGTCACCACTGCTATTCCAACCATAAATCCATCAACAATGTGACGGTCGAACCAGGCTACTGGTCGTGATATGTATTTGAATATGATGTTTCTGGCAACAAAAAGATAAATTTCGTCGAAATAAAATTTGTTGTAAGTTGCGGTATATAAAATCCCCCATCTCAATGCAAGTTTCTCCGGAATGGCGCTTTCTTTCTTGTAAAGGATCCACGCCAAAGCAATTCCCAGTAATCCGATTAAAACGGATGGAATAGCTACTGCCAGGTGCATTTCGGTATCAAAACCCATTTTGTCAGAAGTTACCAGATGATGGAAGGGAATAAATCCGGCAAAAATGGAAGCAACAGCCAGAAACACCAGTGGAATAGTCATGGTCAGCGGCGATTCGTGCGGGGTATGATGATAATGACGGTCTTTTCCCCAGAATACATTAAAATATAAACGGAACATATAGAATGCAGTCAGCCCGGCAACCAGATACTCAACAGCAAACAAAAGCTTGTTGTGGTTTAAAGCGGCAACCAGAATTTCATCTTTACTGAAGAATCCTGAAAATGGCGGAATTCCTGCGATGGTCAGGCAGGCAATCAGGAAAGTTATATGAGTAATTGGCAAATATTTGCGCAATCCGCCCATATCGTACATGTAGTTTGAATGGACGGCATGAATGATGGATCCCGCGCCAAGGAACAACAAAGCTTTAAACATGGCGTGCGTAAACAGGTGGAACATGGAAGCCATAAAACCCAGACCTTCTTCCCCGCCATACCCTGAAACGCCGAGCGCAAGCATCATGTATCCGAGTTGCGACAAAGTTGAAAATGCCAGTACCCGTTTAATATCGTATTGTGTTATGGCGATTACCGCTGCGAAAAGCGAAGTAAATCCACCCACGAAAGCAATTATTTCCTGAGACGCAGGAGCCTGAAAATGAATAACGGGAAACATCCGGGCCACCAAAAATATACCGGCAACAACCATTGTGGCGGCATGGATCAATGCCGAAACGGGTGTCGGGCCTTCCATAGCATCGGGTAACCAGATGTGAAGCGGAAACATGGCCGATTTACCGGCGCCACCAATAAAAATAAGTGTCATGGCCCAGGTTAAAGCTGAAATGCCCATGAAACTCAGGGAGGCTGCCCCTGCAAAAATAGCTCCGTCGGGACTGGTTAGCTTACCGAAATCAAATGTTCCGGTTACAAACGACAGGATCAGAATTCCGATAAGGAAACCCAGATCGGCAAAACGGGTAACGATAAATGCCTTTTTGGAAGCGGCAACAGCCGAAGGTTTTTGATAATAAAATCCGATGAGCAGGTATGAGCTTACGCCAACCAATTCCCAGAAAATGTACATTTGGAAAATGTTGGTGGCAATAACCAGTCCCAGCATCGAAAAGGTAAACAATGCTAAAAAGGCGTAGAAACGTGCAAATCCGCCTTCGCCTTTCATATAGCCCAAACTGTAAAGATGAACCATAAACGAAACGGTGGTTACAACGACCAGCATCATCACCGAAATCGGGTCGAGCAAAATACCCATTTTGATGATCAGGCTTTCGGTCAGGCGCAGCCATGTGATTTCAAAAGGGATAATGGTTTGGAAGCCTTCAGCTCCATGTGTTCCTCCGAAAAAATAGGAAGCTGCCGCAAGGAGTGAAAGTACAAACGAAATTCCCATTCCTGCTGTGCCAATCACTCCTGAAACAATCGGTTTCCATTTCATTCCCATTAATCCGGTGATTAAAAATATCACCAGCGGAATCATTAAAATGAACACAGTGTAAGTATATCCTGCCATTATTTTGTGTTTTTAATATTTAAGTTCGAATATCGAACAAGAAATAAGGAATGTAAAACGTATGTTTCGATGTTTCTTATTTCTTATTCTTTGTTTCTTATTTTTTATTGTTTCCATTTCGTCCGAAGAAATTTCTATGTTTTGTTCAGCTTCATATCGCGGACGATTTTCTACACTTATATTCTTTTTCTATAAATATTTTGCACCTCTGGTGCTGGCTGAAAACTGAAACTGAAAACTGAGACTGAACACTGCGACTGATCACTCTGCCTAATACATCATTTCATTTACATTCTCCACATCAATATTCTGTAATTTCCGGTAAATATTGATGATCAGGGCAATGGCCACCGAAGCTTCGGCTGCAGCAATTCCAACAATAAAGAGCGAGAAAAATTGCCCTTGCAACTGATCGGGATACAGGTAACGGTTGAAAACCACAAAATTGATATTGACCGAATTCAGGATGAGTTCGATAGCCATCAGCATGGTAATCAGGTTTCGGCGAATAATGAACCCGGCAACACCTATGAAAAACATGATGGTGCTCACGATTAAAAAATGTTCGATTGGAATTCCCTGAATCATATTTCTGAATTTTTATTTTTATCCTTTTTGGCAATTACAATAGCTGCAATCATTGCAGCCAGTAACAGAATACTAATTAGCTCGAATGGTAAAACGTATCCGTTTTTTCCGGTACTAAGCAATTGGTTCCCTATTTCTGTCATATTCACAGGTAGTTCGCTGGTTGTTCCCGTCTGAAAAGGGTGCGAGAGTATCGTTGCTATGACCAGTCCGCCGCCAACCAGCGCAGTGCTGACACCCATGATCAGTTTAACCAGATCGGGATGTTTAAAACGATGGGTAATATGGCTGGTAAGCAGGATACTGAAAATGATCAGGACCACGATACCACCGGCGTATAAGGTGAGCTGAACAGCAGCCATAAACTGGTATTTCAGCATGAAATACAAACCAGCGGTAGCCAGTAAAACACAAAGCAGGTAAACGGCAGCCCTCAGAATTCTTCGGGTGGTGATTGTCAGAAGCGAACAAATCAGGATAATTCCCGAAAACATATAAAACATGAATACATTCATTATTTGGCCTCCTTTCTGATTTTCGAACCTGGCTGGTTCAAAACCTTGGTGAGTTTACTCCGGTCAAATACAGCATGTTCGAATTCCTGGCCAAAAGCCAGCGCATCCGAAGGGCAGGTTTTAACGCACAATCCACAAAATGTACACATCGAAAGATGGTAAATATGTTTGTCTATCACCCTTTCTAGTTTGCCTTCAGCATTAGCAACCCGGTCGGTCAATATCTCGATGGAGCCATTGGGGCAGTTTATCTCACAGATACCGCAACCGGTACAGGCATGTAAGTTATTTTCATCATGAGGCATGATGATTTCACCTTTGAACCGTTCTTCCATTTTCAGGGTTTTCCGGTTTTCAGGATATTGCTGGGTTACAATTGCCCCCGGACTGAAAAAGTATTTTCCGGTAACGCGCATACCTGCCCATAACGTGGAAAGTCCTTTAAACAGGTCGGTAAAATATTGTGCTATACTATTCATTTGTTTTCCTGATTAAAAATGCCAGCCCATCAAAACAATGAAGGCGATCAATACAATGTTGAATAAACTTATTGGTAACAGGTATTTCCATTCCAAAGTCAATAACTGGTCAATTCTCAGGCGGGGGAACGTCCATTTAAACCACATGATGATCAGAATGATAAAGAAGGTTTTTGTAAAGAACCAAACCACCGATGGAATGTAGTCCATGATCTGGTTGAACCCTTCCCAGTTTCCGACATGAAATGGCATCCATCCGCCCAGAAAGATCGTTGCGCCCAGGGCAGCAACAATAAACATGTTCATGTATTCGGCCAGAAAGAAAAAGGCGAATTTGATCCCTGAATATTCGGTATGAAAACCTGCAGTCAGTTCCGATTCAGCTTCGGCCAAATCGAAAGGGCCGCGATTGATTTCGGCTGTGCTGGCAATCAGGAATATGACGAAGGAAATAAAAGCCGGGATGTGGCCTTTGAAAATCCACCATCCGTTGGCCTGGCTTTCAATAATTCCTGAAAGCTGCATGGTTCCGGAAAAAACTACAATTGCAAGAAGTGAAAGGCCTACAGAAAGCTCATAGCTCACAATTTGTGCACCGCTCCGCATTGCGCCAATCAATGAGTATTTACTGTTACTTGCCCAACCTGCCAAGAGAATACCTACCACGCTGAGCGACGAAACGGCCATTATATAAAAAACACCGATATTGAAATCAATAGCCTGAAGTCCTTTGGCATAGGGCAATGCTGCCATGGCCAGGAAAGAGCAGATAATTACAATAAAAGGCGCCAGATTGAAAAGCAGGGCATCTGATTTGCGGATTGGAATCAACTCTTTCAACAGCAATTTAATCAGGTCGGCAATGGTTTGCAAAAGCCCCCATTTCCCCACGCGGTTTGGTCCGACACGGTTCTGCATGATGGCACATACTTTACGTTCGAGGTAAACCAGGAACAGCCCCAGTAGTGCATACATCAGCAGGAAAATCAGTCCGACGAGAACCATTTCGGTAAAAATGACCCATCCTGACGACATCATCCCCGATAACCAGGTATGAATAGATCCGGTCAGTGTCGAAAAATCGTAAATGTTTGATGACATATTTGTGTTCATTTAGCGGTCAATATCAGGGATTACAAGGTCGAGCGAACCGCTGATGGCAATCAGGTCGGCAATTTTATAGCCGGAAGCAATTTCGTTCATAACAAACAGGTTACTAAAGTTTGGCGTGCGGAATTTCATCCGGTATGGTGTTTTATTTCCGTCGCTAACCACATAAACAGCCAGTTCGCCACGTGCAGTTTCCACTCTGCGGAAATATTCCCCGGCCGGCAGTTTGATTATTGGCTTCATTTTGGCTGTGAAATCGCCTTCAGGAATGTTGTCAATCAACTGTTCGATGATGCTCAGTGACTCGTGCATTTCGGCCATCCTGACTTTATACCGGGCAAACACGTCGCCCTCAGTTTCCAGGATTTCGTTGAACCGGACTTTGTCGTATGCTCCGTAAGGCGCTATTTTACGAACGTCGCACGAAAAGCCCGATCCTCTGCCTGAAGGACCGGTAACTCCGTAGCCAATTGCTGTTTCGCGGCTCATGTATCCAATGCCTTTAGAACGGTTCTGGAAAATGATATTGCCGGTCAGAAGCTGATCGTATTCCGGAAGTTTTGTACGGAAGTATTTGATGAATTCTTTGGTGCGTTTCTGAAAATTGGGGTGAACATCGTGCATCAAGCCACCGGGACAAACGAAACTGTGCAGTAACCGCGATCCGAACGATTCTTCAAAAATGTCGAGGATATGTTCGCGGTCGCGGAGGCCATAAAAAAAGGTCGTAAGCGCTCCCAAATCCATCCCGAATGCGCACCACCAAAGCTGATGGGAAGCTATGCGGTTAAGTTCGTCCAGAATAGTCCGGATGTACTTGACGCGCTCCGGAACTTCAACCTGCAAGGCATCTTCCACAATCATACTAACCGCTTCGTTGTTGATATGGGCCGAAAGGTAATCCATCCGGTCGGTCAGGTGAATAATTTGCTGGTAGGTAAGGGCTTCGCACATTTTTTCAATTCCCCGGTGAATATACCCGATATGTGGATTCAGATATTTTACCGTTTCGCCCTTCAGGCAAACCTCCAGCCTTAATACTCCGTGGGTGGAAGGGTGTTGCGGGCCTAAATTGATCAGATAGTCCTCTTGTTCACCAACAATTACATCTTTTATAATTTCTTCACTCATCATTCGGATTTTAGCGTTCAATCATATTTACTTCGTCGCGGAAATCCTTGCGAAGCGGATACCCGTAATCATCTTCCAAAAAAAGACGTTTCAGGTTTGGATGGTTGTTAAAACGGATTCCAAACAGGTCGAAGATTTCGCGTTCGAAATATTCGGCAGTGGGGTACAAGGCAGTTAAACTATCAATTGCAGGATTTTCGCGATCAGTCAGAATAACTTTTACTACCATTAAATACCTAAATTCAGTTGATTCGAGGTGACAAACTACAGTCATGTTTGATGTAAAATCAACGGCAGTCTGGCTGATTAAGTAATTAAAGGAAAGTTTCTGATCCGATTTCAATTTTTCAATCAGCAGGAAGTATTTTTCAGCCGGAACAACAACCTCCAGCAATTGAGTTCCTTCGGGGAACACCGATTCAGGAACAAAAGACCTGACGATATCTGTTAATTCTTCTTGTGTAAGCATATTCTAATGTTTGGCCTCCCCCAACCCCCTCCAACAGGGAGGGGGAGCCGGAATGCTTCTAAAATAATATTATTCCTTCAATAAACTTTCTGTCTTTTAAGAAACTCCAGACACTCCGAACATCTACAATAACCTGTCTTTCTGATCAGCCGGATTGGTAAATGATTCGCCCTTGATTTTCCGCTGAAGCTGCATCACTCCGTAAAGCAAGGCTTCGGGGCGGGGCGGGCATCCGGGAATATAAACATCAACCGGAATGACATGGTCAACACCGCGGACAACCGAATAGGAATTGTAAAAGAACGGCCCTCCGGAAATGGCGCAGGCGCCCATAGCGATTACATACTTTGGATCGGGCATCTGATCGTACAAACGTTTCAGTACCGGTACCATTTTATGAACGATGGTTCCGGCAACAACGATCACATCGGCCTGACGCGGCGAAGCGCGGTAAACTTCAATCCCGAAGCGGGCAAAGTCGTGGCGCGATGCACCGGCTGCCATCATCTCGATTCCGCAACAACTGGTCGCGAAAGTGAGCGGCCAAACCGAGTTCGAACGGCCCCAGTTGAGAAGATTATCAATACTGGTCAGAAAAAAATTGTTGCCTGACGTTTTTAAGAGTTCGAGCGATTCATTATCGCCGAAATCTTCATAATCCATTGATTTGATTTTTACACCCATTTCAAAGCTCCTTTTTTCCATGCATACAATAGTCCGAGACCAAGTATGAGCAAGAAAATTATGATTTCGATAAATGCCCTCATTCCAATTGTTTTCATCACAACTGCCCAGGGAAACAGAAAGACTGTTTCCACATCGAATATCAGGTAAATAATTGCAAAAAGGTAGTACCCCACGTTAAACTGAATCCATGCAGGCCCTTCAGTAGGAATACCGCATTCGTAGGGTTCTGATTTTGCCGGATTAAATGAATTTGGAGCAACAAGGGTTGAAAAGATAATTGCACCACCTACAAGGACCAATGCAATAATAAAAAAGAGAATTAATGATTCACTTTCCATATCTGTAAATATCTGGATAAATTGGAATGTCAAAAAGACCGTGCAAAATTAGTTTTTTCATTGGAGTGCGAAACTTTTTTTAGAAAAAAATTAGAATGATATTTATCACTGAAAAAAAACTATTCAACTTTCCATCTTAACTAATTTTCTCCATGTACATTGCGTAATATTTCTTTGAACAGAATACATTGCCTCTAATTTGTTTCAGGCAACTGAAACAAATTTATCTTTGAAGGAGTGAAAACAAACCGCATAGATATGATATGGAACAAGAATATGATCAGCAAATAAATTTACATGCAATACCTTAATCCCATCCTAAATTTTTGTCTGAAAGTGGTTGCGTCAACACTTTACCAATTGGTGGCCATTTTTGGGTTTATCTTCATTTTTGGCCTTTTGCTGTACCTGATTTCCCGTTCAACGCGGAAAGCGTTTGCGAATTCGAATTTGGGTAAACTCGATATTTATGTAACCGGATGGATTGGGACTCCTGTTCACGAAACAGGACATGCAATTTTTTGCATCATATTCGGACACCGGATTATTGAAATAAAATTATTTGCCCCAAGCAGGTTGGACGGGACTCTTGGATATGTCAGTCATTCGTACAATCCGGATAGCTTTTATCAGCGGGTTGGTAACTTTTTCATCGGGACAGGCCCGATTTTTTTCGGTTCTTTCCTGCTTTATGTTCTAATTTATTTTTGTTTGCCAAACTACCACGAAGTATCGAACCTGATATCAACCAATGAGTTTAACGGAGCAGGGATATTTGAATTTATGAAGAGTGCAGGTGATATATTCACATTTGGTATAAAATTAACCGGCAGTGTTTTTGCAATAAATAATTTAAGCGTGTTGTCTTTTTGGTTATTCGTTTACCTTTCTTTTTGTATTTCTTCGCACATGCAACTAAGTCTGTCCGATTTAAGAAGCATGTGGTCTGGATTTGTATCAATTCTGATACTATTTTTTTCAGGAAATTTTTTGGCCCAGCTTTTTGGGTTCGACCTGACCGCCTATATTTTCCATTTCAGCCGGTTCCTTTCCACTGTGATCGGGATTTTAATTCTGGCCATACTCATTTCATTCATTAATCTGATAGCTACCTATGTTGTCCTTGCCCTGGTTTATTATAAAAAGCACAGGAGGCTGTTGCCAATTCTATAGCTCCGCGACCCGGATTAATTATTCATTTCAACTTTGTTCCAGACGATGGCCATTTCAGGCCTTATTACAGTTTCCGCCGGAAGAATGAGTACTACTTCGGTGCCTTTGTCTTTTTCTGATTCAAGCTTGACCTGCCCGCCCAATAACCTGGTAAAACCATTAACCAGGCTTAGTCCCAGCCCATTGCCATCATATTTTCGTGTATTGGAACTATCCTCCTGACTGAAACTTTCAAAAATGAGCGACTGTGCCTCTTCAGCGATTCCAACACCGGAATCCCTGACATAAAATTCCAACTCATCAGCCTTAAGCCTGTAGCCCAGGGTAATACTTCCTTTTTGAGTAAACTTGACGGCATTGTCTATCAGATGGGCCAAACATTTACTCACAAGCGTTTCATCTGAATTCATCTCAAGTTTGAGCGATTGATCAGGAATTTCCAGAAGAAGCTCCAGATTTTTTTCAGCGCATAACTTTTGATATTTTTGCTGTATCCCGTTAAACAAGGTTAGAAGATTAAACCTTTTCGGTTTTACCTCGATGTTTTCTGAAACCAGCATGGCAATATCCATATAATCGGTAATAGTTTTCACCAGTCGTTCGCTGCTGTTCCGCAGATAATCCAGGAATATTTCTTTTTCTTCATCCGAAATATCGGGTTCGGTAAGGAGCGATGCGAAACCAAGAATACCGTTGAGCGGAGTGCGGATTTCGTGCGAGATGTTATTGATGAAAGCAGTTTTCAGCCGGTCGCTGGCTTCTGCCTTGTTTTTCGCAATTTCAAGTTCAATCATGTTGTTTTTCAATTCCAGGGTCCGTTCCTGAACTTTCTTTTCAAGAATTTCATTCTGGTTTTGAAGCTGGGTATGGAGGTAGCGCGTTTGCAGTAAATTGCTGATGCGCAGGTCCACTTCGGTCAGGTCGAATGGTTTGGTCAGGAAATCTTTGGCGCCGCCGGCCAGCGCGCGTAACTTTGACTGCGGTAAAACGTCGGCTGTTAGTACGAGTATTGGCAAATATGAGCCCGCAGGAATTAGCGGGATTATCTGTTCCATCACCTGAAAGCCGTTCAGGTGGGGCATCATCAGATCGAGCAGGAGGATGTCGGGTTTTGTTTTCTGAAATATTTCCACTACCAACCTTGGGTCGGTGGTAGTTTGTACATTAGTGTATCCTTTTATTTCCAGAAGGCCGGTTAATATATCAATGTTTGATTGCTCATCGTCAACTATTAGTATCCGGGAGTTTTTTAAGTTCAAATTTTTCATGGGTTTTGTTTTTTTTACCACTGTATTATATTCACCACTAAGGCACTAAGTTCACAAAGTTTTTTTCCCCATCACTTCATCCACCACCTTTAAAAACTCCAACACATCAATTGGTTTGGTCAAATAATTTTTTGCTCCGAATTTCAAAAGTCTTTCTATCTGGCTGTTCATGGCATCGGCGCTTAAAATAACCACTGGGATTGATTTTGTTTCGTTATTTGCCAGCAATAGTTTTAGTACTTCTCTGCCGTGAATGTCGGGCAAGTCGAGATCGAGCAGAATGATGTCCGGCTTGTAATCGATGGCAAGTTGTACCGTTCTTTTTCCGTACATTTCAGTAATCAAACGGATTTTCGGGCGATGCATTTCCAGGATATGTTCGACCAACTGGATGTTCGAAACATTATCTTCGATATACATAAGCGTTCCGGAAACCACCGATTCGGTTTCGGGTCTGATAAAACCTCCTTTTCGTTCATGGCGGTCAATCTGGCCTTCAGCCTGCGGTAATTCGATCCAGAATGTACTTCCTTCACCAGGCGTACTATCCACGCCAATCGTTCCATTCATGGCTTTGATCAGTTTTTTAGAAACTGCCAGTCCAAGGCCGGTGCCTTCAATTTCCGAAATTTCGTTCCCAATCCGCTGAAAAGGATTAAACAGCCTTTCCATGTATTCGTGGGCAATTCCTTTCCCGGTGTCGGTTACGCTGATGAAGATAGTCGGAAGCCGGAAGCCGGAAGCCGNNACCGCATTGCTTAATAAATTGAGCAATACCTGCTTCAGCTTTTGTCGGTCGGCTTTTACAAACAGATCACAAACGGGCGATTCAGGGAATTCAAAAGTTATATTTTTCGTTGTTGCAAGCGGTTTGACCACATCCATGGTTTCGGAAACAATTCCGCGAACAGGAACAGATTCTAATGATATGGTAAGTTCTCNNAGTTCGTGGCTCATGCGCGAAAGGAATTCGCTTTTTGCCATGTTGGCCCGTTCTGCTTCGGCTTTTGCTTGTGAAAGTTCTTCCTCAATTTTCTTGCGTTCGGTGATATCGCTTATGGTTACGCTGCAATTAGTGTCGTCATCCAATCCGCTTGATAGTACCGATTCTACCTGTGCCCAGAACTCAGCGCCGTTTGTCTTTTTCATCCGCATTTCGAACGACTGTTTTTCACCGGTTTCATGAAGATTATTCCGGTGCAGGTAAAAAAGATCATGATCGGTTTCACTGACAAATTGATTGATCGGTTTATTTTTTAGCTGTTCGATTTTAACATCGAACAGATTTGCCGCTATCAGATTTGCTTCCAATATGGTTCCTTCGTCGGATACGGTAAGGTAACCAACGGGCGCAAGCATATAGAGGTCGAAATATTTTTCGCGGGCCTCATTAAGTTCAAGTTGAGCGCGTTGAAGCTCTTCATTATGCGCCAGTAATTCGATCCGGTTCACTTCAAGAATACGGGTTAAGCGCGATTTTTCAGCAATCTGGGCTTCAAGCTTTTCGTTTGTTACTGAAAGCTCTTTGGTCCTTTGTCCTACTTTTGTTTCGAGCGCGAAATTCATATTGCGGATTTCTTCTTCGTTACGGATTCTTTCCAAAGCGTTACTAATAAGAACAGCAATGGTTTCAATTCCTTTTTGCTGCGGATCGGATATAACAATACTTTTAGCTGAAGCCAAATTTATACATCCAATTATTTTCTCCTTATAACACAAGGGCAGAATAAGAAGTGATTCTAATTTTTCAGCAAGTTTAATATCGCCAGGTTGAACGGGCAACTCACTGTATTTTATAATTGCCGATTTGCCAGCTTTTACAAATATGACATTATCCGAAAGTTCATCATAATGCGATGTGGTAGCAATAAATTGTTCTGAAAGCCCTTTACTGTAAACCAAATCAAGTTGCTTCATTTCTTTGTCGAAAAGATAAATGCCTCCGCTCTCCATACCGGTTGCCACGCTCAAAGCTTCGAGCGATACTTTATAAAGCTCCTTGAGTTTAGTTATTAAACCCAGTTCAATACCTAAATTACGCTGTCTTTCTATTAAAATTTCAGCTTGTTTGCGTTCGGTGATGTCTTTTATTACACCTTCGTAAGAAATCAGCCGGCCATTTGCATCGTATTTAGGAATTGTAGTATCCATAACCCAGCGGATTTCGCCATCTTTACACCTGATGCGGTGTTCAATGGGAGGCTGTTCTTTACAAGTAAGAATATTACCTACCCTTTTCTCAACAAATTCCCTTTCCTCGGGCACAACCATGTGTATCCAAAGGTTGGGATCGTCAGCAAAATCTTTCGGAGTATATCCGGTTATTGCCCGGCAAGCTTCGCGGTGAATGGTTTCAACAGCTTTTCCGTCGTTAACAATAACAGTATAATGATAGTCGGTCAAACCTTCGGTAATTCGTTTATATCTTTCTTCGCTTTGTTTTAGTTTTTCCTCGTCTTGCTTACGATCGGTGATGTCACGACCCACCACTACCGATCCAACGATCACGCCATCTTTGTCACGGATGGGACTATAGCTATAGCTTCCAATCCATGTTTCATCAGTGTCTTTGCGGCGGAGCATGTATTCTTCATTCTTGCAGGTTTCGCCCCGGAGCGCTCTTGGAACTGCCCACATGTCAAGTGGCGCTACTTCCCCGTTATCCAGGAATACTTCGAGAATATCGGGATAGTCGGTTAGCCATTTGGCGCACTCAGATTTGTTCCTGAACCTGTGGAAGGTAGCAAAAGCTTCGTTGAACTCGACGAATTGTCCGGCGGCATCTGAAATAAACACAGCGTCCGTCATGCTGGATAATGCCGAATCCAGCATTGCGCGGCTCTCCTGTGATGTTTTTTCCGCCTTTTTACGTTCGGTAATATCCTCCGAAAGAATGAAAATACCTTCCGGAATGGGTTCAATACTCAAATTAAAATATCCCTCGCCGCCATCCGGATAGACGAATTTATTTTCAAACCTCTGCGATACCCTTTCAGCAAGGCAGTGGCTTAAACCATTAAACATTTCCGTGTTTTCTATTCCCGGATAACATTCCATCATCGTTCTTCCTAGCAACTCATCTTTGGTTAGATGCGACTGCATCAATGCGGTTTTATTCAGGAACAAATATTTATAATCAAACCCGATCATCTGGCATCCTTCCAACATATTATCGAGCGTGGAGCGGAATCGTTCTTCGCTTTGTTTACGTATCGCTTCATTTTCAATAAACTCAATGGCAAAAGAGATATCCATTGCCAGTTCATCGAGCAATTTTACTTCAGCATCATCAAAGAAAAACTCCTCGTCAGAATAGAGATTAAAATTACCTGCTGTTTTTCCGAAAACCTGAACAGGAAAAGAAGCGACTGATTTATATCCAAGTTTTAAAGCTCTTTCTCTCCACGGAACCATCTCCGGATTGTTGGCGATGTCGTTTGCCAACTGATGAAGACCTGANNATACTCACCGGTAAATCCTGCTGAAGCAACCGGCTTAACTTTATTCGATTGCTCATCAACCATTCCAATCCATGTCATCCTGAATTTTCCGTCGTCAACCGCAATGCGGCACGCTTCATTATAAAGCGTTTGCTTATCCTTGACACGGACGATAGCCTGATTGATATTGCTGAGAACGGTATAAACACGGTTAGCTTTTTTAATTTCTTCAAAGGATTGAACAACCTCTGCAGTTCGCTCTTTTACCCGAAGTTCAAGCTCTTCGTTCATCTGTAAAAGACTTTCTTCTGCTTTTCTGCGACCGGAAATATCTCTTTTTACAAAAACAAAAATGAATGCAAGCAATAGCATCTGTACGCCGAGGCTCATAAAAATAATGAATCGGGTCCGTATGGTTTGTTCGTTTTCAGCTTCGTTGCGCAATTGAAGTAGCCGATCTTCCTTTTCAATCATGTTAGTAATGAGCTTACGGATGCTGATGGTAAGCAAGTTGCCTTTATCTGTTTCAATCAACAAACGTGCTTCCCTTTCTCCTTTTATCCTTCTCGTTGAAATTAATTCATCGGAGAACGCAATGCGCTCTTCAACCAACTTTTCAAGCGCCGCTAACGCTCGTTGTTGATCAGGATTATCAGCTATTTGTAAATACAGTTTCTTAATTATTTGTGGAACCTCACGGGTAGCTTTTTCACGTGGTAAAAGGTATTCTTCATTACCAGTGATAACGAAGCCGCGTCCACCCGATTGAACTTCAAGAACAAGGGAGAGAATAGTTTCGAGTTGGTTCTTAACCACTTGTGAATTCTTGACACGGTTGCTTGCCTGAAGGAGCGTTTGAATACCGGAAATTGAAAGAAACGAAATAAATAAGATAACTGTGGCTGAAGTAATTAGTCCGGCAAAAAGTTTTTGCTCAATACTTATTGGATTACGCTGCCGTTCAACCACAGTGAAGAGGATACCGAGGCACAGAAATATAAAAGTGACGGCTGTATTGGCCGCCATCTGTGTGTAAACGGCCGGACCAGTCAATTCTACCAGACCGGTGAGATAACCAATAAGCCCGATGATACTGAGGGAAAGTGGAACGATGATAGAAAATTCCATTAAAAAATTTCGCCAGAATCTTTTTAACGTGAAAAGAAAAAAGGCGAAGCCAATTAACAGAAAATTCAACGCTGTGTTAGGCGCCATCAATCCGGGATTTACTGTTCCGATTGCTCCTGATGGTTCGCAAAACAGAATTCCAGCTAAGCCAATATCCCAGCCAAATAAGTTTTGACAGAGCGAAAGAATTCCAACAAGCATAATTACCAGCGACAGGAATCGTACAATCAGGATTGTAAAACGATTTGGGCGTTGTAAAAAGATGAGTGCAAAACCGGCAAAAAGAAATAGTGCCGCTGTGTTTGCTTTCATGGTAACAGTACCGGGAATAAAAGATTTTAGAGCTGGAATTTCCATTTGCCAGCCTAAAAGAACAATGATGCCAACAGTTGCGGTTAGTACACCCGCCATGTAAGCCATTGTTGTTCGTGATAATTTTGGTGCCATATTTTTAAGTTTTATGTTCCTATTTTACCACGGAGGCACGGAGTTTATTTCTCCGTGTTTCTTTGTGTTCTCCGTGTCTCCGTGGTTAATTTTTTTACCAACCGGCAAACTAAACCGAAAAGAGCTACCAGTTCCTTTTTCGCTTTCAACACAAATGTATCCTCCTTGTTTTTCATTCGTTGAACTGAAGGTAAAATTTATCGGCTGTAACTAATTGCCGGTGCGATATCCGGGCAAACCAGACTAAAACACCAAAAGTCAGGATAGTAATTGCCAACAAAACAGAGAATGACTTAACCGGAAAAGTGACATTTTGGAGTAAACGCATCTGACTAAGGATAATTGTTTTTTTGAAAAATTTACGAATTTTCCGTTCGTAAAGTTGCTTCTAAGGTACTAATTTTAATTGAAATGAACAACCCTGATATTTATGTTTGAATTTCAGAATACCATCGGAGGTTCACCGTCAATTGACATTAAAAGCACAAATGACAGGGAGGTCAATCAATTTGATTATTTTAGGAGATAGTTGAATAAAAGAAGGTTTGAAAGGTGTTTTCTGTGTAACCATCCGAGCCTTTTGGCGGACTCGAACCGCCGACCTGCTCATTACGAATGAGCTGCTCTACCAACTGAGCTAAAGAGGCAAAATATTCAGCTAAATATAAAAAGAAAAACCATCCCTGAAGAGATGGTTTCATATTTATCAGATTTTATTATTCTATAAATGTTGGAATTTCAGTGGCATTGTATTTCCCTTCTTCCAGTTTTCTCCTGATTTCAGCAAAAGCTTTAATGGTATATTCCACGTCTTCCAGCGTGTGCATCGCTGTTGGAATCAGACGAAGCATAATTTGTCCTTTTGGAATAACCGGGTAACCAACTACCGAGCAAAATATATTAAAGTTCTCGCGCAAATCCATCACTGCACTGGTCGCTTCACCAACGCCGCCATTAAAATATACTGGCGTAACGCACGAATTGGTGGCTCCCAAATCGAAACCTTCGGCCCTCAAACCACTTTGCAGTTTATCAACAATATACCAAAGTTTCTCGCGCAGTTCAGGACGGGTACGCAAAAGTTCAAGCCGTTTCAAAGCGCCAATAACCATCGGCATAGGCAACGATTTGGCAAAGGTTTGAGAACGCATGTTGTAGCGCAGGTAATTGCAGATATCTTCGTCGCCGGCCACAAAGGCGCCAATTCCGGCCATTGATTTGGCAAAAGTTCCAAATAAAAGGTCAACCTGATCCGAAACTCCAAAGTGCTCGGCAGTTCCTGCTCCTGTTGCGCCCATGGTTCCGAATCCGTGGGCATCGTCAACCAGTAACCTGAAATTAAATTCATCTTTGAATTTGGCAATTTCATCCAGTTTGCCTAAATCTCCGGCCATTCCGAACACGCCTTCAGTAATTACCAATATGCCACCACCTTGTTTTTCTGTCAATCGGGTTGCTTTGGTCAGCATATTCCGGAAACTTTCCATATTGTTGTGGGCATAAACAAAACGCTTGCCCATGTGTAAGCGAACACCGTCAAGAATGCAGGCGTGTGCTTCAGAATCATACACAATCACATCGTTCCGTCCGCAAACTGCATCAATAATCGAAACCATTCCCTGATAGCCGAAATTCAATAAAAACGTGTCCTGTTTTCCAACAAATTCAGCCAGATTTTGCTCCAGTTCTTCGTGTTTGCTGGTTTGTCCCGACATCATCCGGGCGCCCATCGGGTATGCCATTCCATAGTCGGCCGCGGCTTTGGCATCAGCTTCCCTGACTTCCGGGTGATTGGCCAGTCCAATGTAATTATTCAAGCTCCAAACTAAGACTTCTTTCCCCCTGAATTTCATCCGGGTGCCTATTTCGCCTTCCAGTTTGGGGAAAGCAAAGTATCCATGAGCCTGTTTCATGTATTTTCCCAGGCTACCCATGTTTGTCCTCAGTTTTTCAAAAATATCCACTTTGATCTGGTTTTAAGTTATGGAAGCAAAAGTAATTTATTTTAATAAGTCTGCAAATTTGTTAATTAAACCTAAAGCGGATTGTTTTCTGAATAATTCATCCTAATTTTCGCCCCTTAAAATTCCGATAAAAATGTATATTTGCGCCATGTTAATGAAAATGAGAAATTTCGTATCCTCAGCCTTTGTTTTTGTCCTTCTTTTTAGTTCGTGTAACGATTATAATAAAATCGTAAAAAGCACTGATTATGAATTCAAGTATAAAAAGGCTCTTGAATATTACGAAAGCGGGGAATTTGTGCGCTCTTCCACTCTGCTAAAGGAGCTTATCAATATTGTAAGAGGAACCAGCCGTGCCGACAAGGTTTATTATTATTATGCCAAGAGTCAGTTTGGTATGAAGGATAATATGATGGCCGGGCATTATTTTAAGTCGCTGATCAAAGAGTTTCCAAGAAGTGAATTTGCAGAGGAATCCCAATTTATGGTGGGATACTGCTTTTACCTTGATTCACCGAGTCCCAGGCTTGATCAGGGAGTAACCCAAAATGCCATTGATGCTTTGCAGTTGTTTATCAATCTATACCCAAAATCGTCAAGAGTTGACGAAGCTAACCGGTTGATTATTGAATTGCGCGATAAATTGGTTTACAAATCGTATTTAAGCGGTAAACTTTATTTCGATTTGAACAATTATAAGGCTGCCGTGGTTGCTTTGTCGTCGTCGCTGAAAGATTATCCGGATACCAAATACCGCGAAGAACTGATGTATATGCTGTTAAAAGCAAAGTATTTACTGGCCATCAGGAGCGTTGAAGAAAAAAAGCGTGAACGCCTAAGCTCTGCTTTGGATGAATATTATACCTTTGTGGACGAATATCCTGAAAGTAAATACCGTAAGGAAGTTGAAAAGTATTTTGCCACAACGGCAAAGTTATTGAATTATAAACCAGGTTCAAATATTTAATACATATGGATTTTAAGAAAACAAAAGCTGAATCTACTACAATTTCAAGAGATTTAAGAGAATTGGAAAGCCGTACAGGTAACGTTTATGAAACAGTGATGATTCTGGCAAAACGTTCAAATCAGATTGCTTCTGAAATGAAAGAAGAGTTAAGTCAGAAACTTCAGGAATTTGCATCCTACACCGATAATCTGGAAGAAGTATTTGAAAATCGTGAACAAATTGAAATTTCAAAGTACTACGAACGCCTTCCGAAACCAACTTTGATTGCTTACGAGGAATTTGTAAACGATCAGATTTATCACCGTAACCCTGCCAAGGAAAACCGCAACAAAGAATTGTAAAATAAGCCTTTATGAGGCTATCAGGAAAACATATTGTCCTCGGGCTTACCGGAAGTATAGCTGCCTACAAGGCAGCTTATCTTTTAAGGGGCCTTGTCAAAGAAGGCGCCGAGGTGCAGGTGGTGATGACCCCATCAGCCAAAGAATTTATTACCCCGGTTACCATGTCTGCCTTGTCTGGAAAACCAGTAGCTTCTGAGTTTTTCTCTGCGAATGATGGTAGCTGGTATTCTCATGTGGACATGGGGCAGTGGGCCGATCTTGTTTTAATTGCTCCTGCCACTGCATCAACCATCGGGAAAATGGCACATGGTATTTGCGACAATTTGCTTTTAACTACCTATATGTCGGCAAAATGTCCGGTTATGGTTGCACCTGCTATGGATTTGGATATGTTTAGTCATCCGGCCAATCAGGCGAACCTCGATATTTTGCATTCGTATGGAAATCTGATCATAGAACCGGGAGACGGAGAACTGGCCAGCGGATTGCATGGAAAAGGCCGCATGCAAGAGCCGGAAATTATTTTGGAAGAAGTCGTCAGGTTTTTCGATCAAAAAAAAAAATTACTGAATAAGCATTTTCTGGTCACTGCCGGGCCTACCCACGAGAAAATTGATCCTGTGCGCTTTATCGGGAATTATTCGTCAGGCAAAATGGGTTATGCCATTGCCAATGAACTTGCCGCATGCGGAGCGAAGGTTACCATCGTTTCCGGTCCGGTGCATATTAAAATTACAAATCCTGAAATCACCATCATTCCTGTTGAATCTGCCAGTGAGATGTATGAACATTGCCTTCGAATCTTTCCTGAAACCGATGGTGCGGTGATGTGCGCCGCTGTGGCTGATTTTACTCCTGAAAAATATTCTGCAACCAAATTCAAGCGGGGGAAGTACGGTTTATTGATTCAATTGAAACCAACCACTGATATTGCCGCTGAATTAGGTCAATTGAAATCAGAAAATCAAATTGTGGTAGGATTCGCTCTCGAAACTAATGATGAGTTGCAAAATGCCTATTCAAAACTTTCAAAAAAGAACCTTGACTTCATCGTACTGAACTCGATGAATGATGATGGCGCTGGATTTGGAGTGAATACCAATAAAATTACAATCATTGACCGGGACAATAATCCGACTTTTTTTGAGTTAAAATCAAAGGCTGAGGTTGCCAAGGATATTGTTGCCCGGGTTGTTTCTGAAATTGGCAAAAAGCAGGAAAAAAGACATTAGTCGATAGGAATAATAACCCAAAGATCTCAAAATCTTAGTGCAAAAATAGTCTAGGAAATGTTGACTTAAATCAGAGTAGAGTATGGTTCCAATATTTACAGGATTTTCTGCTGCTTTGATGAAGGGAATATTGTTGTTTTATTCAACGGATTTCAGAAAAAGACACAGAAAACTCCGTTGAAAGAAATTGAGAAGGCACTCAGGTTAAAACATGAGTATTTTGATTTAAAAAAATCTCAGGAAAATGAAAGAAGAAGCAATTAAAAACGCAAAAACATTTGATGAATTGTTAGACATCAAATATGGCAAAATAGGTTCCCCGACCAGAGACGAGTATGAAGCTAAGGCAAATTACTTTGTTATTTCCGAAATGTTGAAAGAGGCCAGAAAAGAAGCTCATATCACTCAAGAGCAGTTGGCTGACAAAATCGGCACTAAGAAAAGCTATATATCCAGACTGGAAAATGGGAAAGCTGACATTCAGGTTTCAACTTTGTATAAAATATTCGAGACAGGTCTGGGCCGAAAAATACGCTTGACTCTTTTGTAAGAACCAAGGGCTGTTGGTATTAACAAACGATAAGTAGGGTCTTAGTGTTTATTAGATTTGAAATCAGCCCCTGGTACCCGGGGTGAAAAGCAACTTTCGCACTTTTCGGACGCCTGCCTGCCGCAGGCAGGGAACAACATTAGTCTTCCATATGGTAATAAAAAAAATATACCCAATGAAACGATATTTGATTTTTCTGATGGTTTTAATTCTTAGCATGAATAAGTCATTTGCCCAGGAATTGCGCTGCAATATCAGCATTTCGGCACAGAAAATTCAGGGAGCCAACCGGACCATGTTCGAAACCATGCAGGCTGATTTGTATGAATTCATGAATAACCGTAAATGGACGGATCAAAAATACCAAATGGATGAACGGATCGAATGTAATTTTTTCATCAATCTCGACGAACAAATTTCTTCTGACGAATTTAAAGGGAGCATTCAGATTCAGTTGCGACGTCCGGTATTTAATGCCTCTTACGAAACCGTTTTGCTGAATTTAAAAGATAACGACTTTCATTGTAAATATATCGAATATCAGACACTCGAATTCAATGAAACATCGAATAAGGACAATCTGACCAATATTCTGGCTTTTTATGCCTATATTATTTTAGGAATGGATTACGATTCATTTTCTCTTGAAGGTGGAACAGAATATTTCCAGAAGGCTCAAAGCATTGTAAATAATTCGCAGAATGCCAGGGAAAAAGGTTGGAAAGCTTATGAAAGTGAGCGAAACAGATATTGGCTGGTTGAAAATATTTTGAATAAGTCGTATGCCGGGTTCAGAAGTTGTATTTATCAATACCATCGCCAGGGACTGGATTTGATGGCTGAAAAAGCCCCGGAGGGACGAGGTGTGATTGCCGAATCGTTAAAGTCTATTCAGAAAGTTTTCAGGGCACGTCCATCTTTGTATATCCTGCAGGTCTTTTTCGATGCCAAATCAGACGAACTGGTCAATATTTTCTCCAAATCGTTCCCCGATGAGCGCAACCGTGTTTCTGTTATCCTGAATGAGTGCGATCCTTCGAATGGGAGTAAATACGAAAAAATACTCAAAGCCGATAGTTTTTGAAACAAGAATAAACGATTATCTTTAAAACCGGATAGATGGTATCTTCGGTAGCTCACTTAAATTTCAAATTCCGGTGTTAAAATCACTTTCAATAAAAAATTACGCTTTAATCGAATCGCTGAATATTGATTTCAGCGAAGATCTGAATATCCTGACTGGTGAAACCGGCGCCGGTAAATCAATTTTACTTGGCGCTATTGGCCTGATTATTGGCCAGCGGGCCGATTCTTCGGTATTGAGGGATAAATCGGTTAAATGTACTGCTGAAGGAGTTTTCAATATTCAGGATTACGGACTGAAAGGCTTTTTCGACGAAAATGAACTGGATTATGAACCCGTTACCATTCTTCGCCGCGAAATTACCCCGCAGGGAAAATCGCGCGCCTTCATCAACGACACGCCTGTCAATGTGAAGGTATTGTATGATCTGGGAATGAAACTGATTGACATACACTCGCAACACCAAAACCTGGAATTGAATGAAAAAAATTACCAGCTCCGGATCGTTGATCTGGTTGCCGGAAATGCTGAAATTCTGGGAAACTATCAGTCGGCGTATAAAAATTACCTCTCACTTCAGGAAAAACTACGACAAATACAAGTTCTGGCAGAGCAATCAAAGAAAGACCTGGATTACTTTGAATTTCAGTTTAAACAGCTTTCCGAAGCAAAACTGCTTGAAAATGAACAGTCTGAACTTGAACTCCTGCTCGAAAAGCTGACACATGCCGAAGAAATTAAATCGGTATTCGGACAAGTTTTTCAAAATTTGAGTGAAGATGAACAATCGGTTTTATTCCGGATAAAAGAAAACCTTAACGCAATAGGAAAACTTCGTACCATACTCCCTGAAGCCAACCAGATTTTCACCCGGTTAGAATCGGTTTACATTGAGTTGAAAGATATTGCAGCCGAATCATCAACGCTTGAAGACCGGACAGAAAATGATCCTGCAAAAATTGAACAGATTAGTCAAAGGCTTGACCTGATCTATTCCCTCCAGCAAAAACACAGGGTAACTACTATTCCCGAACTTTTATTGATTCAGTCTGATTTTGAGTCTAAAATTCAGTTGGTCAATTCTTATGATCAGGAAATTGAAGCGCTGCGTAAGGAAATTTTGAATCAAAAAGGAATTTTGTTTGAATTGGCGGGTAAATTGAGTTCGCAAAGAAAATCGGTGACTCCGTTAATCGGGGAAAAGGTTATGGAAGTTCTTCGGAATCTTGGAATTCTGAATGCAGCATTTCAGGTCAGGTTTGTAGGGCTTGATGAGTTTTCGCACACCGGATTGGATGAGGTGAATTTCATGTTTTCGGCCAACAAAAATCAGGAATTACAAGAAATTGCAAAAGTAGCATCAGGCGGCGAAATGTCGCGCTTGATGCTTGCCATCAAAACGTTGATTACCGATGCCCGGTCGTTGCCAACCATTATTTTTGATGAAATTGATTCAGGTGTTTCAGGCGAGATTGCGGTAAAAATGGGGCAAATACTCGAACAAATGTCAAAAACCGTTCAGGTTCTGAATATTACCCATTTGCCACAGATTGCCGCCCGTGGGAAACATCATTACAAAGTTTTCAAATTTGATGAAAATGAGCACACCTATACCTCCATCCGAAAGCTTACCGAACAGGAACGGGTTGAAGAAATTGCCGAAATGCTGAGTGGCGAAAATTTTTCGGCTACGGCCATGGAAACCGCCAAAGAATTACTGCAATGAATTGATTTCTTGGTACAACGCTTTACCATTCCTTATTTATTGAAAATTCCTTGTTTTTATGTAAGTTTGTATATGACAAAACAAAATTCATATCTACTTGATTTTGATATTGATAAATTAACAGATTCGATTTTAAACAGAATTAGCGGAGATAGTTTCAGAACAGAAATATCTTTATTAACAAAATTTGATCTAAAGACAATTACAAAACAAAGAGGCTGGATTTTTGATTGGAAGTTTGAGTTTAGTCAATTAGATCGTGAAATTTATAAATTAACAATTGTTGATAATCCGGAGATCATACAGGGATTAATCAGCCTTACAATCAAAACTGATCATGTGTACATGTACTTATTAGAGAGTTCTCCATTTAATATTGGTAAGCATAAACTTTACGAAGGCGTTCCGGGCAATTTGGTAGCTTTTGCATGTAAGCTTTCTTTTCAAAGGGGTGGCGATGGGTTTGTATCTTTTGAATCTAAAACAAAACTGATTGAGCATTATGCGAATTCGTTGGGAGCCCAGTACCTTGGAGGCGCCTTATGGTTATTGATTCAATTGCAGCCAAAAAATTAGTTGAAAAATATTTTAAACCTTAATATCATGGGATTTATTAAAGAACCTGAAGGAGTTGATTTTGTGATAAAAAGCAATCCTTTAAATGCGAAACAAGAAAAAGAACTTAGCGAATTCATAGCTAAAAGGAAAATTGAGATTAAAAAGCTTTCGAAGAAAGGAAGTACCACTATATCAAAATAAAAACAGAGACTAAACTCTTTCCTTTCAATAGATTAAGTCGTCATTAAAAATCATTAGTTTCCTGTCATTCATTGTAAAAACTGGTCCAAGATGATGCGTGAACGATAAATGACTATGAATGACTGTTAATGACGACTTTTGACTATAACCGGTCTTCCAGTATCAACCGGATTTCAGCCGGGCCAACATCAGCTTTCTCACCAACTTTATAGCCTCTTTTTGTAAACCGGTCACAAATGGTATCAATGGTATCTGTTCCTACCTGGTAGTTGGGTAATTTGGTCGGAATGCCTACCGATTCAAAGAATTCAACTGTTTTAAGGATCGTCAGGTTAATTCGCTCTTCATCATTTCCTTCGTTGATGCCCCAAACACGATCACCTAACTGCAGAATTTTATCCTTCTTCTGGTCACGTTTAATATGCATCACACCAGGAAGAACAATTGCCAAAGTCTGGGCATGATCAATTCCATGAAAGGCAGTCAATTCGTGTCCAATCATGTGAGTGGCCCAATCCTGCGGAACACCAACTCCAATCAGTCCGTTTAGTGCCATTGTCGAACTCCACATTAAATTGGCAGCAGCTTCATAATCGGTTCGATTGGCAAGAACTTTAGGGCCTTCCTCAATCAGGGTTTTCAGGATACTTTCAGCAAAACGGTCCTGGATAGGCGAATTCACCGGAAACGTCAGATATTGCTCAATCACATGTACAAATGAGTCCACAATCCCATTGGCAACTTGCCTTTCGGGCAATGAGAAGATTACCTCAGGATCAAGTACAGAGAATTTTGGCATTACAAATGGCGACATAAAGGCCAGCTTTTCCTGAAATTCGACCCGTGTAATTACCGCTCCTGAATTCATTTCTGATCCGGTTGCAGGTAATGTTAAAACGGCGCCGATTGGAATCGCATCGGTAACTGTTGCATGCCGCGATAAAATATTCCACGGATCGCCTTTGGAGAATCGGGTGGCAGCAGCAATAAATTTGGTTCCATCCAAAACTGAACCTCCGCCTACAGACAGCAAAAATGTAATATTTTCTTTTTTTGCGACTTCAACAGCTTTCATCAAAGTTTCGTAATGCGGGTTAGGCTCGATAGCTCCAAACTCGATAACCTCAAAGCCTTTGATTGATGATTTAACCTGATCGTAAACTCCATTTTTAAAGATACTGCCTCCTCCATAAGTCAGCAGAATTTTTGAGCCTTCAGGAATGTTTTGTCCAACTTTGGTGATTTCACCTTTTCCAAAAATGATCTTAACCGGATTCTGATATTCGAAATTATACATACTTTGTTTATTTGACTGGTTATTATTTCTGATTCCGACGCCGAAAATACATCAATTTATGTATTCTTCATTTTAATCGTTGTTAATAAATTCAAAGACTTATTTTTGTAAAAAAAATACCATGGATAATTCAGAACAGGAAAGAACAACTGAAATGAATCTTTATGAAAGGTACTCCAATTATACTGATGATCAGATTTTGGAAATACTGAAAAAACACAAGGATTATCAGGAAGTGGCAGTTGATGTTGCTGTAAATATCGCGATCGAACGTAAACTTATTCATTCGAAACAGGATTTGCTTGGTCCCGAATTTCAGGCTGGCAGATCAACTGTGTTTACTTTTTTTCCTGAAATTAGCAGCGAATTTCACCGTAAGAGGTTGGTTGGAAGTATTTTCAGGTTTTTATATCTGTTGTCGTTGTTACCATTGGTTTATGGCATTTTGAACTATGCAAAAGGCGAAATAAATCAGACATTGCTTGGTGTTGGCATTGGTTTAATCTGGTTTTCCCTGAGTATTTTCCTCAGTAAGACACGTAAGTTTTTTATTTTTATCCCTTTATTTATATTATTATTTGCTGTTTCCATAATAACAGGTTATGGTATATTAAAAAAAGAAGACTTTCAATTCATGGATATGATCATGCTTGTGGTTGCTACATTGTTGCCCTTATATTTGCTGCTCTATTTGAAAAGGCTGATTCAGGAGGCCTGAAGAAAATAGCCATCACTATTTGAACGGTTTTATTACAGCTTTAATCTGATTAATGGTTTAAACTTCCGTTTCACCTAATAAAATCCGTAGTTCATCGAAAAGAAAAGATTTTTGGCGTTCAGTTTATTTAGTTTTGATTCAGATTTCAAATCATCTTAAACTGAATCTCATGTACCTTCTTCGATTAACCAGTTTGATTTTTGCTCTCGGATTGTTGGTTTCCAAACTTTTTGCCGATCCGGTAGCGCCCGTCGTACAATCGTGGGACGATTCCGACACCCGTACTTACAAAGTTCAGCCTTTTACAAAAATTTATTTGGAAGGAGCCTTTAAAGTAATCCTGGAACAGGGAACTCAGTCAGGTTTACGAATTAAAACTGACGAAGACAATTTTCAATACATTGATGTTCGCTCCGATGAACTGTCATTAAATCTGAAAGTTACCAAAAGGCATTTTGATTTCGATGAGTTGATTCTATATATCACTTTTAAAGATTTAGAGAAATTAGTGATTGAAGGTGGGATAAGTCTTGAAACTAAAGGCTATGTTGACTTAAAGGATTTTTATTTGCATGTTGAAGGGGGCGCCAGTATTGAAATGAATGTGAAGGCAGATCATTTAAAAGTAATTGGTCAGGGGGGTGTAAAGTTTGAATTCGATGGAATTGTCAATGAGATGGATGCATCAATCGCAGGAGCCGGTTATTTAAATGCGATAGATTTGAAAACAAAAAAAACGGATTTTAAAATTGAAGGCGTAGGCGCCGGTAGTGTTTATGCAACCGATATCCTAAATGCAACAATAAGCGGTGTTGGTAAAATCCGGTATAAAGGCGATCCTCAGGTATATAAAAAGATTGAAGGTATAGGTATAGTTTCCCGTGATTAGAAGCTTATTAAGTTTGTGGTGAAAGGGTTCTCTGTTGCAGGTAGCCCTTTTTTTCATGCTGAACTTATTTGTTTTTGTGCTGTTTATTACAATTGAACAGATGGACTGTTTATTTGCAGATTAAATTTTTGGGAGAAATAGATATGAAAGTTCACGGATTTTTTAAAACAGAAACAGTAAAACCAAGATTGAACGGAACTCATTTAAATCTGAATAATGATTATAACGGACATGATATAATTGGAGATAACCATATTGCTACTTCACTGGAAACTCCGATTAGGGTAGATGCATTTTTGCTGAGCGATGAACAGAAGATTCTTATCATTGAAGATAAATTTCGCGATATCATGAATGTTTTGGGTCTCGATTTAACTGATGATAGTTTAAACGGAACGCCCCACCGGGTAGCTAAAATGTTTGTTAAAGAGATTTTTTCAGGCCTGAATCCTGAAAATAAACCCAAAATATCAGTTTTTGAGAATAAATTCAAGTACGGCGAAATGCTGGTTGAAAAAAATATAAACCTGAATTCAACCTGCGAACATCATTTTTTGCCGATAGTTGGAAAGGCGCATGTGGCTTATGTTTCAAGTGGTCAGGTGGTCGGTTTGTCAAAAATTAACAGGATAGTTGATTATTTTGCCCGTCGCCCTCAGGTTCAGGAGCGATTAACCGTTCAGATTGCCAATGAACTAAAACGAATATTGAAAACTGAAGATGTTGCTGTAATCATTGATGCAAAGCATTTATGCGTGTCGAGCCGTGGAATTCAGGACGAAGGAAGCTCGACAATTACCGCCGAATACGGTGGAATTTTTAAAGTGCAGCAGCGGAAAGAGGAGTTTCTGAAATATTTATCGCTGAATGTTTGAAATTATGGATGGAAGAAAACGATCTGATGTAAAACCGGGATTACTGGTCAATATTGTTCAGAAGCACCACCAGCGAACCGGTGAGTTAACAGAGGGGATTGTAAAAAACCTGTTAACTAATTCTCCAAATCATCCTCATGGCATAAAAGTCAGGCTTGAAACCGGTGAAGTGGGCCGTGTTCAGGAAATTTTAGATGAAGAAAATCCTGGTTAATTGGAGTTATTAAGTCAAAACTTATGCAAATCATTTCAGCCAATATAGGAGAACCTGTTCAAATTGAATGGCGGGGACAACAAGTTTATACAGGTATATTCAAGTATGAAATTAATGCTCCGGTATTTCTTGGTCGCGAGGATGTGGTTAATGATCACGTTCTCGACCGCCGGTATCATGGTGGCGCTGACAAGGCCTGCTATTTGTATTCAGCCGATCATTATCCCTTCTGGAAAACCAAATATCCTGACTTGGATTGGCAATGGGGAATGTTTGGCGAAAATTTGACCGTTCGTGGATTAAATGAATCTGAAATTCACATTGGTGATACTTACCAGGTTGGAGAAGCAGTCGTCCAGGTTGCACAACCCCGTCAGCCCTGTTTTAAATTAGGTGTCAGGTTTGGCAATCAAGAAGTCGTTAATGATTTTTGGTCATTGCCTTATCCCGGAGTTTATGTGAGGGTTTTGCAGCCCGGTAAGGTGCAAAAAGGAGATGAAATAGTTCTTCTTGACCAAAATCCTGATTGCCTTTCTGTTAGCCAGATATTTTCAATCTTCCGAAGTACTCCGCCTGACAGGAAACTGATTCAAAAGGCAATTGAAAACCAATTCCTCGCTGAATCCTGCCGGCGGGATATTCAGAAAATTTTAGAAAAGCGTTAAAGATTAATATGCTTAATAACAGAACAATTGAATTTGATTGTTTATTGTTTAAGCATAAGTTTGAATCACAGTATCCTTAGTTTTATTCCCATTAACCAATAAAATTCAGCAAAATGAAGAATTTAATAGCTTTTCTGGTGATCAGTTTAATTGCAGTTCTTGATGTTTCTTCACAAACCTCGTTTAACGGCCTGGAAATGAATATGGGCAATTTGTACCGGTTGTCGGATGCCAAAACCCGTTCAATCAGTCCTGAAAATTTTTCCGGAGAAAAAGGCAAGGGTGGAATGGCCCGGCTGGAAGACAAGGACAAACCCAATGTAGCCAATGCAAGCGGCGCAGCCCGTGACCTGGGACAGGGTTGGAAAGTAAATCCGTTTATCCGTATTCAACCCGGAGAGACAATTACAATAGCCGAAATTGAAGGAATGGGCGCTATTCAGCATATTTGGATGACCCCAACCGGGGTATGGCGGTTTTCCATCCTTCGTATTTACTGGGACGATGAAACAGAACCTTCGGTTGAATGTCCGGTAGGCGATTTCTTTGGCATGGGCTGGAATGAATATGCACCGCTCAGTTCACTGGCTGTCTGCGTCAATCCGGGAAGCGCTTTCAATTGTTATTGGGTCATGCCTTTCCGTAAAAAATGCAGGATTACTGTGCAAAACATCAACGAAAAAGATCCAATGACCTTATACTATCAGGTTGACTACACTCTTACCGAAGTTCCTGCAGATGCAGCATATTTTCATGCCCAGTTCCGGCGTCAAAACCCAACTGAGAATTCAGTTTATACCATTGCCGACAATATTAAGGGAAAAGGCCAGTTTGTCGGCGTTTATCTGGCCTGGGGTGTGAATAACAATGGATGGTGGGGCGAAGGTGAAATCAAGTTTTTTATTGATGGTGACAGCCAATTTCCTACCATTTGTGGAACTGGCACCGAAGATTATTTCTGTGGTTCGTATAATTTTGACCGTGGCGGCCAATACAAGGAATTTTGTACCCCTTACAGCGGCCTTCATCAGGTTATCAGGCCCGATGGAACTTATAAGTCGCAGCAACGTTTTGGCCTTTACCGCTGGCATATTTTGGATCCTATACGTTTTGAAAAGGATTTAAAAATTACGATTCAAGATTTAGGCTGGCATTTGGGAGGACGGTATTTAAAACAGCAATCTGATATCGCTTCTGTCTGTTACTGGTATCAAACAAATCCTCACAACAAATTTCCGAAACTGCCTGATTGGCAAAATCTTGAAGTGAACTAATTTTATCTGGAAAAATCTATAACGCATCATTATCATGCAAACTAAATATTCATTTGCAATGTTTGTACTCCTGTCAATTCTCTTGTCATCCTGCTCATCATCAAATCGAAAAACATCCGAAGGGAAGGATAGTAAAACTAAAGCGGTATTTCTGCCGGGAACTTATGGTTACGATCTTGATTTTCTAAAAGCACATCAGATTGGATTTATTGAACTCAAAGAAAGCGCTTCAAAAGCCAGTTTGATTTTGTCTCCGGATTTGCAGGGCCGCGTTTTGACCAGCTCGGCCAATGGCCATGAAGGAAAAAGTTTTGGATGGATCAATTACAAACTGATCGAATCAGGAGTGGTGAGCGACCAGTTTAATGCCTATGGCGGTGAAGAACGCCTCTGGTTTGGACCCGAGGGCGGCCCTTTTTCCATTTATTTTTCAAAAGGTAAGGAACAGGTTTTTGCCAACTGGGTTGTTCCAAAAGAAATTGACACATTGCCATTTGATGTCGTGAAGCAAACTCCGGAAAGTGTAAGTTTTCGAAAGGAATTTTCATTGGTTAATGCCACCGGAACAATTATGGATGTTGCAGTTGAGCGAAATATTAAACTGTTAAACCGTGCAAAAACAGAACAGGAGCTTCAACTTTCGCTGGATACCTCATTGAATTATGTGGCTTATGAATCTGAAAACATTCTGACAAATAATGGCAAAATAGCCTGGAATGAAAAAACCGGATTTCTTTCAATCTGGTTGTTATCCATGTTTAATCCTTCAGAAAAAGGAGTAGTTTTTATTCCTTTCAGAAAAGGAAGTGAAACCGATTTGGGGAAAATTGTAACTGATGATTATTTCGGGAAAGTTCCGGCTGACCGTTTGGTGGTGAAGGATGGAGTTCTTTTTTTTAAAACGGATGGTAAATATCGCAGTAAGATAGGTTTATCTCCACAAAGGTCTTTACCCTGGTGCGGAAGTTATGATTCCAAAAACCAGGTTTTAACCTTGCTTTGGTACTCACAACCGATGCAATCTGCCAAATACGTTAACTCCAGATGGGGCGATCAGGACGATCCTCTGAGTGGCGATGCAGTCAATTCCTATAATGATGGTCCTGTTGCAGACGGATCTGTCATGGGGCCGTTTTATGAGATTGAGAGTTCATCTCCGGCAGCAATACTGGCTTCCGGAGAACAGATCAGCCACAAACAGAGGATTTTTCATATCTCCGGAAGCGAGGCACAATTGAATAAAATCATGGAAAGGATATTCAATCTTACTGTTACAGAAATCAAACAGGCATTTAAATAATTGAGAATTAAAGAGTTTTTCAAAAGTTGGAAATAAATTTTAAAAGGGAACAGATTTAAATCTATTCCCTTTTTTTAATTTTGATACAAAAAACGGTACAACAAATTGTAAACGTTTGATTATAAAGTACCATTTGTCGGGGTGACAAGATTTGAACTTGCGACCCCCCGCCCCCCAGAAGTGTATTTATATCCTTATATTTGTTTGTATCTATTTATAATTCATTACATTTGTATTGCTAATGAAACAGTTAGAATTTGATGTTTTTGTAGGTATTTATAATAAATCCGGCGCAAATCCGGCGCAATAAATTTTAAGATATGGATGCAAGTTATTATTCATTCAAAATCAATCTATCAGAGAGCCATAAAAAGACCGATGGTAGTTTTCCGATTATGTTGGTAGTCCGAAAAGATAACAAGCGTAAAACGATTAATTTGGGCATTTCTGCCATGATGTCAATTAACAAGAAAAATGAAATTGAAAGTCAATGGGATGAAAAGGCTCAAAGGTATGAAACAGATAATAGAAAAAAGAACTTGCACCCAGACCGGAAGAAAAACAACGAATGGTTGAATAAGCTTGATGTCAGGTGTGATGACATAATCAAAGATTTTGAGAAAAACAAAACAGACTGGACATTAAACCAGTTTGAACAATCACTTTTGAATAAATCTAAAAAGACAGGTATTGAAGTATATTTTTTGCAATACATTGAGAAGCTAGACAAAACCGGAAAGTTTGGGAATAAAAGATGTTATGTAGGTACTTTGGATATGATCAAAAAGTTTGACAATAAATTTGGCAGCAAGATTTTTAATGAGATTGATTATAAATATGTCAAGAAGTTTGACGAGTATCTTGACGAAAGAGGCCAAAGCGGCAACACAAAAAAGTACTATATAAAAACATTGCGGGCTATTCTGAACAAAGCAATAAAAGACGGCGAAGCATCAGCGATTACCTATCCATTTGGAAAGGATGGTTATTCAATTGCAAGTCTGGCACAAGAAACCGAAAAAAGATATTTGTCAAACGAATATCTTAACCGCATGAAAGAGGCAAAATTGGAAACCTATCCAATGAACTGGAGCCGGAACTTGTTTCTATTTTCGTACTACACTCAGGGCATGAGCTGGGTTGATATGGCCGGACTGAAAAGCAAAAATATTGTAATGTTTGAGGGTGGAAAATACATTGTTTACCGCCGCCAAAAGACTGAAGGAAAGAACGCAAAGATAATCCGTATTAAGATAACCGAATCAATTCAGAACCTTTTGGAATGGTTCAAACAAAGCTGTAAATTGATCGATGACTACCTTTTGCCAATTGTCAGCATGAAAGGATATGAAGGGCAAAAACTATACGAAACCATTCGGCACCGATACAAAAAATACAATGATTACTTAAAAAAACTTGGAACGATCGAATTGAAGTTTGAAGGCGTAAAATTAAGCAGTTACATGAGCCGCCACTCATACGCAATGCGATTGAAAAATTCAGGCATATCGGAGGACGTTATCAGCGAAGCATTAGGCCACAAAGAACTTTCAACAACGAAAGTTTATCTGGATAGTTTCCAGAACGGAGAGATTGACAAAGCAAACGAAATACTATAAATTTACTGCTATGAGTGAATCAATTTACGAAAAAATAGAAAACCGTATTTCAACTTTGGATAATATCATATTCGGTTTTTCCAGTAATGGAAAGGATGTAGTTTATACATTAAATGATTATGTCCAATTTTTTGGCGGTATAAAAATCTCTAACGAATCACAAAGTTATATAATCGAATTTGATCAGTTCATAAGTGAAAACCCAGTCAGACATAAAATATACCTAAATACTTTTTTAAAAAAATATATTGATTTAGATTCTTATTTTGAACAACTACTCGACTGGCCAATTAATGAAATCGTAAAATGTGACATTAAACTTAAATCACAATGTATCAAAGAAATCATTGAATACCTGAAAGGAACGTTAAACCCTGAAAATATCTTTGTGCCAATATTTAACGAAGATATTATTGAAGACCTTTCTGTAAAACTTGGTTGCTACTTTGCGCCGAAAGAACAATTTATGAATTTTCTAAAAGGAAAGCAGATCGAAGGAAAGATAAATTTTATGGGAAATCAGAACCAATTGGCAGGTATATTTATCCTTTCAAAAGAATATACTTATGTAACTTTAGGAACTCACCCAGAGACATTTTACTTTATAAAACAGGCCTTTTTGATTAAAGGTAAGCCGATTGTGACAAAACAGATTTTAAGTTATCTAATTGAACCCGGATCGATTGATAAATTTGGAAATCTTAAAGACGAAACCAAACCGGGAAAAGCAAATAGAAAAAAATTCATAGATATTTCAATTTAGAAAGTCTTTTTTAATAGGGATAAAAATAGGGGTACTAATAGGTATCCCTATTTTAGTTTGATATTCAGTCACTTATATTTGTTTCATCATTTGCGCAATGATACATTTTAAACTAAAAAAAACAAAGTCATGTATCAAAAAATTGATGAAATTACGAATGAAACACCAGTTACATTTCTGACAGTTGGACAGTTAATATCCGTGTTTAATAGATCAGAAAAGAGAGATCAGACCCCGGCAAAAGCACCTATTCCAAAAATATACGGAATAGATATTTTTTGCGATGTAACCGGGTACAAAAAACCGACAGCGTATTCCAAAACTTCAAAAAACGAAGTTCCATTTTTCAAGCTGGGTAACAAGATTTTATTTGACCGGGATAAGATCCTCGAATGGATGACAGCGAATCCAATTGAAACAAAAGATGAGGTTTGCGAAAATCTGGATAGTAAGCTAACAAACAGAAAGGACAATGCGAAATGAAAAAAGGCACCACCTACCAGAGCGACACCTTTTTTGAACAGATCAAAGATAGTAAAAAAGTCAATTACCGTAAATCTGAAGCGGTTAAACTTTTGGAAGCATTGGCCGATGAGGCAGCCCGGAAGCGTTACCCAAATACGCCACAGCATTATTTAGCACCAAGAAAGTTTCGTGATGACACGGCCAACGCATTAACTCAATGTATCATTCAATTCATTCGATTGAAAGGCGGACAAAGTGAAATAATCAATTCAACAGGCCGAAGGATTGACACCCAGATAACTTTTTGCGATGTGATCGGATGCCAGCGAACCATTTGCGGCACACATTGGATAAATAACAGCGGTACGAATGGAACGAGTGACGTGTCGGCGACCATTGCCGGGCGATCCGTTAAGGTTGAGGTGAAGATCGGAGCTGATAGGCAAAGTGAAGCTCAAAAGCAGTATCAGCAATCTATTGAACAGGCCGGAGGCATTTATATAGTCGCCTCATCGTTTGAAAAGTTTTTGACATGGTACAATTTAACATTCAAGCCATGAGCGATGTCAAATATTTCAATTTTCCGGTAACTCTTTTGAAGGAACTTTTTGAGGATAAACAAAAGGTTCTTACTGATATTTTGTATTTCGCTTTGTATTCTCATTCCTTAAAAATGGATGCTGAAGACCTTTATAGTAATTCTGAATTTAACAAGTTCAAATCAGCAGCTAAATTCTATAATGTTGATTTGGGCGGAAGTGATCAGGACAAAAAGAATAAATTAAAACAGGGCAAAGCATTATTTGACAGCATACCAGCCAACAGCCCGAAAGTTGGACTGAACATTTCAATCTTTTGGGATTACTACAAAAATGATAAATCAGACTTTGATATTGCGTGTTTAGCGGCCTATTTAGCCATTAAATCCATTTTAGGAACAAAGCCATATTGCAGAACAGATAATTCCTTTCTTTGGGCGAGGATGAGCGGAAACGACAAAGCAATGAAAGACGTTAGCGAGCTATCTGAAGGCGTTAAGAAATACGCAAACGAATATCAAACCGTGAAGATTAAAACCGCTTTGCGTGAAGGTTGGAAGCTGGTAACATACAGCCGCTATACCAGAGGTTTTTTTGTGTCATTCACTTTGGATTTGCCAGCCTTAATAATGGAGGCCGAAACCCGGCGGAAGTCAACCAAAGAAAAGCAATACAAACAACAGGAAAAGGACATAGTCAGTCAGGTATTAGCTAGATTGAAAGAAGCCCCTAGTTACCCCCTTGGAAGCCCCTAGCTAGCCCCTTACTGGAATATTAATACATTGAATATCAAAATGATAAAACACGACCATAACACGACCATTTGAAGAGCTATAATAAGAGGTTTTGAACATTTGTTTTTTTACCCTTTTATTTCCTTCATATTTTTTTCAACATTAACACGACCTATATAAAGATATTATATAAAGAACTTTTAGAAAGGTTTTTTAGAAAGGTTCTTTAAAAAGAAATCATATATATGTACTCGATTAAAAAAAATCGAGTGATACACTTAAATTCAAAGTTTTGAAAACAACAAAAAACTACAAAACATGGGACTACAAAAAGGAACAACTAACAATTTGAATGGCAGACCCAAAGGAAGCCAGAACCGTTCAACAGAAGAATTGAGGAATACAGTTCAGGCATTCATTGAAAGTAATATTGAAGGTATGCAAGCAAATTTTGACCAATTGGAAGCAAAAGACAAATTATTATTCATTGAAAAAATGTTGAATTATAGTTTGCCCCGGATGCAAGCCACTCAGATAACAGGAAAAGACTTGATGCCGATAATCAAAGGGATAACATTTGATCCGGAAAATTGAAAAATATAACTTAATAACTCAATACATAAAATCAAAAAAGTCTAAAATTGTCACCTCGTTTTTTGAACCTATTATTAATTAATCTAACTTTAAACAAAATCAATTAATTGAATCTTAAAATCAAATGTTATGAAAAATTTACTACTTATTATTTCAATAGTATTCGCTTCTAATATTTATGGACAGACAACATATAGGAGCTCTGTTACTACTACTTCCGAAGGCGAAGTAATTGAAAAACAACGGATAATTACAATTTCAGACACAGAAATAACAATTACCAATTTTCTCGGTGGAACTAAAACACTAACACTAAAAGTGAATGACATTAAAGAAAAAGAATATTTCGACAGACTAATGAAATGGTACTATTGCACCAGTACAGATAAGGATTTTATAACAGGCAAAAACACAGAATATATAATAATCATGAAAAAATCTTACCCCTCAGATATGACCGTCTGTCAAAAAATTGATGAAGTGACATTTATAAAAACAGTATTTAGTTTGAGATAAAAGAAAGAAAAATTGCCAGAATTACTTGTTCTCCACTAAAATAGAACAAATATAGAGTGCCATGCCCTACGAAAAAGGTAACTAAAAAAAACAGGTAGCCGAAGTCCCGGCACATCTAATTTATTGACAAGCGAACTGAGAAACGGATTTAAAAACATTATTCAAGGTGAGCTTAGATTGATGCCGAAACGCTGGTAAGCATGGCCTCAGAGAAAAGACTTGACCTAAAATAGAGGGAGTCACGTTTGATCCTGAATAAACATTCTAAAATTGACTAAATTATCTGTAAATAACAATTAAAAAACAATATCAGGGCATTCAAAAAAGGAGAATCAGGTAACCCTGACGGACGGCCTGCCGGAGCAAAAGATAAAACGAACAAAAAAATTAGAGCGGCCTATCAGGAATTGATTGAAGGTAATTTAATAAATATCGAAAAATGGTTGGATGAGATCGCAGAAAAGGACCCGGCGAAGGCATTAGATTTTATGCTGAAGTTATCGGAATATATTGTTCCAAAACTAAAGGCGGTTGAATTAACAGCAAGTAGTAACGACAATCGACCTATGTTTGTGTTTCGGGATGTTTCCGGGATGACACGAGAAGAGATTGCAAGTTTGAAAGACTGATGAACCAATATAACACTCTCACAAATCAAAACCGTTTCCATTACATCGACCCGGTAATATTGCAGGGTATTATTTTGATACTATCAAATAAGTTTGGCTGTAATTTAAATTAGCGTTGAAAAGTAAAGTATCTCATATCAAAAACCTCTTGAAGTGTAAGGATTACAAAAAGAACTTTTATTGGCATTTTCAAAAGCCCCATTAATCCTATGTTTCGAGCTATTAATTTACTAACGCAATTTTAAACTACAGCCATAAGTTTTAGTAAATTTGTGATATTCAAGCCTAAAATTCAAAATCCATGAAACTCAATCGATCGTTTTTTTTAGTCCTTTTTGTTGCTCTTTTGTTATCTATTTTGTTTAGTTGCAAAAAAGATGTTGTAAAGATTGATACACCTATCACTCCATCTGAATCTGGAACAGTAGCAGATATTGATGGCAATGTTTACCATACAGTAAAAATTGGTACTCAAACATGGATGGTAGAAAACCTTAAAACCACGAAATATAACGATGGTATAAGCATACCATATGTTACTGACAATAAAATATGGGAATCTCTAGTAACTCCTGGCTATTGTTGGTATAATAATAATATTGGTTTTAAAAACCCTTATGGTGCTCTGTATAATTGGTATGCAATCAATACAGGTAAACTTGCGCCTAAAGGATGGCACGTACCTTCTGATTCAGAATGGACAATCTTAGTTGATTATTTAGGAGGGAAAGCAATTGCAAGTGCAAAGCTTAGAGAGTCTGGCACAATGCATTGGACTAATTCAAACACTGGAACCAACGAAACAGGATTTACTGCATTACCAGGAAGCAACAGGAGCTCTAGCGGAACTTTCTTCAGTATAGGCCTGTCTGCATATTGGTGGAATAGCAGTGAATTTTCAACAAATAATCAAACATTTGGCGGATTTAGAAACATGGGAAATGCCACTGACATTGGAGAAGGAAGCAGTGTTAAACAGTCTGGTTTTTCCATTCGTTGCGTCAAAGATTAGACTTTTTGATTAATTTACATTAACACAAGTTACAGTTTTAAAATAGGCACAAAAAAGACATTCTGAATGAAGGATAGGTCAACATCACCAAAGCTATTGCCTACATAACGTGCTATTCTAAAACAAACCACACAAAACCCAAACCATTGTCAGCTATTTCTATTTCAACAGCACAGCATTATCATACCAGTAATTTGATTGCTTAATTCTAATCAAAACGGTATTGTTAATCGAAGCGGTTTTTTGTTGTGATTTTATCGAAGTTGATGGAACAAAATGACTTTTGAACTAAGTATCTATCCGAAAAACGGCGCAAAAGCGGCGCAATACACAAAAAACAAAGGTTAAACGTTTAAGTCTAACCATTTGATTTTCAATTAGTCGGGGTGACAAGATTTGAACTTGCGACCCCCCGCCCCCCAGACGGATACGCTACCAGGCTGCGCTACACCCCGAAAATGAATAAAATAATTTCTAACTAATTGATTTTAAAGTATAATTTTTTCAATAAATCTGTATTGTTTTGAAAAACATTTAAGATATATTTAAGATGAATCTAAATATTATCCGTAGATTTAAGTTTGAAAATCAATAAAATCAATGAACTATGAAATCAGCCGCAAAGTTAATTATTTGGAGCCAAGAAACAAAAAAAGGTTCAAATTTGTATTCTGTTAAAATAAGAATCAAAGAAGGTGAAAAATATAGATATATTGCTTTACCATTCTATTTAACTGGTTCAGAGAAAAATAAGTTTGTGAATGATAAAGGTGATTTATTACCATCATATAAGAATTATGAAAAAATTCAAACTCAATTCAAAACTGAACTGAAAAAGTTAAATATTTCAGATCCAAATAAAATAACTCAAACAATAACTTATAAATCAAATTCTTTTTCTGAATATCTTGAAAAGTATTCTAAAAAACTGGAGATTAATAATCAGTTAGGATTACTACAAAAAACTAATACTCTAAAATATCAACTTGAATTATTTTGTTCTGAATCTGGAAGAAAACCAGATTTACTATTTTTTGATATTAATATTGATTTTTTGAATGATTTTAGAGAGCATTTAACTTTGAAGAATGTTAAGCCAGTTAGCCAGAAAGGATATCTGGAAAAGTTTCGTGTTATTCTTACAAATGCTATAAATGATGAAAAATACAATCCATCAAAAAATCCATTCACTAATTTCAAATTTAATGCTGTTGTAACATCACCAAAACACCTAAATAAACAAGAATTTAAGTTGCTAAAAGGATTAGTTGATGGTTCTGCAGGTGGTTATTCACAAAAAGAAAATAAAGTGTTAAAACTTTCAGAACCTAATAAATTAATTGGCTTAAAATGGCTTTTTCAATATTATTCATTTGGAATGAGAGTATCGGATTTATTATTGCTTCGTTGGGAAAATATAACTGATTCAGGAAAAAGATTAAAATTTACGATGTATAAAACAAAATCAAAAATGGATATTGCATTGAATAATGAGCTTTTGGATATTCTTTTTAAGTTTATGAAACCATCAATTCAGACTGAAATAATAAAAAAAACAAGATTACCTGCAGGTACTGATACTTTAATTGCTGGCGGTGAAGAAATAAAATATAATAGAAAAGTTGAAAAATATGATTTGATTAGATTATATCTGTATAATTTGAGTAATAATTCAGAAACCAAAAATCAAAGAATATTTTCTAAAGTTACATCAGAAACAACAGATATTAAAAAAATTTATACTTCAGTTGCAACTCAAACCGCAGTATATAATAAACAATTAAAAAAACTTTCAAATGAAATAGAAACTTTCAGCAATAAAAATATGAAATTAAGCAGCCATATGGCAAGGCATACATTCGCATATTTATCATTAATGGAAGGTAAAAATGTATATTATATTTCAAAAGCATTAAATCACAAATCAATTAAAACAACTGAAAAATATATATTAGGATTTCCACTTGATGAACTTGATGGTAAATTTTATGATGAGGAAATTAAAATAGAAGATAAAAAAGCAATTGATGATAAATTGAAAGAAATTATTGCAAATGCAACGTACGAGAAGAAAAAGAAAATAGTTGATTTATTTTCGTAGAATTTTTAATGGTTATAAGAGGTTATTTACCCCAATCAACATGAACATCATTTTTCAAGTTAGAACCAACCAGAGCAAATAAAAGATTGATTGAATGAACTACCAACCTTTGCAATTAAAGCACCACCAAAAACTATAATGATTTTAATTTTTCTCTGATTTCAGTTAGCCATTATAACAATCAAAGGCATTGAATTTCTAATGAGTAAATGCAGGAATTTTTAACATCTCATAGTAACTCGGACTATTTACGAACTGATTCATTTTAGTCTGGATCTCCCTTTTTTTCTTTGTTAGCCGGTCAATATTATTCTTCATCTTTTTCTTCTTCAACTCCTTCTCCTGTTTCTTTATACCCTTGTCTTTGCTTTTAAATTCATCAAATTTCATCATCAACTTTTCAATTATTTTCTCATATATATAAATAAAAAATAGAATAATTGATGAGCGATGAATGTAAAAACAATGAATTATTGGAAACATGGGAGAAAAACGAGAAGGCACGAAAAGCAAATGAGTTTAAACTTATTCAGGACACCGTAAATGCAATGATGTTACCACGGATACAAAAAATAATTGATGACCAAAATCAAGCCTTGGAAAAATATGAAAGGAACATCAAAAAAATTCGTAAAAGACATGAAAATGGAATGAAAAAATCGGGGGGAAGGGGGAAATAATTAATGTATTGATTTATTGGCATTTAGGCAAGAAAAATATATTTTATATATTATAATATAATCATGATCTTGCCTGTTTTGGGAATGGCTATTGATTATCAATCTATTACAGAGGAGAAAAAATCAACATGAAAAAATCAGATAATTGCACCATAATCATAAATGAATATTCAATAAACAATTTCAATTTGGGTTGGTTTTAATGGGTTGTATTTTGTTGGCTATACATTTTATCAACCCACATAAGAAGACCTGCCAGAATCAAAGGGAATATTGTTGGAGCAATTTATTTGAACCAATGTTATCACAAATGAAAATTAATCCGAATGACTATAGGCTATATTGAAAAAGTTGAAGGAAAAAGTAAAAAATGTTAGATTAAACTGAATGATATCTATCATATATCTATAATTCAGTTGTTTAATGAGGATATTTTTTGTTTATATATTGAAATAGAAAAGTAAAAACCTTGATGGATGGAGGCTATAAATGTTTTATATAAATATCTTAAATTGAGTATTTGTATCTTTCTCAATCAGCAATCAAAAGAAATTTTTTCTTTTCAGTAGTTAAGTGTTTTAATAACTATTTTTATGGAATTGAGACTTATTAATAAATATACAATATTATGACAAATAAATATTTATATGCAAGACAGAAACTGAGAGAAACAATTTACTCACTCGCAACTGGACCTGGTGATATAAGAAAAAGGCTCAATCAAGTTTATATTGGTTTTTTCAATTTAAAGAGAACGGATTTTCCTGAGGAGCTTCAGTTAGACTGGGAATGGATTCAAAAAGAACTTAAAAAATTTGGACCTATTATAAGGGACGATGGATCTGTTTTTAGAGGTGCTGTTGAGAATACATGTATTAAGATAAAAAACAAAACTGGGGTAAAAATTGCAGAAAAAATATTGAAAATATATCTAAACCTTGAATCCGATTGAACAAATATTTAGGGTAAAAAGCAATTAAGCATATTTGCTATTAATTTTTGCATCTATCTTAAATATAAAAAAGTTAGGTGTGAATATTAACTTCTTTTATTTAGTAGACCATTTATTTATTGAACCCTCAAAATTGAGTTTGTTTGAATAGGGTGTAGGTATTGAATATTTTCTGAATATTAGGAGTTTATATTTATCATCTAAAACACTTACATAATCTGCCTGTTTTAGAGCTTCATTAGGAAATTTTAAATACGCATCTTCCATTGATTTCCCCTCAGCCTCATACAATTCAATATATGCCTGCTTTTTTACTTCAATGGGGAAAGAATAAGGTTGAATAGAATCAACTTTTATAGCGCAGGAAATATTTAAATATCTATACATTCCACTGAACATAAATATAACATACCAACCACCTTCCATTTTATCCAAATCAAACATCTCATTTTTCATTCCAATAGCAACTGTTGAAGAATTTGGGTTAGGTGCATATTTAATTTTTACACTATCACTTATTAGTCTAACATAATATTTTGCTTCTTTTATTAATTTTATAGGCTTGTGAAGTTCATTTGCGGATAGTGGCATATTTTGCAGATACTTACTTGAACACCATCCATAAATTAGATTTTCTGAATTTAGAATTTGTGTAAAGCCATTTTCTTCTATCTCTTTAGTTCTTACTTTTTCATTTGGCATTAAAGTTTTAACGACTTTACTTTCAGCGTTTGGTTTTTCACGTACATTGAGATTTTTTTTTGTGTATTTTATTTTAATTTCAGATGTACTGAAATTTGATTGAGAATTACTACCAGCAGGAAGACTACTTCTCCTATCGTTAATTATTATCAAAACAACGAAAATAACAATTAATCCACCAAAAATATGTTCAACTTTAGGTAAGTTCATAACCATAATTTTTGACTACTCACTTCGCATAACTTACAGTTAATCAATATATCAATAAAAACATCAGCCACATTGGGTTAAACCAAGTGTTGGCTGTATCTTTTATTTGTTCCAGAAAAGTTCATCAACATCAAAATCTATAACTTCCCGTCCCCGGAATAAGAATTATGCCTTTAACTAACATCTAAAGTTAAAGGCTAATGTTCACACGAGTTAATTGATTTGGTTAAATTCTAAAAGTAAATCAACCAAATAAAAAATCCTATTACTATTAAAGCAATAATAGCAGTGGTTTCTTTATCTTTTGTTTTGTCCGCATGACAATAAGGACAAACATTACCAATAAAGGATATTTTTTTTCCACAATTACTACAAATGACCGTCCCACTCATTTTTAGTTATTTTTATAAAATAGTTGATACATACAAAGTTAATTAAATAATTACTCAACAAAAAAGAAAATCTACATTAATTAATATCTCATTTAGAAGATTATTCTAATTATGACCAAATACAGATATAGACTATACTTCAACGAGTATCAAAATAAATTGAAAAAAGCCGCTAAAACATTAGGTTTTTAGGGGGATTGATACTATATTAGCATTGTGGATGTATCACATATAAATAGTATCAAAATGAAAGTATTTTATTCACGGGTTAGCACACAGGAACAGAACGACGAGCGACAACTTCAGGACATCAAAGGATTTGATTATGTTTTTGCTGATAAGTGTTCTGGAAGTATAGAATTTTATAAGAGACCAAAAGGCTCTCAAATTAAAGAGTTGATTGACCAAAAGAAACTCACCCATCTTGAAATTTGCTCAATTGATCGTATCGGAAGAAATACAACTGATGTTTTAAGGACATGGCAGGAACTTACAGAGATGGGAATTAAAGTAGTATGTAGAAATCCAAATCTCACAAATTTTAAGGCAGACGGTTCTCCAGATGAGGTTTCACAAATGATCATTTCAATTTTGTCAATAATGGCATCCTTTGAAAGAAATATGATTTTGGATAGACAAAAAGAAGGAATTGCGCTGGCGAAAATTAAAGGGAAATATCGTGGCAGAAAAATTGGCACCCAAGAAACAAAAATGAACTTCATTCAAAAACCACGCAATCAAAAGATTTTGAATTATTTAGAAAAGGAATATCCTTATAGCGAGATTAGTAAGATTATTGGATGCTCATTTTCAACTATCAATAAAGTGAAAAACATCAAAAATGAATTAGAATATGAAAACTGATAAAACCTCAACTCCCAAAGATTACATAGACCCAAATAAAAATGTTATCTCTCTGTTTGACACCGATATTCTCGTTGAGGTTGCAAACAATAGATTGGATTTAAACAAAGTTGCTCTATATGAATTAAAAAATAGGGGTCTGGATAAGGACGGCAAATGGGTGGGTTTCAATAAAGATTAAAATTTAGGAAATGAAAATCGTATTAATCAAAAATGGGAAAGTAGAATTGCGAAATGAAAATGGATCTCTTGCTCGGACAATCGGAGGAGATGCAATTTCAGCCGACTTCAACAATGCTCAATCATTGATTGTGATTACAACAATAAAAGGCAAATGTGAACTACGAAAAGAAAATGGTTCGCTTGTTCGGACAATCGGAGGAGATGCTATTTCTGCAAAATGGTATGGTTCAGACATTGCCATAACGACCACCAAAGGCAAAACAGAAATACGGAAAATAAATGGTTTACTCATAAGAACTTTATAGAGTAAGAATATCATTTAATAATACCGAAAAAATAATATCAAAATATTCCGCAGTTATAAAACCCCTCCGTATATTAGCCCTATAATCAATAATATACAAAAAATATGAAAACAAAAATTGAACTTACACCAGAACAAAGAGACCTGCTCTGTGGACACGAAGAGCGACAACTTCGGGCAAAATTTGACAGAGATTTAGCGGCATTAAAAAAGAAATATACTTTTTTTGAAATTGAGGTTCAGTCAGAAGTAAAAACTGAAAAGGTAAAACTTACAGATGAGATGTTTTTAGATTTGTGGAATAATAAACAAATGCAACTCACTGATATACAATTATATACAGGATATAATAAAGCGTATTTATATAAGGTAAAAAAACGCCTTATTGCTGAAAAATAGTAATGAGGCTGGGGCAAAAAAAAAGTAGTTCATTTCTGAACTACTTTTTTTATTTTATCTAACTTCATTTTTCTTATTACTGAAATATCTATTGTAAAGTAATTTGAAAAATCATTATTATAAGTGTAATTTGTATAATTAAAGAAATTATCAAAATTTTTATTTTTATTTTTTGAAAAATCATAATTATCAGTTAAAACACAATAATCGTAAAGATTGATCGGAGTATATATATTTGAGTATTTATATTTTTTATTCTTTTCAAATTTATATTTCACATAATTGTATGTTCGTATGTGAGATTTAATACATACACATTCTTTTAATTTCATACTTTATAATTAAAATGGTAATTCAGAATCATCTGTAGGATGATTATTATCTATATTATATTTTAACATTTTCAAATCTTCAAATGTAAAATCATCAATACTATATTTTTCTAAATTATCTATAATTTTTTCTTTATGATCTTTATATTCTGAATTATTTTTAAAATCATCATAATCATATTTTTTAACTTTAATAGTTGATATAATTTGTTCATCATATATTTCAAATAAATCAACTTCATATCTGTAATTAATTTTAAAAAAATCTGATTTGTAACGAATGATATATTTTTTAATAACATCAATTAATGTTTTATCAGTTGGATCTATAAAATCAACTAAATTATCAATCTTTATATTTACTCTTTTTATTACTTCAAACTTATAATCAAATATCAGTTCTGTTTGTTTCTGTTTTTTCATACTTTACTTTTTTTAGTAGTTAAAACTCTTTTACTTCTTTTCTCATCTCTGTATATAATTACATCAATGATTTCATCTTTATAATCAAAATACTTTTGATCAAAATACTTCTGAAATAGATACTTATTCGTATCTCTTTTAAAATTCAAATTTCTAATTGTTAATACTGTTTTACTCATAATTTTTAAATTTTAATTGTTAATAATTTTTTATTTATGAGTTTTATATACAATTGTGTTCGGGAAGTTTATTTTATTTTCGTGTTTTTGAAAAAAATGTTGTCTGGAATGAATACAGATAGAAATTTTAGAAAAAAGAGAGTTTTAAAAACTCTCTTTTTTCTAAATATAGATATATACTAAACCATTTTCATCATCATTAATTATTACATTCATTTTTGTTAAAACAAACACATTCATTGCAAATATCTTATCTGTACGATCATCATAAATATCAGCATCATAATTTAAGCAGATTAAATTAAGTTGTTTCAAATAATCTTTAATACATATTTGGTGTTGTAATTTATAAGAGTTGTAATAATTAAAAAGAAATGAATCAAATTCTTCAACATTTTTAGTTACTGATATATTGTAACCATTGTAGAAAAAATAAATCTCTTTTAACTTACTTGAGTTTTTCTTATAATAAACAGTAGCAGGCACACAATACTCCTTACAATCTTTACAATTGAAAGGTTTTTTACAATTTCTTTTACTCATATTTTTTAGTTTTTAATTGTTAATAATGGCACAAAGATATAGCCAATTAATTAACTAAACTAATTGATAATCAATACTATACAGCATTTAAGATGTTTAAGTATTCTTTAATCTGATATGAGTATTTCAGATTGCTAACTAACTGAATATTAAGTGATAATATTTTCTGGAATATGTTAAATTGCTTTTGGTTTGAATAACCTTTACGATGGAGAATATATATTTAAGATGAAGTTTATATATGATTGTAATATAAGAAGTTAAATACTATATTACCGGCTTGCGCTACACCCCGAACTTTTGTGCGTGCAAAAGTAGCCATCTTCTTTAGTTATCCAAAAAATATAGCCGGTTTTTTGAGCCTGAATATTCAACATATTGATGATCCCCTAATGATGAAACCGATTCCAGAAGGTCCGGCCTTTTTTAGTAAAAAAAACTTCTTCAGATTTTATGAATTTCAGATCAGAAGGTATCAGATAATTGCCAATCAACCACAAAAGTACATTCTTTCTTTTTTCTGTGTAGTTCCGAATTTCCTTTTGCATACCTGAAATAATCTTCATTAAAAATACTTTCGCGATTTTTCCCAAATGATTTCCTCTCTGTAATCTGAGATTGGTTCACAACACTATCTTCACTAAAAAACCATGGATTTCTGGTAGGAGAGGCAATCATTGATTGTTTCCTGATTTTCTGAATTCTTTTCTGAACAACCATAGCTTATCGTTTTTATATTCTTTTTTACATGAGAAACCTGATAAATGTTACCACTTTAGGAACTGAATATTTTAAACTTTATTTCTCTATCATATTAATTTATAATATTTTATGATATTTTAACTATTGAATGTTGTCCGACAATGCGTTATTCTGTTTGATTTAGTTGGTATTGTTATGAAAGCCAAAGTGGATCCGGTCATAGAATATCAAAGTTGAATTTTAAAATCAGCTTTGTCTATCTGCCGATAACAATTATTGATTATATCGCTGTTGTTACTCAATACTTGTTTTGTAACTTTGAAAACAAAACCAAATCAAAAAATGACATGTTTAAAGTAATGAATATTGACGACTCAAAAAGTAATATTACTAATCAGGACGTTGAAATTGAAAGGGTAAAATGCCTGATTATTGGTTCTGGTCCGGCTGGTTACACTGCTGCCATTTATGCTGCACGGGCTAATCTGAGTCCTGTAATGTACGAAGGCCTTCAGCCAGGTGGGCAGTTAACTACAACTACTGAAGTGGAAAATTTTCCGGGATATCCGCAAGGTGTTACCGGTCCAGAGATGATGGAAGAATTAAAAGCGCAAGCGATCCGGTTTGGAACTGATGTCCGCTGGGGACTTGCAACCAAAGTTGATTTTTCAGGACCTGTGCATAAAGTATGGATTGACGACAAAAAAATAGTTGAATCAGAAGTAGTCATATTAGCAACAGGAGCAACCGCAAAATACCTGGGAATTGAAGATGAGAAAAAGTACGCCGGAAGCGGAGTGTCTGCCTGCGCTACCTGTGATGGTTTCTTTTATCGCGGAAAAGATGTTGCCGTTGTAGGTGGTGGCGATACCGCTGCCGAAGAGGCTATTTATCTGGCTGGACTGGTAAATAAAGTTTATCTGATTGTTCGCCGAAACGAACTTCGCGCTTCAAAAGTGATGCAGGAAAGGGTTTTCAGGACAAAAAACATTGAGGTTTTATGGGAGCATCAAACCAAGGGATTGCTAGGCGATGGAGTTGTGGAAGGCGCATTGCTCTGGAAGAAAAAAGGAACTCTGGAAGAGGAGGAAGTAACCATTAAAATTGATGGATTTTTCCTGGCTATCGGGCATCAGCCAAATTCCGACTTCGTAAAAGATTTTATTGATACCGATGAAGTTGGCTATGTCAAAACCATTCCGGGTACTTCAAAAACCAATGTTGCCGGGGTATTTGCCTGTGGCGATGTTCAGGATTCAGTTTACCGACAGGCCGTAACTGCTGCCGGAACTGGTTGTATGGCTGCCATTGATGCTGAAAGATATCTTTCAGAAAAACACAGCTAGCCAATTAAAATTTGACAAATTGATAATTCGGCAATTCGTATATTAATACATTAGACCATTTAACCATTCAACCATTCAACCATTTAACCATTCAACCATTTAACCAATACCTTATGAAACGTTTTATAAATACAGCAGATGCACCGGCAGCAGTTGGTCCGTATAGTCAGGCAGTTGAAGTCGCCGGCACCTTGTATATTTCAGGACAAATAGCCCTTGATCCCCATACAATGAAAATTGTTGAAGGTGGAATTCAGGAACAAACAGAACAGATTTTGAAGAATATCGGAGCAATTTTGAGCGAAGCCGGATATGAATACAGCGATGTGGTTAAATCAACCTGTTTCTTAAGCGATATCGCTAATTTTAAGGCTATGAATGAGGTTTATGGCAGGTTTTACGCTGTAAATCCTCCGGCCAGGTCTGCTTTTGCGGTCAGGGATTTGCCTATGGGGGTTTTGATAGAAATTGAAACTATTGCAGCCAAATAAAACAGTGTTCAGTCACAGTGGTCAGTTGTCTGGATTCATTCAGTCCAACAGTCTGTCAATCCATCAGTCCTTTTTCAACTGACTGTCAATCATTTCTTTTAGTTTACTAAAATCTTTCGCTTCAAATCCGATTGAACTGAAAATTACTCTTCCTTCCGGCGAAATAAGGAAGTTCCGCGGGATAAACTGAGATGCAAATTTTGAATAAATTTTACGTTCGGGATCAGGATAAAATGGCATGGTAAATTTATTTTCAGTCCGGAATGTATTCACTTCGTCCCAGTTGTGTTCACGACCAATAATCAGTAATTCAAATTTCGGGTTCTTTTTGTATTTGTTGTAAATATCCGACTGAATATGTGGCAACTCTTTTCGGCATGGTCCGCACCAGGTTGCAAAAAATGTGATTAACACTGTTTTGCCTTTCAGGTCACTGATACTTTGTGATTTCCCCGGACTCAATTCATAATTGAAATCCGGTACTGGTACTGAAAGTTTAACCAATGTTGTTTCTGCCTGCGCAAAACCATTGTAGCCGCCAAGTATAAAAAGCGCCAGAATTGCATTTTGAATGAAGCGTTTCATAGGATAAAATTAGTCATTATTTGGAATCGAAAAATGAGATTCACAGGAGTGATTTAAACGGAAACCATACTATTTTTCAATCTTCCTTCAGGCTTAACCGGGTTCCGCGTGCCATTGAAATCTGGTTCGGGTTCGTTATCAGAACCTGGCTAACTCCGTTTTTCATGGCATTAAATCCGTTATCGAGTTTCGGAATCATTCCTTCATTAATAATTCCTTCCTCCTGAAGTAACTTAAACCGGTTATAACTCAGTTCTGAAATTACTGAATTCTCGTCATCTTCCTTGAGCAATACACCTTTTTTCTCAAAACAATAAAATAAGTTGACCGAAAAATAATTCGACAGTTCAATAGCCAGATCAGCTGCTATGGTGTCGGCATTAGTATTAAATAACTGGCCTTTTCCATCGTGGGTTATGGGAGCCATAACAGGTACAACTTCTTCATTTAACAGTAATCGTAATTCTGAAGTGTTAACCCCAAGAATATCCCCGACAAAGCCGAAATCAATCGTTGTAACTGGTCTTTTTTTGGCGCGGATAACATTCAGATCGGCTCCGGTTAAGCCAATCGAATTACATCCTCTGGCTTGTAAACCGGCAACTATTGTTTTGTTGACTAATCCGGCATAAACCATAGTAACCACTTCCAATGTTGCTTCATCGGTAATCCGGCGGCCTTCTGCCATATGGGTTTCAATACCCAGTTTTTCGGCCATACTGGTTGCCAGGCTTCCGCCGCCATGCACCAAAATACGCTTCCCCCTGATTTGAGCGAACTGATTTAGCAATTGATCCAGAGATTCTTTTTCTTCAACTACTTTTCCACCAACCTTTACAATAGTTAATCTTTCCATAATAAGTGCCTAAAGTTTTAAGTGCCTGGAGTGCCTGGAGTTATTGAGTCCTAAATACTTTAGGCACTACGAACTTTAGGTACTCCGAACTATTTTAACTCGTCTAATATCATTTTCAATACGGCCTGTGCAGAATACAAACGGTTTTCAGCTTCCTGAATAACGATGGAGTTTGGGCCGTCAATCACTTCATCGGTAACAATCATATTACGGCGAACTGGCAGACAATGCATGAATTTTGCATGATCGGTAACTTCCATCTGTCGCTTCGAAACGGTCCAAGAACGATCTTTTGAAAGGATCTTTCCATAATTGGAATAAGATGCCCAGTTTTTGGCATAAATGAAATCGGCGCCTTTAAAAGCCTTCATCTGATCGTATTCCGGTTTAAGGTCACCCATAAATTCAGGGGCAAGTTCATAACCTTCAGGATGGGTCACTACCAATTTATAACCGGTCTGACGCATCCACTCTACAAAGGAGTTTGGAACCGCTTGCGGCAAAGCGCGGGGATGCGGAGCCCAGGTTAAAACAACTTTCGGGCGGGCTTTGGTTTTGAACTCCTCAATGGTTAAATGATCGGCAAACGATTGAAGCGGATGACGGGTTGCAGCTTCCATGCTAACAACCGGAACTCCTGAATAATCAACAAATTGCTGTATGATTTTTTCCTGATAATCGTCGTCCCTGTTTTCGAATTGGGCAAATGATCGTACTCCGATAATGTCGCAATAACGGCCAATAACGGGTACGGCTTCGCGGATATGTTCAGGTTTGTTGCCATCCATAATCACTCCCAATTCGGTTTCCAGTTTCCAGCCGCCTTCGTTGATGTCGAAAACGATCACGTTCATACCCAGGTTCAATCCGGCTTTCTGCGTACTTAAACGGGTACGAAGGCTCGAATTGAAGAATACCAGCAAAAGGGTTTTATTCTTTCCCAGTTCCTGAAATTTATATGGCGATTGCTTGATTTCGAATGCAAGTTTTAAGGCTTCATCCAGATTTTCAATATCATGAACTGACGTAAAATGTCTCATTAAAATTTTAATTTATTGTATTTTTGAATTTTGTGTTGTTAAGAGTTTATTCAATAAAGATACAGCAATTTTCAATTCAGGAAAGAATTTTTATTCATTTCGGAAATTCCTTTTAGGAGTTGAATCCTGTTTCGTCCGAAGGGAGGTCAAAGCTTTTTTCTGCTTGTTTTCGCAGACGATTTTCTTCTATTACTATTTCTCTCTATAAATATTTCGCTCCTATGGAGCTGTTTTCCTACATTTCTGTTGGCTAGCGTACTAGGGGCAAAGGCTATTTTCATTAAAAGCAGAGAACTGTAAACTGCGACTGACCACTTTTTTCTATTTCGCCCGAATCTGCCCGTTGCCTTCCACAATCCATTTGTAGCTGGTCAGTTCTTCGAGGGCCATCGGGCCGCGTGCATGTAATTTCTGGGTAGAAATGCCTATTTCTGCACCCAAACCAAATTGCGCGCCATCGGTAAAAGCGGTTGAAACATTGCAATAAACCGCTGCCGCATCAACCGACCTTCTGAAAATTTCCAATGAACCTTCATCTTCAGAAACAATGGCTTCGGAATGTTTGGAACTGTATGTTGCAATGTGGTCGAGCGCTTCATCAAAATCGGACACAGTTTTAACCGCCATTTTATACGACAAAAATTCGGTACCGAACGATTCTTCAGTAGCATGTTTGAGCAAACGGGATGGATATCTACCATCAAGCGCCTGATAGGATTTTTCATCGGCATAAATAACAACCTGACTTTCAGGAAGAAGTTTGGTGAGAAAAGGCAAGTCTTTCAGCCTGTTTTGGTGAATAATCAGGCAATCGAGCGCATTGCAAACGCTTGGGCGGCGGGTTTTCGCATTGTTTATAATCGCCTGTCCTTTGAGGGCATTGCCAGTTTCATCGAAATAAGTATGGCAAATTCCGGCCCCGGTTTCAATCACCGGAATGGTTGAATTCTCACGGACAAAATTAATGAGGTTTTGCGAACCGCGTGGAATAATCAGGTCAACCAAACCATGTGCATGTAAAAGTTCGGTAGTAGCTTCGCGGTCAACCGGAAGGAGCGAAAGAATATTTTCGTCGAGTGCATGTTTACTTAGGACTTTCTGAATGACCTTTACAATAGCCACATTCGAATCGTTGGCATCGCTTCCTCCCTTTAAGACACAGGCATTTCCCGATTTCAGGCATAACGAAAACACGTCGAAAGTTACATTGGGACGGGCTTCGTAAATGATACCGATGACTCCGAAAGGAACACTGATTTTTGAGATTTTCATTCCATTAGGACGGTTGGTTTCGCTCAAAATCCGGCCAAGTGGCGATGGGAGTGAGGCCACATTGCAAATATCGGTTGCGATTCCTTTTATTCGATCAGCAGTCAACATCAATCGGTCATACTTCGGATCATTTGGATCCATCCGGCTTAAATCTTTATCATTTTCCTGAAGGATAAACGCTGTATTTTCGGTTGCAGCAGTTGCCACATCCTCTAAAACCTGATTTATTTTTTCCACTGAAACCAGGTTAAGTTTCCGGCTGGCTTTTAAAACCAGTGTAAGTTGTTCTTTTACTGTCATCGTTATTTTTTCATCTTACCAAATTCGTCCCCGGAAGTAAAAAAGCCCCCTTCCAGGGGGAGGAAGGGGGAAATATAACTCAGAAATCGGTCGCCATCTGGAGGCTTTAATTAAGGGATCTATAGAAAGGGTTATCAGTACACCAATCCCGAGTCAATATTTTTATTATTCCATAATGTATAAATAGTCGTAATGAACTACCGCTTTTTTGTTTTTATTTCCTTTGTATTTTTCAGCTTTCTCCGAATTATATTCCGATTTTCCAATCCCGATCAGCTTTCCATTTTCATCTCTGATTTTCACCAAATCGCCTTTTTCAAAAGTTCCTTCGATAGCAACTACACCGACCGGCAAAAGACTGGTGGCCTGGCTCGAAAGCAGGGCATTCCTTGCGCCTTCATTCACAACCAATTCACCTTTGGCAAAACTTTCGGAATACGATATCCATTTTTTGACATTCGATGCTTTTTTCTTTTCAGAAACAAAGGTTGTATGCACAAAATCTTCGGCAGCGTTCATAATATGCAGAAGTGCATTTTCCTTCATCCCGTTGGCAATGTGAACGTTAATGCCGCCCTTGGCCACTTTTTTTGCAATGTGGTATTTGGTCAACATTCCACCACGACCAAAACTCGATTTTCCGGTCGAAATGGCCTCGTTGAGCGGTTTGCTTTTAGAGGTGATTTCACGAATCACATTCGATCCGGGCAATTCGGGCGAACCATCGTAAATTCCGTCAATATTGCTCAGAATAATCAAGGCTTCCGAATCTTCCATCGAGGCAATCAATCCTGAAAGTTCATCGTTGTCGGTAAACATCAGCTCGGTAACCGAAATGGTATCATTCTCATTCACAATTGGAATCACTTTGTATTCTATCAGTGTCGAAATACAGTTTTTCATGTTCAGGTAATGCACCCGGTCGCTGAAATTCTCTTTGGTGGTGAGGACCTGTGCGCATGAAATTCCATATTTTTTGAACGCTTCAGCATAACAATTTATCAGTTTTACCTGACCAACAGCCGACCATAATTGACGTGCAGAAACAGTGTCCAGTTTTTTACCGTTTCCTATTTCACCACGACCTGCTGCAACTGCTCCTGATGATACCAATACAATTTCAACACCTTTTTGATGAAGAACAGCTATTTGATCGACCAGATGTGAAATGCTGGCATCATTCAATGTGCCATCCAGCCTGGTTAGAACGTTACTGCCCACTTTGACAGTGATTTTTTTATATCGTAAATGTATTTTCAAAACAGTTTGTTAACCTTTCTCAATTTTGTTGAAAGAGGCGATCAAGCCCTGAATCAGCGACGAACTGAAACCTTTGTGTTCCATCTCATTCAATCCGGTAATGGTGATTCCCCGGGGTGTCGTTACTTTATCAATCTCCTGCTCCGGATGCCTTCCTGATTCGAGAATCAAGCCTGTAGCGCCTTTTACGGTTTGTGCCGTAATGAATTGGGCCATTTCGGAACTGAAGCCAATTTCGATTCCACCTTGCATGGCAGCCCGCATGTAACGCAAGGCAAACGCAATCCCGCACGATGCAAGCACAGTGGCCGCGGCCATCAAATCTTCAGAAATAATAATTGCCTGCCCCAGTTGATCGAAAATATGCAGTACCCGGTTGCGCAGAACTTCCGATTTTACATTGGTCGAAATTAAAGTCATCGATTCCTGAATAGCAATGGCTGTGTTTGGCATTACTCTAAATACCAGAGATTTACCTTCAATTGATTCTTCTAAACTTTGGAGCCCGACTCCTGCAGCGATCGAAATAAGAATTTGATTGGGATTTAATACCGGTTTAATTTCTTCGATGATGGCGTGAACCTGATAGGGTTTAATTGCTAAAATGATGATGTCGGCATTTTGACAGGCTGATTTGTTATCGGTCGAGGTTTGTACACCTTGTCCCTGAAATTTTTCGAGTATGCTTGTCATACGGTCGGTAACAGTAAATGAAGAAGGTGCAATCAGCTTCGATTTAATTAAACCGGTTGCGATAGCGCCCCCAATATTTCCTCCACCGATGATGGTAATTTTTTGATCAATCATTTTCTAAGTATTTACTATTAAGTAATTTACCATTTACCATTTACCATTTATACAACATGGAACATTTTCTCATTTCTTTTTCCTCATTCCTGAATTGTTTCGATCAATGCCTCAACAAATAGGTCAGCTTGTTCTTTTGTCAAAGTTAGGGGAGAAAGTAACCTGATGGTATTTGTCCCGGAAACGCCGGTAAAAATATGATGATTTTTTAACAAAACATGACGAATGTCATTAATTTGTTGATTTAATTCGAGCCCGATCATCAAACCAAGTCCTCTAACCTCTTTAATACCTGAAATTTGCTTTAATTTTTCGATCAGATAACTACCCACTTTTTCGGCATTCTCAACCAGATTTTCACGTTCCATGATTTCCAAAACAGCCAGGCTAGCAGCACAGGCCAGGTAATTTCCGCCAAACGTGGTCCCCAACATTCCGTGCCATGGCTTTATTTCAGGGGCAATCAACAGCGCGCCGACCGGAAATCCGTTGCCCATTCCTTTGGCTATGGTAATGAGATCAGGTTTTACATCGGTATATTGATGGGCGAAAAACTTACCGCTCCGTCCGTATCCTGATTGAATTTCGTCCAGAATCAGCATTGCGCCGTATTGTTTACACAAGTTTTCAGCCTGAACCAGAAAACCTTCAGCAGGCACATGAATACCGCCGATTCCCTGAATTCCTTCAATGATTACACCCGCAATCTCATTGGTTTTCAACTTTTCTTCAAGCAATTCCAGGTTGTTGAACGGAAGAATAATCGCGTTGGGTGTTTCGTTGACCGGTGCGATGATTTTTGGATTATCGGTAACAGCAACTGCTGCCGACGTGCGCCCGTGGAATCCTTTTTTAAATCCAATTATCTTTTTACGGCCGGTAATAAAAGAAGCCAGTTTCAGGGCATTTTCGTTGGCTTCGGCTCCAGAATTCACTAAAAATAACTGGTAGTCAGGATACCCTGAGAGCTGCCCCAATTTGTCGGCCAGTTCTTTTTGCTGTGGAATCTGCACCGAATTGGAGTAAAAGCCAATCTGCTTTAATTGGTCAGTCAGCCGCTTGATGTAATGAGGATGTGAATGTCCCACCGAAATCACGGCATGGCCACCATACAGATCCAGGTATTTAATACCGTTTTCGTCCCAAATGTAACAGCCTTCACCTTTAACGGGAGTGATGTCGAGTAATGGATATACGTCGAATAGATTCATAATAAAAATGTTACGGGTTTCTTGTTACGAGTTTCGAGTTGGGGGGTTTGACTCGTAACCCGCAACTTGTAACTCGCAACGTTTTATTTTAAAACGCCACCGCTTTCAAACCCAATCCCATCATTTCTTCGAGGCCAAACATCAGGTTCATGTTCTGAACGGCTTGACCGGACGCACCTTTCAGCAAATTATCAGTAACTGAAAGGATCATCAGTTTATTACCATGTTTCTCCAGATAAACAATTGCTTTGTTGGTGTTTACCACTTGTTTCAGATCAGGGTTCGACTTGCTAACAAACACAAACGGATGCGATTCGTAATAATCCTGATACAACTGGACAGCTTCTTCCAACGAACCGTCAAATTTGGTATAAACTGAAGCAAAAATGCCCCGGGTATGATTTCCCCGAACGGGAATAAAGTTAATGTCGAAGTTAAAATCAGGCTGCAATTGTTTCAGGCTCTGTCTGATTTCGCCCAGATGCTGGTGCCCGAATGCTTTGTACACCGACACATTGTTGTTTCTCCAGCTAAAATGAGAGGTTTCGCCCGGCGATTGCCCCGCTCCGGTTGAGCCGGTAATGGCATTTACATGCAGTTCATCTTTGATCAGTCCGGCAGCAGCCAGCGGAAGGATAGCCAGTTGAATTCCGGTTGCAAAACAACCCGGATTGGCAATTTTACTTGATTTGCATATTGATTCACGGTTCAATTCGGGCAAACCATAAACGAAATCGTTTCCTTCGTGCTTTATCCTGAAGTCGTGGCTTAAATCAATGATTTTAACATTCTCAGGAAGTGAATTTTTCTGAAAAAATTCTTTCGATTTGCCGTGACCCATGCAGAAAAAAGCCACATCAATCAGCGAATAATCAACTTCGGTCACAAAACGAATGTTAGTGTCACCCAACAAATCAGTGTGCACATCCGACAGTAAATTGCCACCGTTGCTGCTGCTTTGCACAAAACCAATTTCAGCCTGCGGATGGTTGAGTAGAATACGGATGAGCTCACCGGCGGTGTATCCGGCGCCGCCTATAATTCCAACTTTTATCATTTTTCCAAATATCAAATTAGCACTTTGAAATAACGCTGCTGGCTGCTAGTCACTGGCTACTGGCAAAAAGCCAGCCGCTAGCTGCCAGTAGCAAGAAGCTAGAAGCTACGATTTACCGAATTGTGAATTTTCAGTGAAGTTGAAAGCACTTTTGTAAACCCTTTCACATCGTCGGCAGTCCAGGCTGAGTTTTTCTCGCCGTATTCGCCGAATTCGGAGCGCATCAAATCGTGATCAGATTCTATACCAACCAGAACGAAATTGTATGGTTTCAGGCGGACAATCACTTTTCCGGTAACATTTTCCTGAGAGTGTTCCAGAAATTTTTCGATGTCGCGCATCACAGGTTCAAAGTAAAGAGCTTCGTGCAGAAACATTCCGTACCAGTTTCCAAGTTGTTCTTTCCAGTATTGCTGCCATTTGGTCAGGGTGTGTTTTTCGAGCATCTGATGAGCTTTTAGAATAATGACCGGAGCCGCAGCTTCGAATCCAACGCGTCCTTTTATGCCGATAATGGTATCCCCAATATGCATATCACGGCCAATAGCAAAAGGTGAAGCCAGGGCATCCAATGCACGGATCGCATTCACCGGATTGTCGTATTTATCTCCATTTACACCTTTTAATTCGCCTTCCACAAAATCGAGCGTAATTTCTTTTTCTTCAGTTTCGGTCAGTTGCGACGGATACGCTTCTTCAGGAAGTGTTTTATTCGATTTCAGGGTTTCTTTTCCGCCGATGCTGGTTCCCCAAAGTCCTTTGTTGATCGAGTAATCCATCTTTTTCCAGTCTGCTTCAACGCCATGAGCTTTCAGGTAGTCAATTTCTTCCTGACGGCTCAGTTCCAGATCGCGGGTTGGTGTGAGGATACCGATTTCAGGAGCTAAAATTTGAAATACCAGATCAAAACGAACCTGATCGTTTCCGGCGCCGGTACTTCCATGAGCTACATATTTTGCCCCTATTTTCCTTGCGTATTCAATGACCGCAATGGCCTGAAAAACACGCTCTGAGCTAACCGAAATCGGGTAAGTATTGTTTCGCAGAATATTACCAAAAACCATGTATTTGATGCTTTTTTCGTAATAAGTATCAGTAACATCAAGCGCAACGTGTTTGATTGCACCCAGACTGTACGCCTTTTTTTCAACAGTATCCAAATCGGCCTGGCTAAATCCGCCAGTGTTTGCAATGGCCGTGTAAACATCCAGATTTTTCTCTACCGACAGGTATTTTGCGCAAAACGAAGTATCCAAACCTCCGCTAAATGCTAAAACTACTTTATCTTTCATTTGTTTATTTTTAAGCCCCCTCCAAACCTCCCCCAAAAGGGGAGGCTTTAGAAAAGCAATGTTTCGAATTTACTCCTATGATTATACAAAATTACTTTGATTTAAAAAATGAAAAACCTGCGGCTTTTTTTAGGCTGTGATCCGTTTTTATTTGGTTTCAGTTTATTGATAATGTCGAGCAAAGTGCCTTTTATTGCCCATCCTCCGTTTTGCTTTTTCTCCTCTGGTTTTTTTTCCTTTTCCCAGGCCGGATCGAAAACCATGCCTGTACACAGGCATTTACTTTTTTCTGTTCGTAGTAAAATGTCGTAATTGACACAACTCTGGCAACCTTTCCAGAAGTCTTCATCATCGGTCAGTTCCGAAAAAGTGACCGGGCGATAACCCAGTTCATGGTTGATTTTCATCACTGCTAAACCGGTTGTCAAACCAAATATTTTGGCTTCCGGATATTTTGCCCTTGAAAGCATGAACGCTTTGCGTTTAATTTCGGTTGCCAGTCCGATACCACGGAACTCCTTAACGACAATTAACCCTGAATTGGCCACGAAACTTTTCTCTCCCCAGGTTTCCACGTAACAAAATCCGGCAAATGTGTCGCCGTTTTCAATGGCGATAATGGCTTTGCCCTGAAGCATTTTATCGGCGATGTATTCGTAGGTCCGGCGGGCGATACCGGTTCCGCGTTCTTTCGAAGCGATGTCTATCGCATCGTTCACCTGGTCAACGTATTTCAGGTGTTCATCGGTGGCAACCAGTATTTGAATATTTTTTAGATCTTTCATTTTCCCCTGCATATTTAATTTTCAATCCATTCCGTCCATAACATCGTTCATGTTTTGCTAATCGTCATTTCGCGGACGGGATGGATGGGTTTATTTTACATTCTACAAATATTTCGCACCTCTGGTGCTATTTTGACTTCATGTCCGTTGGCTAAAGCCTAACGGCAAAGGATATTTCGCAATTGTCATTATTTTCTCAATTCCGTCCGAAACAACTTAACCGCTCTTAACAGAATTTTTGCACGGACGGGTGGTGCTGTCGTATTTTTTTAAGTTACTAAGGTTATGCTCATTTGTAACTATTTTGACAACCGACAACATTTTTTGACAACCTGACAACCCTTTTATACTGAATGCTGCGACTGACCACTGTTCACTTTTTTATCCCAGTTTTTCTTCCAATTTCGGCATGATCAGGATCAGGCTGTTGATCAGGTCGCTGTGGGTAACTCCTTCGCGCATGATGATTAAAATGGTGTCGTCTCCGGCAATGGTTCCGATGATTTCATACGGTTCGGTTTTGTCAATTACTACGGCCAGGCTGCTTGCGTATCCCGGCATGGTTCTCATTACGGCCAGGTTTCCGGAAAATTGCAAATCCCGAAAGCCATCGGCCAGAAAGTTGACGCGGGAATTTTCGCGTTGGTTTTCAGTATTGACCGCTTCAGGAATTACATACACATAACCTAGCGCCTGATCCGAAACTTTTGCTACTTTCAGAATTCTTAAATCGCGCGATAAGGTTGCCTGGGTCAATTCATAGCCCTGATCTTTCACGATGTGCAAAAGCTCATCCTGACTGCTGATCCGTCCAGTGATAATGGCCTGTTTTATCGCAAGCTGCCTTTTGATGCGATTCTTCATTTTGAATATTTATACATTTTCGATGCAAAAATATGCAAAAAATAAATAAGACAAGCTTTTTTTTCAGAAATTATTGCCTATTTTTGTCGCTTGAAATGAAACACACACTCCAATTGAAGTTTGAAAAGTTTAGGATAAAAAATCCGAAGGTACATAGTTCAGAGAGTTTGTTTAAAAATAACAACCATGCGTTTGCCCTACAGCCGTAGCCAAACGCATTTTTTTTAATATTTAGCTTTGCAGCAATGACACAAGTTAGAAAAGTCAGATTGATTCTTGAAGACGGAACCACTTTTGAAGGAAAATCGTTCGGCTATGAAAAGTCGGTAGCGGGTGAAGTGGTATTTTATACCGCTATGACTGGTTATCCCGAAAGTTTAACAGATCCTTCATATACAGGGCAAATTCTGGTCTCAACCTTCCCGTTAATCGGAAATTATGGTGTGCCAAGCGATTCGAAGGAACGTGGTTTGTCCGAGTTTTACGAATCGGATAAAATACATATTTCCGGCTTAATTGTTTCGGACTACTCGTTTGAATACAGCCATTGGAATGCGATCAAAAGTCTGGGTGACTGGTTGAAAGAAAACCAGGTTCCGGGATTGTTCGGAATTGACACCCGCGCCCTGACCAAAATTATCCGGGTAAAAGGTTCTCTGCTGGGTAAAATTGAATTTGATGACGAGGTTATTGATTTCTATGATCCGAACCAGGAAAACCTGGTTGCCATTGCCAGTTGTGATAAAGTTGAAACTTTCGGAAACGGAGAACACCGCATCGTTTTGGTTGACTGCGGGGTGAAATACAACATCATTCGCTGTTTGATGGACCGAAATGCAACCGTAATCGTCGTTCCATGGGATTACGATTTCAGCGGCGAAGATTTTGACGGCATCTTCCTTTCAAATGGTCCCGGCGATCCGGCTTTGTGTGATGCGACTGTTGAAAACATCCGTAAAACGATGGATGCCGAAAAACCGATCATGGGAATTTGCCTCGGAAATCAGTTGCTGGCGCGCGCTGCAGGTGCAGATACTTACAAACTGAAATTTGGTCACCGCAGCCATAACCAACCGGTTTTGTTGCAGGGAACCGACCGGTGTTTCATTACTTCACAAAATCACGGTTTTGCAGTTGATACGAAAACTTTGCCTGAAGATTGGGAACCTTTGTTTACCAACGTGAACGACCAAACCAACGAAGGGATCCGTCATAAAACCAAGCCTTTCTTTTCTACCCAGTTTCATCCTGAAGCCGCGAGCGGACCAATTGATACCGAGTTTTTATTCGACGATTTCATGAATAGCGTGATCAAATACAAAAAGACGAAGAAATAAAAAAGTCACAGTGTTCAGTCTCAGTTGGCAGGAGTAACACAACTCGGAACTCGGAACTCGTAACACGAAACAAAAGAACCCATGATTAATAAAGACATCAAAAAAGTAATCGTACTAGGGTCGGGAGCGCTGAAAATCGGTGAGGCCGGTGAGTTCGACTATTCAGGATCCCAGGCGCTGAAAGCCCTGAAGGAAGAGAACGTAGAGACCATCCTGATTAACCCGAATATCGCGACTATCCAAACTTCAAGCGATATTGCCGACCAGATTTATTTTCTTCCAATTACCCCGTTTTTTGTTGAACAAGTAATTATCAGGGAAAAACCTGATGGTATTCTGCTGGCTTTCGGCGGACAAACTGCCCTAAATTGCGGTGTTGCATTGTTCAGACAGGGAATTCTGGAAAAATACAACGTGAAGGTAGTCGGGACTCCTGTACAGTCTATTATTGATACCGAAGACCGCCAGATTTTTGCCGGAAAACTGGCCGAAATCAACGTGTTGACTCCCCGCAGTATCGCATGTACAAACATGGAAGAAGCCTATACCGCGGTTAAAATCATTGGATATCCGATTATCATTCGCGCGGCATATACTTTGGGCGGACTGGGAAGCGGATTCTGTGCGAACGACAAGGAACTGGAATCGCTGGCATCCAAAGCTTTCACTTATTCGCCGCAAATTTTAGTCGAGGAATCGATTAAAGGCTGGAAAGAAGTGGAATATGAGGTAGTCCGCGACAGGTTTGATAACTGCATCACCGTTTGTAACATGGAGAACTTCGACCCTTTGGGAATCCACACCGGCGAAAGTATTGTGGTTGCCCCTTCGCAAACACTCTCGAATTCAGAATACCATAAATTACGTGCACTGGCTATTAAGATCATCCGCCATATCGGGATTGTCGGCGAATGTAACGTGCAATATGCCCTCGACCCTCATTCCGAAGATTACCGTGTGATTGAGGTAAATGCCCGTCTGTCGCGCTCTTCGGCCCTGGCATCGAAAGCAACCGGTTATCCGCTGGCTTTCGTTGCAGCCAAATTGGGCTTGGGTTACGGGCTGCATCAACTGAACAATCAGGTAACCAAAGTAACCACAGCAGCGTTCGAGCCTGCCCTTGACTATATCGTTTGTAAAATTCCGCGATGGGATTTGAATAAATTTTCAGGAGTATCGAAAAACCTGGGAAGTTCGATGAAATCGGTGGGCGAAATCATGGCGATAGGCCGGTCGTTCGAAGAAGCCATTCAGAAGGGAATCAGGATGGTGGGCATCGGGATGCACGGATTTGTGGCGAACAAGGAGGAAATTACCATCGAACAGATTGATGAGGAATTGAGCAACCCGACCGACCGTCGTATTTTCGCCATTGCAGAAGCTTTTAACAAAGGCCATTCGGTTGACGACATTTACGAAAAGACCAAAATTGACCGCTGGTTCCTTCAGAAACTTCACCATATTCATCTCACCAAAAATAAGCTTGAAGAAGTCAATTCGCTTCAATCTTTGGAGGATTCGTTATTACTTCAGGCGAAAAAAGAAGGTTTTTCCGACTTTCAGATTGCCCGTCTGGTGCTGAAATCAACCAATAAAGCCATTAATGGCGACCTGTTGAAAGTGCGCGATTGGCGCAAAAGCAAAAATATTCTGCCTTCTGTAAAGCAGATTGATACGCTGGCGGGTGAATATCCGGCGCAAACCAATTACCTGTACCTCACCTACAACGGCAACGAACACGATGTGGAATTTCCCCGCGATGATAAATCGGTGATTGTATTGGGTTCGGGTGCCTACCGTATCGGAAGTTCAGTTGAATTCGACTGGTGTAGCGTGAATGCGATTACTACCATTCACAAGGAAGGTTACCGTTCAATCATGATCAACTACAACCCTGAAACCGTGAGTACCGATTACGATACCTGCGACCGGCTGTATTTCGACGAACTGACCTTCGAACGTGTAATGGACATTGTTGATCTGGAAGCTCCGAAAGGGGTTGTTCTCTCGATGGGTGGCCAGATCCCAAACAACCTGGCTATGAAACTGCACCGCCAGAAAGTGCCAATTTTAGGTACTTCACCAACCAATATTGACCGCGCTGAAGACCGCAAAAAGTTTAGTTCGCTGTGCGATATGCTTGGCATTGATCAACCGCGCTGGTCGGAGCTGACCAGTATTGAAGATATTTATGCTTTCGTGGAGGAAGTGGGTTTCCCTGTGTTGATTCGTCCCTCCTATGTACTTTCGGGAGCAGCAATGAATGTGGTATCGAACAAGGACCAGTTGCAACATTTCCTGACTTTGGCCGCCAATGTTTCGAAAGAACATCCGGTGGTAGTTTCCGAATTTATTGAACAGGCGAAAGAAATTGAAATTGATGCCGTAGCTAAAAATGGCGAAGTGGTGGCATATGCTATTTCTGAGCATGTTGAGTTTGCCGGGGTTCACTCGGGCGATGCAACCATCGTTTTTCCACCGCAGAAATTGTATATCGAAACCATTCGCCGGATCAAAAAGATAGCCCGCCAGATTGCCAAAGAACTCCATATTACCGGGCCTTTTAACATGCAGTTGCTGGCCAAAGACAACGATATAAAAGTGATTGAATGTAACCTTCGTGCATCGCGCAGTTTTCCGTTCGTATCGAAGGTGATGAAATACAACCTGATCGAAATCGCGACTCAGGTCATGTTGGATGTTCCATTTCAGAAACCTGATAAATCGCTGTTCGAATTGGATTATGTGGGAGTAAAAGCGCCGCAGTTCTCGTTTGCACGTTTACTGAATGCCGATCCGGTTTTGGGTGTGGACATGTCGTCAACTGGTGAAGTGGGCTGCATCGGCGAAAACTTCTACGAAGCTATCCTGAAATCAATGCTTTCGGTGGGTTATACCATTCCGAAGAAAAACATACTGATCTCGTCAGGTCCGGCGCGCTCGAAAATCGAATTGCTGAGCAGCGCTAAAATGCTTGCTGAACGTGGTTTTAACCTGTATGCAACTGGTGGCACACGGCAGTTTTTGGCCGATAACGGCGTTGAATCAACCCGTTTATACTGGCCCGATGAAACCGAAAAACACCCGAATACGCTGGAGTATATCAAGGAAAAGAAGATTGATTTGGTAATCAACATCCCGAAAGACCATACCACACGCGAAATCAGCAACGGCTACACCATCCGTCGGAGCGCGATTGATTACAGCATTCCGCTCATCACCAATGCCCGTGTGGCCAGTGCGTTTATTTACGCCTTCTGCAAATACGGCCTTGAAGATTTGACGATTAAGAGTTGGGACGAATACAAGGATTGAATGGATAAAATCTATGTTTGAAACATTGGCTACGTTAAAGTTTTTTACTGTTGGGGCACTTTTTGGCCTGACAGCCGGATTATCTCCCGGACCTTTATTGACTCTTGTCATATCGGAGACTTTGAAGCACAGTAGAAGGGAAGGAATCAAAATTGCAATTTCTCCGCTGATTACCGATATACCAATCGTTTTGATTTCCTTTTTCGTTTTTTCAAGGCTTTCGAAGTTCAGCTCCATACTTGGAGGTATTTCTATTCTCGGCGGAATTTTCATTGCTTACCTGGCTTATGAAACCTTAAAGACCAGGGAATTGAACATCCACCTAACCGGCATCCAGACCAGGTCACTGAAAAAAGGAATTATTGCCAATTTTTTAAGCCCGCATCCTTACCTTTTCTGGGTCACAGTTGGGGCGCCATTGGCATTAAAGGCTTTTGAAACCAATCTACTTGCGCTAATTTTATTCCTACTATCGTTTTATGTATTCCTCATTGGTTCAAAAATGATTATTGCTTTACTCGTCTCGAGATCGAAACTATTACTCACGAACATCATTTATCTGTGGACGATGAGATTGCTGGGAATAGTTTTACTCCTTTTCTCTTTACTTTTTATTTACGAAGGTGTGAAATACCTTGGTTTGGTGTGATTATTTGAGCTTCTGTTTGTAACTCTTCTAACCGCTTTCCCGTTAATGTAATCGGATTTTAAAACAGTTGGTAATGAAACAAATTCTTTCCTTTCTGTTTTTGCTCGGTCTGCTTTCTTCCTGCATTTCGGAAACCGAAAATCCGGCAGAAATGGACCTGATGATTCGTCTTATGGGAAATCCACAGTGCAACGGATTAAAATCTGCCGGTACTACAGTCCGAACGCCACCTTCTCAAAGCTGTATTGAATATGCTTATGACCGTGATAACCGAAAACTCATCTTAAAACATCTCAACGCAGGATTCAACTGCTGCCCCGAAAGTTTATGGTGTACCGTTACTTTCCGTAACGATACCATCATTATTCAGGAGTTCGAAAAACATTTGGGTTGCAAGTGCAATTGCCTGTACGATCTGGATATGGAAGTGGAAGGACTTGAACCCGGAAAATACCATCTCCGGTTGATTGAACCTTATCTTGGCACACAACAGGCCCTCGTGGGCCTGCTCGATTTACGGTCACAAAAGCAGGGCAGTTTCTGCGCATCAAGATCAATCTATCCCTGGGCAAATAGTTTGAATTAACCAGTGTAAAATATAAGGAGAAAAACCATGCAAACTAAATTTTTAATTAGTGTATTGCTTCTATTGGTATCAGTGCCGGTATTTTCACAATCAACCAGCCGACTTCCTCCTTTTCCGGGATTTTTGAAAAAGGGAGTAATGACCTTAAACGATGGATCGCCCATTTATTATAAACAATTACAGCTAAGGAATGATTCTGTATTCTATCAGGATTATAATTTGAATGCTGAGAAAACTGCGCTTCTGGATATTTCACAAATCACAAAAAATGGCTCTTACGCTGGCATAGGCGCTCTTTCCGGTTGTGGTTTGGGCCTGCTTGCCGGAATTGGAATCGCCAAAGCAATGGATGATACCGGTGATTTATTATCGAATGTTTTTACTTTGGGCCAGGAGCCGGAATTGGATACCCGAAAGGAGGAAACTTCAATGGTAATTTTTTCTACCCTAATTGGAACAGGTATTGGCGCGTTGGCTGGTGCACTGTTTTCAAAAAATATAATTGTTTTTTCACAATCAATCAAATCCATCAGTTTTACGCCTTCATTTAATTTGGGTACAGGTTCAGAACCTGAATTTGTAGTTTCCTGCAGGATCACTTTTCGCTAATTGAAAAGGTGACTGATATTTTTTTTCGTTTTCTTTCAGGTCAGTTTCAGGTTTTCTTTTCGGAGTATTTCATTTGAGTTCTGGCTTTCAAACAGGTGGCATCCGGCACTTTTAACTTTTTCAATAATCTGATTAAAAGGTTCTTCGAGCAGGTTGCCCATTTTCCCACGGCAGAAAGGGCAGGCATGTACATCGCCGTTAGGATCAGCATATAAAAATCGGTTCCCGGCGCCAAAGCAACCCATTTTTCGCTGGTGATATCCGAAAAAAGAAATGATTGGAAAGTCCTTAAATTGCTTTTCCGAGTATAGACGTATAGTAAATTCGGATAAAATATTCACTTGCTGTTGGTCAAGATTAACTTTCTGACCCGAGAATTTTCCGACTGCCCTCGGCTCTAATATCCGGATAAAATGGGCGCCCATGTTTTTAGCCAATGTTGCATATTTCATCAGGTTCTCGCTGGTAACAAACCCGCTGGTCGCACACAACGAAAGGCTCACTATAATTCCCACATCATGACAGTTTCGAACGGCCTCATTTACCATTGAAAAACTTTTTTCGTTGTTCCTGAAGCTATTGTGTGCCTTTGCATCCCAGTGATCGAGGCTTATATTGGCCCCGGTCAGGCCTGCTGACTTCAATTCAACAGCTTTTGCAGGTGTAAGTCCAGCACCTGAAGTCAAGAGCCAGCAATCCATCGTCAATGAAGCGTCTTTTATCAATTCCACTAAATCATTAAATCTTACCAAAGGCTCACCACCACTGAACTGAATATGCCTTATTCCATTGAATTTGAAAATGGTGAGTATTTTTTTTAAAGAATCCAGATCAAGTTTATCGTTTTGTGCAATGTTGTCCCACTCGTAGCAATGCTGACATGACATTGGGCAACGGTTTGTAATGCCCCATATCAGTGTTTGAAGTGCTGGCTGCTTGCTTGTTCCATTGTTCTTCTTCAGGTTACTTCTGAGAAACTCATTCCTGATGAGGTGTTTAAGGTTGGTGGAAGGATATCCGCAGTAATCCGAATTCCAATAAAATTGGCTTCCGGAATGGACATATTTAGTAATAGCCTTACTCCCATGTAACTGATTTCGAAGATCACGTAATCTCTTCATTTCTGAAATGGCAGTAATTGGATTACGACAAAGCCTGAATGCTTCTGAAACAACAAACAATTGAACTCTTTTTCGGATAAATAGGGCTCTCCATCCGTTTATTAGTTTTGCTTTTTCTGACATAATTTAATTCTGGATGATTACCGCTGAGCTGCTTGTTGCACCATTTTCTTCAACTGTTCGTTGACAAATTGATTAAAATGGCCGGGTTGCCTGAATGCTTTCAGATTTTCAATATCAGGCTTGCCAACCGGATTACGGAGTATCTCGTACCAACCTTTGCTGTGAAGGATTACCGTTCGGTTCTGGCTCGTCAATTCAGGCAGATCGAATGTTACCACTGCCTTATTGGTCGTTATCGGTTGGGTATAGTATTTCGTGTCGTCTTTTGAAAGTAATCCAGTTACATCTTTCTGTTCCTCGGTGATAGCAGTTTTCGCCGGAATGGTATAGGATGTTACCTCATTGTCAGGCGAATAGTCAACCGCGGCGTAGTCAATTTCCCACAAGAAACTGCCATATTCCAACTTCACTTTTAATGGAACTGTTTCATTTCCATTCAGTGGAACCGTAAGGACATCATCCTTAAATTTCATTGGACCAGCTATGTTGTAGTAATCAACAAATTCCCATTGGCCTTGTCGTTCAACCGATAGCGAAAGCGGAATTCTCTGGTCTAATGCCCATTGCCTCATCGTTGATTCAGGAACACTTTGCTGTTTTTTCATGTAGCGCTGATAGGAGGAGCCAATCATATTGTGAAATTGCCCGAGCATAAAATCGAGTACAATTGAATTTTTTGCCCGTATGGCCAGTTTAGCAGTTTTTGCATCGCCCTGGTTGGGGAATTGAATAATTAATCCATCCTTCAAGGGAAGTTGATTCTCAATTGAAGAACTTTGGTAAAATTGGTTGTCTTTTCCAAGCAACAGATTTGTGACATCGTTTCCATTCAAATTTGTAGCTAATGTTGGCTCAACAGCTTGGCTCATCGTAGTTAAAGCCCCATTTTTATCTATTAAAACATCAATGTTTTGAGGATGATCAACTACCATAAGCTCCAGAAGGTTGGTGTGCTGAATTTCGCGAACTTCATTGGTTATCTTTATAGTGTACGATTGCTGGCCAGGGTATGTTGGCAGCTTCAGGTAATCGTTCCGCTCAAGTGGCTTATGGATGCTGCCACTGTATATTTCACCTGCAAATTGATAGTTTTCGCCATCCCAGGTGTAGAAAATCGGGCCTACTGGAATCCTGAAAGGCCTACTGGAATTTTGAAAATCCACACAATAATAGGAAACAGGGTGTATGGAGCTCCATAAATAAGAGTGCCTAATAAATACGAACCCACAGTTGGTACAGTATCTTTATCGTAAATTTCAATTTTGTTGATGGAACTCACCGGAATTGAAATCTTCATATTATCTGATTCAATAAATTCGTCCAGATACAGATGCACCTCATTGAGCAGGTATCTTTGGCTCTGAGGAGGTCGCGCAATATACCGGTTTGGTTTGCCTGGTTTCACAGGTTTAAAAGTTGGAGGCATTTGATATTCATTCATTCTAGCAGTTACCGTATTGTTTTTAACTTCTACGTGAGTTAAAAGCCATTTTTTTTGATTGAAGTGGACGATAATTGCCTTTCCGTTATCGTTCATTTCGGCAATTGTTTCTGAAGTCGGACGGGCTGATGACGTAACTTTGAAATAATTATGGCATCCAAAGGTTAAATTCATCATCGCAAAAGCCAACAAAACAGCGGTCCATTTAATGACCTTTTTTTTCGTAACAAAATGCCTGTCCGAAATTTTTGTCCGGATCGAATTAAAGTTATTTAGTAATGATTTCATAGATTGTTGGATTAAAAATTTAAAATGATTTCGCAACGGATAACCGAAGTACCGGAAGAAGGATTTATATGGAGTGGAGCGTCAAATCCTAAATTGATGGCCAGACTTTCAGTGATATTATAAAAGCCGGAAAAGTTTAGGAGGATTCCTCTGGCTTTTGCATCCTCGGAAACCTGAATATAGGTGTTGTCAGGATTATAATTGGATTTGTTGATAGTATAAGAGCCAAAAATATAATGCAGGCCTGTTCCAATCCGGAATGTACGGGGAGGAAAAAAGTAATAGTTCATTCCAATCCGGGTACTCCAATTGAGGTTTCTGCCATAGTTAAATGATCCTTCATAACCATAATAGTACCATGGCTTCAGGTTCTTTGCGAAAGCCAATTTATAACCAAGCCTGGTTTTTCCCGGCAAATATTCATAAGAAATAAGCAGGTTCCGGTAGAACAGGTAGCCTATCAGATCGGCGCCAAGTAAATGATGCCTGTAATTTAAATTCTGGTTATTGTCTGTAGAAATGACCGGAACAGGTTTATTGAAAAATGTTTCTTTTTCTCCATTCTCGTAAATAATGCTGTCCACAACAGCAAAATTGATGTTGTAAGTTAGATTTTCCGCTCGTTCGTAGAGCTTGAAAGAGATGCTTTTGTCGGTGGTATTCAGGATTTTGGCTTTAACGATTTCGCCGTTTTTCCTGTAAATCAGGTCCTGAGCTGCAATTTGAAATGAAATAAAAAGTAAAATAGCTGAAAGGAATATTTGTTTCAATTTCATGGTATTCGGTTTATAAAATGAAACAATCATTTGTCATTCAAAAGTTACGGAATTATTCAGGATATCTTGCTGTTTTCAAATTTTTTTTTCTTTAGATAGGATTTTTTTCACTTTAGGGCATCTGGATGTTAGGTTATTGCATAGATATTTTGTATATTTATTAGCTTGAATCCTAACTAATAAATTATCTCTATTACCCAATCTGGCATCTAAAGAGGATTTCAAACTTGTTGGTACGTGATGCCAATTGCTTAATTACCGCTAGTCGAGCGGCAAACTTCATGTACGAACTGCTTTAAAACTGCTCAATCATTCCAATCTCATTTATCCTAAATACCAAAGAGAAATCTTTATCAATACTTCAATTTATCCAGCATCAGGATTGCCCATATGGGACAAAAGACAGGCATTTCTACATTCTATTCTACCGAGCTTTGGTTCCTAAAGGAACCATTTTATGAAATTTAAACAGTCTCCTAAAAACCTAAAACCCTGATTACCATGAAGAAAAAACTCCTGATTCTCCTTTTATCAGCTTTCATTTGTTCCACTTTGGTCAGCGCTCAAACTGCCAATCAACTCACTAATGAGCAGAAAGTTTGGATCACAAAAGCTAACCGCCACGAAAAAAACGGGTGGATTTATCTCCATATTGAAGGTTCTCCGCAAGAACGTGGTTTCCAGCACGGATACCTGCTTGCAAAGGAAATCAAGGAATCAATCAGAGTTTTGAACGAGGTCTGGCGCTATCAAACTGCTTTGGATTGGCCGTGGCTGGTTCAGAAGTCTGCCAGGATGTTCACGCCTAAAGTTGATGACGAAAATATTGCTGAAATTGATGGGATCGTAGAAGGGATGAAAGCGGCCGGCAATCCGACAAGCCTCGACGAAATGGTGACCTGGAATAGCTTGATGGAACTTTTAGGGTACTGGTGGCCTTCAGTTAAAGATACCGTTTCGCCAAATTCGCCTGATCCTGCAAAACAGGGCTGTAGTTCTTTTATTGCAACAGGCAAAATGACGGACGATGGGGGCATCGTCCTCGGGCACAACACCCATTTTGTTTATTTCTTACCGCTTTGCAATATCATCCTTGATATTTTACCCCAAAAGGGCCATCGGATACTCATGCAATCCTTTGCCGGATTCATTCACAGCGGGACCGACTTTTTTGTAACCAGCGCCGGGCTTGTCGGCTCTGAAACTACAATTGGCGGTTTCTATCCTTTTGATGAAAAAGGAGTGCCTGAATTTTCCCGGATGAGACATGCCACTCAATATGCGTCAACGATTGATGAATGGTGCGAAATCATGAAAAAAGGGAACAATGGTGGGTACGCTAATGCCTGGTTAATTGGCGATATCAATACCAATGAAATTGCCCGGCTCGAACTTGGGCTAAAATACACCGGATTCGAAAAAAAGAAAGACGGCTATTTTGTCGGTTCCAATATTGCTGAAGATTTAAATATTTTGCGTTTTGAGACCAGAGCCAGGGAAACAGATATCAGGGAATCTTCCATCGCCCGACGGGTTCGCTGGAAACAGTTAATGAAAGAAAATGCCGGAAAAATTAACCTCGAACGTGCCAAAGAATTTGAAGCCGATCATTTTGATACTTACTTAAATACCTCAAAACCGGGTAGCAGAACTTTATGTGCTCACTATGATCTCGATCCCCATAGTCAAACTCCCGGTTGGGCTGAGCCATTTTATCCTGCCGGCATTTTGGATGGCAAAGTGATTGATTCTAAAATGGCAAAACAAATGTCATTCATTTCCAAATGGGGCAGTGCATGTGATTTGCCTTTCGATGCTAAAGCTTTTCTGGAAGCACATCCTCAATACGAATGGATGACCGGATTGATTAAAGACCGTCCAACTCAGCCATGGACTATGTTTAAGGCAGGAGAGATGAAATAATTTCTGATGTTCGTAAGAATAAAGTGCACCATGAGTAATTTTCTTACAAGCCGGCCTTTCCGTTTTATGGCAATAGTTCTGGTCATTGCCCTTCTGTTTTCGACAATCAGCCTTGCCCAGGAACCGTTGATTGTGAGCAAAATATCAGGAACTATCAACTTTGACGGAGTTCCCGACGAGGAAGCCTGGCAATCCGTTCCACCCTTGAAAATGGTGATGCACATGCCGGTTTTTGGAATCGAACCGACCGAAATATCGGTTATGAAGTTGGCTTATGACGACCAGTATTTCTATGTTTCAGGAATATTGAATTACAAAGATCCGGAAAACATCAGGGCTGTTGGTAAGAAGCGGGATTATGCAACTCCATCGTGCGACTGGTTAGGAATACTGCTCGATACCTATTACGACCGGCAAAATGCGGTTTCATTCTGGACCAATCCGAATGGTTTACGAACCGATGGAGCAGTGAAAAATGATGGTGTAGATCCAAACTCCGATATGAATTTCAGTTGGAATACCTTTTGGGATGTAAAAACGTCACTAAATAAAGAAGGCTGGTCGGCCGAATTCAGAATTCCGTTTTCCAGTCTGAGGTTTCAACTAAGGGAAGATAAAACCCTGATGGGAATTAGTATCGTGAGGTACTGTGCCGCGACATCAGAGTGGTCAACATTTCCGGCGATTTCGCCTGATTTTCAATGGGCTTTCTGGAAACCTTCACTTTTGGCAGTGATCGAATTCTCCGGATTAAAACAAAAAAAGCCTGTCTATTTTGCACCTTATATTTCCTCCGGAATGGAGCAGGTCAATGAGTTGAATGAATCGGGTACGGCTTATAAAATGAAATCAACCCCAAAATTCGCTGTTGGTTTCGATGCAAAGTACTCGCTTACCAGCAACCTTACTCTCGACCTTACGGTCAATACCGATTTCGCTCAGGTCGAAGCTGATGACCAAAAAATAAACCTCACACGTTTCTCCCTTTTCTTTCCTGAAAAAAGGATTTTCTTTTTGGAAAAGGACGATGTATTTGATTTTTCATTTCTTGGTGGAAACAATCTGTTTTACAGCCGAAGAATTGGAATTTTTGACGGAAATCCGGTAAAAATTTACGGTGGGTTGCGATTGACAGGCAGAATTGACAAATGGGATGTGGGAATTCTGGATATACAGACTGCCCGGTTCGAAAATAATCCAGGAGAGAATTTTGGGGTGGTCAGACTAAAAAGGAAGGTATTCAATCCAAATTCGTATGTTGGTGGGATGTTCACAAGCCGGTTGGGAACGAATGGAGCCTACAACCTGGCTTACGGAGTTGACGGACAATTCAGGGTTGCCGGAGATGAATACCTAACCCTTCGGTGGGCGCAAACGTTTGAAAATGAAACTCAGAACCGGTTCTTTAATATGTCGCCCTCCCGGCTTCTGATCAATTGGGAGCACCGTAACCAAAAAGGATTTGGATATGATTTCGTTTATTCCTGGTCGGGCAATCAATTTAACCCGGGAATTGGGTTCGAGATCAAGGATAATTACCAGCTTGTGAGGAGTATTCTCCAGCATGGCTGGTTTCCGGAGGGTAAATCATTTATCAGGTATCATAAACTTTCGCTTACTGCCTATAGTTTATGGAATACTTTAAACGACCTTCATGAAACGACCAGCGGCATACTGAAATGGAATTTCGAAGCGAAGAAAGGATTTTCGGGAAACATTGCTGCAAACTGGTTCGTGGAGAATCTTGCTGATACTCTTTCTTTGGGTAATGATCAGGCTTCGGTACTTCCCGGAAGATATTCATTTAGCAGTGTAAGTTCCGGCTTTATAACCTCCGGAGCTCATGCCCTTTATGCAGAATTGATTGCCGATGCAGGCAAATTCTACGATGGATGGAAGCTTTCTTTTTATGCCAATCCGATGTTGAATATCGGCAGCGGATTTAATCTGGGCTTGACCTATTACCTCGACTATGTAAGCTTTCCATCACGTACGGTGAATTTTACCAATCACATCCCGGGAATGAAGTGCCAGTTGACGCTGACTACCAAAACCGAGTTTACATCATTCATTCAGTATAACACCGCTGTTGACAAGGTATTTGCCAACTTCAGGTTCAGGTATAACCCACGGGAAGGAAACGATTTGTACCTTGTTTACGACGAAGGATTAAATACAAACATTGCCAGAGAAGTATCAGCGCTTCCCCGCTCGGCCGGAAGAACAATATTGCTCAAATACACGTACACATTTCGGTTATAACACAACTCTATATTTTTATCTTATCCTAAAAAACATATCATTATGAAAACACAATCTGAATCAGATCCAATCTGTTGCCCTGAATTTGACCCGATTTCCTGGGACGACCAAATCTTCGAATGGAAAAACAAATTGTTCATCAAAGATAAGGTCTTCACCCTGTTTTACATGCCCATGAATTTTGGGAAAGTCATGAAACGGTTCAATGAAAAACTAACCAAAGCGGGAGCATCAATGCCCGATAATCTTGGACTTTCTGACCATACTTCGAAATGGAACATGGACCTCTACCTCGCGGTTGACAAGGAAATTTCTGATGCTGAAAATATCACCTTTAGCGGTAAATTTTACAGCAAAGTGTATGAAGGCCCTTTCCGTGATACCGAAAAATGGTGTAAAGACTATGATAAGGTTGCAATAAACAAAGGTTACACCATCAACAAATGTTATATGTGGTACACTACCTGCCCGAAATGTGCCAAAAAATATGGCAAAAACTATGTGGTGATAATTGGAAAGGTGGAATAAGTTTGAAAAATGGGAACAAAGAAAATTTTGTATATCAGCGGCTCACTTGGATTAGGTCACATCAACAGGGATTTGGCAATTGCCGCTCAATTACGGAAACTTATTCCGGGCGTGGAGATTGAATGGCTGGCAGCCAACCCTGCCACCGATGTACTGAGCGAAGCGGGAGAAAAACTTGTTCCCGGAGCCGAACAGTATGCCAACGAAAACCTGTCGGCTGAGAAAGCCGCCAAAGGTTCAAGTCTAAACCTTCTGAGCTATTTGCTGAAATCGAGGGGGGAATGGAAAAAGAACATTGATTTTTTTCTGAAGCTTATTTCTGTAAAAAAGTACGACCTGGTAATTGGAGATGAAACCTACGAAATTAACCTTGCTTTGCGCGAGCATCCGGAAATGAAGAATTTCCCTTTTGTACTTATACTCGACTTTGTTGGACTTGAAGCAATGACCCGAAATCCGCTGGAACGATTGGGTGTTTATTACTGGAACCGGGTTTGGTCGCACGATTACAGGCTTCATAAAAAGCCTCCTTACGACCTGGCGCTTTTCGTTGGCGAACCGGAGGATATTCCTGATAAATCGTTTGGATTTGGATTGCCAAACCGACGCGAATTAGCGAATGCGCTTTACACTTTTGTCGGATATGTGTTCCCGTTTGTTCCTGAAGAATTTACCAACAAATCAAAACTCAAAAAAGAGCTGGGTTATGATGCTGAACCTCTGTTAATTTGCTCGATTGGCGGCACGGCAATTGGTAGAGAACTGATGGAATTTTGCGGCAAAGCCTGCGCAATCGTTAAAAAGAAAATTCCGGATATCCATGCGGTATTTGTTACCGGTCCGAGACTGGCCGCTGAAAGTGTTAACCTGCCCGGTGGATTTGAGGTGAAAGGGTTCGTGCCACGCTTGTACCAGCACTTTGCAGCAAGCGACATAGCTGTCATTCAGGGTGGGGCAACCTCCTCTTTTGAACTTGCCGCACTTCAAACTCCATTTATCTATTTCCCGCTGGAAGGACATTGCGAACAGGCAAATGTCTCTCGAATTTTAATAAAACGGGGAATTGGCGTTAAGATGAACTTATCAACATCATCACCAGAAATGCTTGCCGAAAAGATAGTTTCAACTTTAGGCGCTGATACAACTTTTCCTGCTATTCCGGCTGACGGCGCCCGAAAGGCAGCCGAAGCAATTACTAAGCTCTTTACAATTTAAATCCCGAATTCATAAAAATGATTTAATCTGGTAGTTAAATTATTAAAATTCAAGAACATGAAACAAATATTATTTTTATCAATCCTTTTGCTATGCAGCACATTGACAGGTATTTCAAATGAAAAGAACGATAAGAAAATCAGGCAAAATGAAGTCCTGGTTAACAGCTTTATTGAAGCGCTCAATGCAAAGGACATGGACAAACTTACCTCTCTTTTTACTGATGATGGAACCTATGAAGAGGTTTGCAGCGGACGTTTCCATACCGGCAAAAAAGCCATAAGCGCTTACATTACGGCAACGCTGGAAGGAATTCCCGATTCGAAATTTGAACTGGTTTCAATAAGTTGCAGTGCCAATCACGCCATGTTTGAATGGATTTGGAAAGGCACCAACAGCGTTGGATGGCCTGCTATGAATCTTCCGCCTACCAGCAAGTATCTCGAACTGAGAGGCGTATCGGTCATGGATATCGAAAATGGCAGAATATACGCCAACCGCGATTACTGGGACTGGAACTCATTTTTAAAGGGCATCGGCGCGAAATAAGGAACATTTAGTTGGATTGAAATATTTATTAACTCAAAATCATTGATCATGAAAAAAATCAAAATCCTGATTTTGAGCGTATTTGTGCTGATACTGATTCAAAAAGCAAATAGTAAAAACCAATAATCGGCATGAGGTTGCGGGAGCTGGATCAATTCCTTTCTGAGTGGCTTTACTGATAGCCAGAATTAAATTCAATAACCACTCTGCAGCATCCGCAATAAACTTTAAAAAAATGTAAGCTTTTACCATTCACTTGAGATTGGTTTTAATAAACCATTACGCCATAATAATGGTTGGTTTTGTGACTTATAAAGAATTGATTGCCGAAAATTACAATGTCTTGTCCCAAAATTCTTTCTGGGTTCGGGAAACCAGAAACTCGAATGCTGAGGTTGATTATTTGCTTTCAAATGCCGGGCGCTTCATCTCCATTAAAGTAAAATCGGGCGCTGAAAGTATTATCTGGTAACACAATTAAAGCAGATCATCGAAAAATATGATGAACTTATAAACTGCTTGCTTGTTTGATGAAAATTGATAAATCTTGATTATTATTGTTGATTGGCTGACCAATTGAAAGTCCATACTATATACCTGAAGTTATGAGAAACACATCTCTTTTATTGATCCTGATTTTTTCTGCTATGAGTTTAAATGCACAATTTCAAAAGTCAACTGCTCCGGTTGCCGAAAAAAAAGAACACTGGCGTACCTTGCACGATGATAAGGTATTAGACGAATATTACTGGATGTACGATTATTTTGGCAAAGGTCCGGACAGTACCAACGTAGTGAACTATCTGACAGCCGAAAACAGTTATCTGGATGCCGTGATGAGCAATACTAAAACATTTCAGGAGAATTTGTTTGCCGAAATGAAGGGACGGATTAAAGAAAAAGACGAGAGTGTACCGGTGTTTAAAAACGGTTATTTCTACTATACCCGGACAGAAGATGGCAAACAATACTATAAATATTGCAGGAAAAAAGGAACTCTGGATGCTTCGGAAGAAATTTTGCTTGATGTGGACTGGATGGCAGAAGGACATTCTTATTATTCGGCTACCGGGTTTGATGTTAGCGAAGACAATAAACTGCTGGCTTTCGGGGTTGATCTGGTGAGCAGAAGACAGTATTCCATTCACATTAAAAATCTGGAAACGGGTGAAATCCTGAAAGATGCCATTCAAAATACAGAAGGTGATCCTTGTTGGGCAAATGATAACAAAACAATCTTTTATACCTCGAAAAATCCGGTAACACTTTTATCTGAAAAAATACAACGGCACACACTCGGTACCGATACTGCAACAGATGTTCTGGTGTATGAAGAAAAAGACAAGAGCAATTATATTGGCGTTGGAAAAAGCAAAAATAACAAATACATTTTCATTGTCTCGCAGGCAACCATGTCTTCGGAATACCGGATGATTGACGCAGCCAAACCGAATGACGCGTTTAAAGTATTCCAGCCCCGGATGAAAGATGTTTTATACAGTGTAATTCCTCTGGCCGACAAATTTTTAATTCGTACCAATAAAGATGGTGCGAAGAATTTCAAACTAATGGAATGTCCGTTGGAAAAAACAGAGGTTGCCAATTGGAAAGAAGTGATACCGGTACGTAACGATGTTTTGTTTCAGGGTGTGGAAGAATTTAAAGATTTTCTCGTGATCAACGAACGGAAAGATGGCCTGGTTAAATTACGGATATGGAGCCTGAAAGATAATACGGAACATTACCTCGATTTTGGCGAACCTGCCTATTCGGCAAACTTTGGCGCCAATCCTGAATACAATAGCAGTATTTTGCGATACGGTTATACATCCCTGACTACTCCATCTTCGATCTTCGATTATAACCTGACTACCAGGGTTAAAACTTTGAAGAAACAACAGGAAGTGCTTGGAGGCTATAATTCTGCTGATTATATAACTGAACGATTGTCGGCTACCGCAAAAGATGGTACTAAAGTTCCCATTTCGCTGGTGTATAAAAAAGGCTTTACAAAAGATGGCAATGCTCCATTATTGCTTTATGGTTATGGAAGCTATGGCGCCAGCATGGATGCCAGTTTTAGCAGCGCACGTTTAAGTTTGCTGAACCGGGGTTTTGTGTATGCCATTGCCCATATCCGCGGAGGCCAGGAAATGGGACGCCAGTGGTACGAAGATGGCAAGCTGATGAAAAAGATCAACACTTTTAACGACTTTATTGACTGTGGAAAGTTTCTGGAGGCCGAAAAATATACTTCTGCAAAACATTTGTATGCCATGGGCGGCAGTGCGGGCGGTTTGCTGATGGGCGCAATTGTAAACATGGCTCCTGAAATGTGGAATGGCATTGTTGCCCAGGTTCCCTTTGTTGACGTGGTGAATACCATGCTGGATGAAAGTATCCCGCTTACCACCAATGAATTTGATGAATGGGGCAACCCAAAAAACAAGGATGCCTATTTCTACATGAAAAGCTACAGCCCTTATGAAAATATTGAAAAGAAAAACTATCCGAATATTCTCGTCACAACTGGATTGCACGATAGCCAGGTGCAATATTTCGAACCTGCCAAATGGGTTGCCCGGCTACGGGCGATGAAAACTGATAATAATGTCCTGCTTCTTCATACCAACATGGATTATGGTCATGGCGGGGCAAGTGGACGTTTCGATTATCTGAAAGATGTTGCGTTGAATTATGTGTTCTTGTTTACCTTGGAGGGAATATCCAAATAGATTTGTGTTTTCAGGATACAATAGTGTAATGAAAAGGATAGTCGAAATTAAGATTGCTTGTTAAGCCTTTTTTCCAACTGAGTTCTGCGGTACAATAAAAATACAAAAATCAGGCTGATCATAAAAAAAACGGCAATGGCGAGCACCGAATAACGCATACTTCCGGTAATTGCCTCGATTACTCCAAAGCTAAAGGTACCAGCTACGGTTGCCAGTTTCTCCATGACATCGTAAAAACTGAAGTAGGAAGTGTGGTCGGTGGTACTGTCCGGAAGCATTTTTGAGTAGGTGCTTCGGGCCAGCGATTGAGAACCTCCCATAATGATACCAATAATGACCGCCGCTGTTACAAACTGCATGGTGGATGTAATGAAGCCAGCCCCAATACAAACCAGTGTCCATGCAACGATGGTAATCATCAGTGCGCGCAGGTTCCCTATTTTTCCCGAAATCCGTGCAAACATCCATGCCCCAAGCATTCCAACCAATTGAATGGCCAGAACGGTAGGTATAAGCACATCATCGGTAAGGCCCATTTGCTTTTTCCCGTATAAAACCGCCATAAACATGGTAGTCAGTACACCCATCATGAGAAAGAAAAATCCGGCCAGGTACATACTCAATTTATATGATTTTCTGACCTGGTTGAAAACTGCCTGCAATTCTTTGTAACCGTTTGTAATTACTGAAGCTTTTTTCATCCTTTTCCGGAAAGTGTATTTAGGTAACCTGCTGAAGGTGATTTGCGAAAATGCTATCCACCAGACAAAAACAGTCAGAAACGAGATACGTGCAGGTAAAGAACTGTCGGCAGCCATACCGAATAAGCCAGGTTTCATGATCATGGTCAGGTTAAAAAGCAGTAAAACAACCCCTCCCAGATAACCCATCGAATACCCACGGGCGCTGATACGGTCCTGATCTTCAGGCTCTGCAATGACAGGCAGGAAGGAATTATAAAAAACTAAACTTCCGCCGTAACCCAGGGTACCCAATCCAAAGGCAATTACACCCAGTTCGATATGGTTTTTGTCGAAGAAAAATAAAGCGCCGCAGGCTGTTGCACCAATCAGGGTAAAAGCGCGCATAAAACCTTTTCTGCGCCCGGTATAATCGGCCATGGATGAAAACAAGGGCGATCCGATGGCTACCAACAGATAGGCGACAGCTATCGCCCAGGAGTATAGCACGGAATTGATTACATGCACACCGAAAAAAGAGACCATAAAATCGTCGCCGGTGTGGGTCATAGCCTCATAATAGGCAGGGAAAATTGCTGAAGCAATGGTAAGCTGATAGACAGAGTTGGCCCAGTCGTACATAACCCAGCCACGTATAACACGCTTATCACCTTTAATAATTACTTGAACTTCTTTATTTTCAATCATTCCAGAGTTCTTAAAAGTTAGTATTGATTCTTCAGTAAGAATTGTGCTGAATAAAATTAATAAAGGGGATAGATATTCCCCAATTTTTAATAATCAATAATATATAAATTCTGAAAATTTCCTCATAACAATATTAAACAAAGTTTTTCGAGTTTATCAGTTGAAGGTTTAAATTGGCTTATCTTTTTTAAAGTATGCTTGGAACGCCTATTTTATTATTTTTGAAGAATACATTTTCGACAGCATATCCAAACCTAGAAACTATACCATGAAACTGTTTCAAACTGCGCTTGAAGTCATTATTCTGACTGCATCGCTGAACTTTCCGGCACAAAGTCAATCTGCTTCCAACGATTATCCTATTCGTCCTGTTCCATTCACTTCAGTAAAAGTGACCGATGCTTTCTGGGCTCCGCGCATCAAACTGAACCACGATATAACCATTCCGATCGCACTGAAACAATGCTACATTACCGGAAGAGTTGACAATTTTAAGGTTGCCGGTGGTTTGCAGAAAGGGAAATTCTGCACCGAATACCCGTTTGATGATACCGATATTTATAAAATTATTGAAGGTGCAAGCTATTCGCTGCAAACAACTCCCGATCCGAATCTGGAAGCCAGGCTCGATACGCTGATTGGTTATGTTGGCAAGGCACAGGAACCAGATGGATATCTCTATACTTCGCGCACCATTGATCCGGCACATCCGCATAAATGGTCGGGCGCCGAACGCTGGGAGATGGAGTCGGACCTGAGCCATGAATTGTACAACAGCGGGCATTTGTTCGAAGCAGCCGTGGCACACTTTCAGGCAACAGGCAAACGATCGTTTCTTGATATTGCCATTAAAAATGCCGATTTGCTGGTGAAAACCTTTGGTCCAGGCAAACTCATGCGGTCGCCCGGTCATCAGGTTGTTGAGATGGGATTGGTTAAAATGTACCGGGTCACCGGAAAAAAGGAATACCTCGATCTGGCCGGATTTTTCATTGATAGCCGCGGCCAAAACTCGCCGCATTCAAGGGGCGAATATTCGCAGGACCATATTCCGGTAATTAAGCAGACCGAAGCCGTCGGCCATGCTGTGCGTGCAACTTACTTATACTCCGGAATGGCCGATGTGGCAGCCATGACCGGTGATGTGAATTACGTTCATGCGATTGATAAAATATGGGAGGACCTGGTAAATTATAAAATCTATATCACCGGAGGAATCGGCGCGCAAGCCGGACACGAGGGTTTTGGCCCAAAATACGATCTGCCAAACATGACCGCCTATAACGAAACCTGTGCTTCAATTGGTGAAATATACTGGAACTACAGGCTTTTTCTGCTTCACGGCGATTCGAAGTATTTCGATGTGTTGGAGCAAATCCTTTACAATGGGATGATTTCAGGTGTATCGCAAACCGGCGACCGGTTTTTTTATCCCAATCCGCTCGAATCGAAGGGACAACATTCGCGAAGCGAGTGGTTTGGCTGTGCCTGCTGCCCCAGCAACGTGTGCCGGTTTATTCCTTCGGTTCCGGGGTACATTTACGGACAGACCGATACACGCTTGTATGTGAACTTGTTCGTCCAGAGCAAAGCCAATATTGAGATGGCAGGCGGAAAGCTGGAAATAGAACAAACGACCAAGTATCCCTGGGAAGGCGAAGTAAAATTCAGTATTAATCCTGAAAGTGTGAAGTCATTTGAATTGGCGCTGCGCATTCCGGCCTGGTTGACAGACAAACCATTGCCCGGAAATTTGTATCGTTTTTTTGATTCGCCTGAAAAGAAATTTAACCTGAAGCTGAATGGGAAACCTGCCAATTACAAGCTCGAAAATGGTTATGCCGTGATCGGCAATCAGTGGAAAAAAGGGGATGTGGTGACACTTTCAATGCCTCTGGAAGTCCGTCGTGTGGTTGCAAACGAGAAGCTGGTGGCCGACAACAACAAAGTTGCCCTGATGCGTGGTCCGGTGGTGTATTGTGCCGAATGGCCCGATTATCCCGATAAGCATGTGCTGAATCTGGTTTTGGATAACAATGTGCCGTTGAAATCAGAATATCATCCTGAAATGTTGGGTGGCGTGGTTGTCCTGAATGGTGAAGCACAGAAACAGGAAACTTCAGGAAAAACGGAAAAGGTCAAATTCACCGCTATCCCTTATTATTCATGGGCCAACCGGGGCCCCGGCGAAATGGAAGTTTGGCTGGACAATAATGGCAAATGACAGCTTTCGTTGGGAATATTCTTTTCCAAGACATTTGGATGTTGTATGTCATTAACCTGACAAAGTACAATCCCTGAACTTTCAGGATAGAATGCAAGACTTTTATTGTCTGTCCATTATTTTCCTATTTTTAAAACCAAGAATGCAGACCTACTATCTTTTTTATATTAGTGAAAAAGCGAAATAATTTTTAATTTTGAGAATCAATAAAATAAAATGAAAGAAAATATCAACATAGCGGTAAATCATGATGTCCTTAAATGGGCTAGAAATGCTCTTGCATTAAACCTAAAAAGTGCTGCTGAAAAAGCTAGTTTATCTACAAAACGTTTAACTCAATTGGAAGAGGGCGAAAAACCGCCAACTTTAGATGAACTTAAGGAACTTTCAAAAGTTTATAAAAGAACCATTGCAACCTTATTACTTACCAAACCACCAAAGGAAAAGCCACTCCCAACTGACCGAAGAACCATTGAATCAAAAGATATAGGGTTCTTTCACGAAAAAACTATTTTGGCTATCCGTAAGGCCAGAGCGCTTGTTGTTTCATTAGTTGAATTAAAACAAGATGCTGGAATTGCCATTCCTAAATTCCAATACAAAGCTTCTATCGAAGAAGATGCTAGATCAATAGCAAATAAATTTCGGAAGGAATTAAATTTAGACGAGATAAGGCAATTTGAGAACATCAATTTTGCTTTAGAAGCATACATTGAAAAAGTAGAATCGTTAGGGGTTGCAGTTTTTCAATTGAGTTTAACTCAAGACCAATTGAGAGGTTTCTCTTTGGTTGATGAGTTTGTGCCAATAATCGGTATAAAAGGAGGTGGAGAACAGGCTACAGCAAAAATATTCACAATATTTCATGAATTCGGCCACATACTTTTAAATGACGGTGGTTTATGTGATTTATCGGAAAAAACCAATCAACAAATTGAAAAATGGTGTAACGCTTTTGCTGCTGAAATGCTAATTCCAACTTTTGAGCTATTAAAAATGAATAGAGTAATAGAACAAAAAACAACTGGGGAAAAGATTTGGGCAAAAAAAGATTTGATTGAATTGGGTAATCATTTTCATGTTGGCCCATTGGCTATTTTAAGAAGTTTGTTAGAAAACGACCTTACAACGTCTGCGTTTTACAATGACAGGCATAAAGCCTGGAATAAACCATCATTCGGCAGATCAAAAATACATGAAGGAAGAAATCCTGCAAAAGAAACAATTAAAGAAAAGGGCAAAACATATATTTCTTTGGCATTTTCAGCATTTGACCAAAATAGAATTGACCTTAAAGACCTGTCTGACTTCCTGGGAGTAAGGCTTGTAAATATTTCAAAAACACGTCAATTGCTAAATTCCTAAATATGCGATTAGACTTCAACCAAGGAAATATAGTATATGTGATTGATGCGAGTGGTTTAATAAAACTCGAATCAAATTTTAAATATGACAACCCTGTATTCATTGCAATTTGGGAAGAAATTGAAGAATTAATTGAACAAGACCGTTTCAAAACAATTGATTTTGTTGAAGACGAAATAAATAGCTACCAAGGCAAACAAGATTTTTTACAGAAATGGGTAAAGAAGTGGAAAAGGCTTTTAGTCGTTCCTACAGATGCTGCTAGTTTCAACGCAGCTATACCAATAATAAATGATGAGTATAAATCGGGTTTTTTTGATGCGAAAAAACAAGCAGAGGGGAAAGAAGAAGCCGATCCTTATCTGATTGCCTATTGCAAAACGCATAATTGTGTTTTGATAACCAATGAAAGCAAAGATAAACCAAACAAAATTCCAGGCGTTTCAGCAAAAAATGGTGTGAAGTGTATTGATATTTTTGATTTTTTAATTGAACGAGAATTAAAAATGGAAAGAAAGAAGAAATAGCCATAACTAAGGAAAAAGGTCACTATTCAGCCGCAGGTAATATAGCAACTAATCGTGTGACTTCGTAAGGGTTTTGTTGATTTTTGATAGCAGTATCAATCACTGATCGGATTACAGCATAGTTTTCAGAGCCTGTTGGTGATTTGAAAAAGCCACTTACTTTGAGTTTGACCTTGAAATTTCGAATAGCTCTTTCGGAAGCATTGTTGTCTGGCAGTATCCGTTGGTCGTCCAAAAATGCAAAAACTACATTTGCAACTTACATAAGTCAACGCAAAACATTCAAAGAACGAAAATGTCAAATTGTGTTTCAAAACTTAAACCATCTAAAACAAATATACCGTGAAAATTATCTTGTTTGTATTTGCAGCAGTGCTGATTCTATTTACCGGTTCGCAAAAAGTTTGGGAAAAAACTTCGAACGGCGTTCTCATCCATCCTAAACAGAAAACTGAAAACGGAGCTAAAACAGTTAGTCTTCAGGTGGTCAGCGACCGGATTATACGGGTAGTCGCTACTCCCGGGAAACAGCTTTCGACTGCAAAAAGCCTATGCGTGGTTGATCAAACTGCTGAACAGGCAAGTTTCGAAGTCGTAGAACAGAACGACAGCTTGATCCTGACTGCGGCTAAGGTAAAAGCAAAGGTATCACTGGCATCGGGAGCAGTGGTATTTTACGATGAGAAGGATCGTAAACTTCTTCAGGAAAGGGCCAAAAGTGGAAAATCATTTTCACCAATCACCGTTGAAGGAACAAAAGGGTACAGCTTTTCGCAGGTTTTTAAATCGCCTGACGATGAGGCTTTCTACGGATTGGGGCAACATCAGTCGGATGAGTTTAATTACAAAGGCCGGAACGAAATTCTATTTCAGTACAATACCAAAGTATCGGTTCCATTCGTGGTCTCGAATAAAAACTACGGGATTTTGTGGGATAACTATTCGGTGACCAAATTCGGCGATCCGCGCGATTATTCGGATATGAATTTGTTCAGACTCTATAATTCGAAAGGCGAGGAGGGTGGATTATCGGGAATTTATTACACGAATTCGGATACCAATCAGGTTTTTGTGAACCGCAACGAATCAGCTATAAATTACGAAAACCTGACTACCATCAAAAAATTTCCTGAAGGGTTTAATTTCAACAATTCGGCCATCGTCTGGAAAGGGCAAATCGAACCTAAAGAATCCGGTGAATTTCATTTCAAACTGTATTATGCCGGATACACCAAAGTTTACATCAACAATGAGTTGGTTGTTCCTGAACGCTGGCGGACGGCCTGGAACCCGAATACCTGGAAATTTAGCAAGGAATTGGAACAAGGCAAAAAATATTCGATCCGGCTGGAATGGAAACCCGATGGCGGCACTTCGTACATTAGCCTGAAAGCCTTGAGCCCACGACCAAAAGCCGATCAGGAAGCGCTGACCCTTTCTTCAGAAATGGGCGACCAGATAGACTATTATTTCATCCGTGGAAACAATTTGGATGAAGTGATCAGCGGGTACCGCACAGTGACCGGCAAAGCGCAGATCATGCCGAAGTGGGCCATGGGTTACTGGCAGAGCCGCGAACGCTACAAATCAGCCGACGAACTTATTGATGTTGTAAAAGAATACCGCAAACGCCAGATACCGTTGGATAATATCGTTCTCGACTGGAGCTACTGGCCGGTTAAGGATTGGGGATCGCACGAATTTGACCCGAAGTATTTTACTGATCCGGCGGGAATGGTCAAAAATGTACACGATATGAATGCACACATCATGATTTCGGTTTGGCCAAAATTCTACCATACTACCGAACATTATAAGGAATTCGACCGCAAAGGCTGGATGTATCAGCAAGCCACGAAAGACAGCGTGCGCGACTGGATTGGCAAAGGCTACATCGGTTCGTTTTACGATGCCTACAATCCCGATGCCCGTAAATTATTCTGGAACCAGATGCGCGAACACCTTTACACCAAAGGGTTTGATGCCTGGTGGATGGACGCTTCGGAACCCGATATCCTTTCGAATTCAAGCATAGAATACAGGAAGAAGCTAACCACCCCAACGGCGCTCGGTCCGTCAACCAAATATTTCAATGCTTATGCTCTGATGAATGCTGAGGCAATATACAATGGACAGCGAAATGTTGATCCAAACAAACGGGTTTTCCTGCTGACACGCTCCGGATTTGCAGGCTTGCAACGATATTCAACAGCAACCTGGAGTGGCGATATTGGCACCCGGTGGGAAGATATGAAAGCCCAGATTTCAGCAGGACTGAACTTTGCCATCTCCGGAATTCCTTACTGGACCATGGACATCGGCGGTTTCTGTGTGGAAAACCGTTATACCCGTGCCAAAGAAGGCTCTGAAGATTTGAACGAATGGCGCGAACTGAATGCACGCTGGTACCAGTTTGGGGCGTTTTGCCCGTTGTTCCGCAGCCATGGCCAATTCCCGTACCGCGAAGTTTACAACATGGCTCCTGAAGATCATCCGGCCTACCTCAGCATGGTTTACTCCAATAAACTTCGCTACCGTTTGATGCCGTACATTTATTCGCTGGCCGGAAAAACCCATTTCGAAGATTACACCATTATGCGCGCTATGGTGATGGATTTCAATGGCGACACACAGGTGAAAAACATTGGCGACCAATATTTGTTCGGACCTTCGCTGATGGTTGCCCCGGTTTATCAGTACAAAGCCCGTAACCGCGAAGTTTATTTCCCGGCGGCCAGTGGATGGTACGATTTGTATTCCGGAAAATATGTTGAAGGAGGAAAAAAAATCAGTGTTGACGCGCCTTACGAAAGGATGCCGCTGTTTGTTAAAGAAGGTTCAATTTTGCCTTTTGGTCCCGAAATTCAATACGCCAGTGAAAAACAGGCCGACGTAATTACCTTGTATGTTTATACCGGAAAAGACGCCGAATTTACCTTGTACGAAGACGAAGGCGTGAACTACAACTACGAAAAGGGAGCTTTCAGTACCATTCAGATTAAATATGACGAACAATCCGGGAAACTGACTATTGGCGATGTAAAAGGATCGTTTGAAGGCATGCTGAAATCTCGCACATTCAACATCGTTTGGGTGAGCCGGCAAAAACCGGTTGCTTTCGATTTAAGCCGGAAAGCCGAAGCAACGGTGAGTTACGAAGGCAAAGCGGTGGAAGTAGTAAGAAAGTGATCAGTGTTCAGTCGCAGTGTTCAGTCGCANNTTTTCACCCTGAAAGGGTGGCATATTAATAGCCCTGGGTAAGTGAGGAACGAACGTCACCCAGGGTTAATGAAGGGGAACGAAACCGTCCGTGAGATAATGCAATCAAGGCTTATTCTATCTTTCGGACGGAATAGAACTGCCACAATAGCACATTACAATTTGAAACAACCCTTTTTTCGTAGGGAGTTTGCAATTCATTGTCAATGTCCTAATGGACAAAGGCTTAATTCCATGTGATTTTCTATTGACATTCATGTCCTGACGGACAAAACTTCAAAAAAGGTTTTTTTCTGTATGACAGCATACAAATTTTCATTTTCTTTGTATGGAAACATGCAGTTATTAACTGAATTCCTTGATTTACTATGGATAAAATGGAAGATATTTTTCAAAAAATTGGCACAACCCAAACATTAAGCCAGAAAATAGAACGAAACATCGAACGGGCTATCCGGGAGAAAAAACTGCCCATTGGGGCTAAACTTCCTTCTGAACGCGAGTTGTGTGAGATGTTTGCCGTTAGCCGAACGGCGCTTCGTGAGGCCTTGCGCCGGTTAAGCGCCCGTGGTTTAATCGAAATCAAAAAGGGTAGCGGCATGGTTGTTACTAAAATTGAATTAAAGGATGCCATCAGTTCGCTCAACTTGTATTACGACTTAAAATTCGACGAAAACCTGATTAGCCAGATTATCGAGTTAAGACTGGCTTTTGAGCCTGAAATTGCTAAAATGGCCGCCCTGAATCGTACTGACGAGGATTTGAAACTCATGGAAGCCAATTTGATCGAATTTGCCAAATGCAATCCCGACAATACCCAGCTCGAATCAGATATTGATAACCGTTTCCACCTGGCAGTAGCCCGTGCTACTGAAAACCCATTTGTGATCATCACTATGGAGCCTGTTCACAATTTACTGCCCCGGATGCGAAATTTTATTTATGCCAACATTGATGGAGAAAAAGAAATTACACTTGGCTACCACAAGGAAATAGTAAATGCAATCCGTGAAAAGGATGCGGAGCGTGCCTATGAAAAAATGCAGGCTCACCTTGACCGCAATATGCAGGTTTACAACAAATTCTTTAAACATACCTAAATCCCGTCAGGAATTCAATAAGGGTATCATTGAATCCATTTATGTCATTCTTCAGCGAAAAAGAGATCATCCAGTTGTGCATCGAAAAACTGGCCAATATCTATGGTTCACCGGCACGGTTACTTAGCTCACAAGCTATTGGTGGCGGATGCATCAATCATGCGGTACGAATCAGTACTACGGCAGGCGATTTCTTTCTGAAATGGAATGCCACGGCTCCAACCGATATGTTTTTGAAAGAGGCTGCCGGCTTGAATGAAATGTGCCTGGCCAACTCTTCATTTTTAATCATTCCGAAAGTCATCTGGAGTAAAGAAGTTGATGACCTACCCGGATTATTGCTGTTGGAATACCTTCAACCGGCAATTAAAACTTCAGGATTTGATGAACACTTGGGCAGGGGAATAGCACAGCTTCACCGCAAAACAGCAACAGCATGTGGCTTTTACCATCCAAATTATTGCGGAACAACACTTCAGGATAATACATGGACCGAAAACTGGCCTGAGTTTTATACACAACGGCGGATTTGGGCGTTGATACAACATATCAAAGCGTCGCGTGGAATGTCATCAGAGGATCTGAAAATCTATGAAAAATTGGTTGTTCGAATGCCTGAATTACTGTCACATCAAACAGTTCCTTCGCTCATTCACGGCGATTTATGGTCGGGTAATTACATGTACACGACAAAAGGTCCGGCTTTGATTGATCCGGCCTGTTACTATGCCGACCGTGAAATGGAACTGGGAATGATGCAACTATTTGGCGGCTTTTCTGTTCAGGTTTGGGATGCCTATCAACAAGAATTTCCACTTCAGGAAGGTTGGAATAAACGAATTCACCTGTACCAGCTTTATCATGTCCTGAACCATTGTTTGTTGTTTGGTGGTTCGTACGGCTGGCAAGCCATGCAGATTGCCAAAGAATACCTTTGAAGGACTGAAGGACTGAAGGATTGAAGGATTGATTGAATAGAACGTAGTATGTTAAAATTGATTGGATATATTGTATTTGGATTATCAATGGTTTGTTGGTTTTTGATTCCGGTTGTTCCATTTCTGGGTTTTTCGATAGGAGTAGCCGCCGGAATTACTACCGGATTGATCGTTGCTGGAGAAGTAACTTTTTATCTCAGCATTTTCATGATCGGGAAGGAATTTTTGGTTAAACTCAAAAGTAAATTTAAAAGACGGAAGGCAAAACCAAAACCTGTTTCTGAAGAATCTGAGCCGGTAGAATGATTAATCGTATATCAGTTTAATTTTTTTTTATTATTGCTTTACCCAAGCGGTACAATCCCCAAACGACTGTAATTACCATTGCCAGTATCACAATGGTCAATATGAATGGATGGTCCAAAATGATCAAAATAAACCGGACTGTTCCATTCATTTTCTTTTGTTTGGCAATAGATGTTTGAATGTCAGGTTCTTTTTGATCAAAATCAATTGATTCAATTTTAGTCAGGAAGCCTTTCTGAACCGAAGTTTCAAGACAAAAAATATGTATTTCGCCGGTAAGTTTTGAAGCAATTAAAATATCCCGTTCAAGTTTATCCCAGCTCATTGATTTCAACTCAATTCCTTCTATTACGACTCCACCGCCGGTACTGCCCAAAGCTATAGGCATTTTATCCTGATGGTAAAGCGGAATGATACCCGGATTGTCAAATAAACTGGTATAGGCCATCGGGATTTCTTTGTCGGTTTCAATATCAACGATTCCCAGAAGCTTTTGAAGTGAGGTCGTTTTCTTGGCTCGTTCTTCATAAATAAATGGCATAATGTAGCTTTCAACCAGATATCCGTCAGCTTTCATCGTTGAGATTAACATTTGATATATCGCTTTTCCCTCTTTCAGCGAATGAGTATCGTAAAGTCGTTTGTAGGCTTTCCACGCCAGCTTCCAGGGCTGTGAAATTGCCAATTTGGCATCGTTCATATCCGGCTCAAGGTCAATTCCAATTCCATCCCATTTCAATTGATTTTCGGCCGTCCACGATTTAAAACCGGCATACCGTTTGACCGCCTTTTCACCATTATACATGTTAAACCAGTAGCCGTCCTCCTCCGGAAGTAACAGCCATGCTACAATTGGAATACCGGACTGATTCAGTTTTTGAATGGTAAGTGTTCTTTCAGGACTAAAGTCGTGCAGGCCAATTCGCACTGAAACCTGCATTTTAACAAGCTGACCGATTAAGGCTGAGTCGGAAAACAATTCGTTGAATTGCTTTGCCGGTAGTTCACAGAAGAAGGAAAACATGGGTTTGCCGGCAAAACTCAGGTTAAAAAAAATAAGCAGCAATAAGATAATTAGTGATTTTTTCATGCTTCTATTTTATAATTCAACCAATCTGTTTTTGATGGCATAAACCACCAATTGGGCGGTGTTTTTGCTTTCGCTTTTTTCGAGAATATTGGCGCGGTGCTTGTCAACCGTGCGTTTGCTGATGAAAAGTTTATCTCCGATTTCCTGATTGGATAAGCCCTGGCAAATGAGGATAAGAATTTCCATCTCCCGCTCCGAAAGTTCGGAATGTAATTCTTTGCTTTTGGGTGATGATTTCAGGCTGTTGACCAGATTCTGAAGCAGTTCGGACGAAAAATACGATCCGCCTTCGTAAACTATATCCAAAGCGGCATTAACTTCTTTGATGTCAGAATTTTTCAGGACAAAACCTTTAACGCCGGCATTGACCATTTTGTAGTAGTAATCTTCTTCGCCATACATCGAAAGGGTAATAATTTTCAGGTCCGGATATTTTTCATGAGCAAATGTTGCAGCTTCAATACCGTCCATTACTGGCATATTAATGTCGAGCAAAACCAAATCCGGAATGTTTTTTTCGAGTATATCCAAAAATTGTTTGCCATTTGCTGCTTCAGCAATCACATGGTAATTTTCCAGGTTATTCAATAAAATCCGAAGCCCGTTTCTGAATAAGGTATGATCGTCAACAATAATCACTTTTCGTTTCAATAGTTTACTCGTCATGCATCAGTACTTTAATGGTTACCAAAGTTCCTTTTTTGTTTTCACTTTCAATATTAATTTCACCTTTCAGTGAATTGATACGTGAATAGATGTTTGAAAAACCCATACCGCTGCTTCCCTGTTGATCTATTATTTTGTTCACATCAAAGCCTTTACCATCGTCTTTGTAAATAATGTTCAGGTATTGGTCTTCTTTGGTCAAAGATATGTCGATCTTTTTAGCCCTGGCATGTTTGATCGTATTATTTATCAACTCGCACACTATGCGATAAAGTACAACTTCCACGCTACTGTCGAAACGTTCATCTTTCAGGTCAGATTCGAGGTTAATACGGATGGTTTTGGTGATGTTGATTTTGTTGGTGAAGTTATTCAACGCCCTGATCAGCCCAAAGTTATTCAATATATGCGGGCTCAGGTTGTCTGAGATTTCCTTCAGGCTCTTGATGGCTTCATTGATAACGAGTTCTGTGTTTTCAACAATTTCGCGCGAAGCTTCGTCGTGTTTCATCTGGGCCAGCGACGAAACCGACATTTTTACGCTCGAAAGCAGCGGACCAAGTCCGTCGTGAAGGTCTTTGGCAAACCGTTTTCTCTCCTTTTCTTCAGTTTGGATGATGGTATTCAAAAACATTTTTTCAGTCAGGCGGCGCGAATCTTCAACCCGTTTCATGTATTTAAAAATCTTCTGGATCATGAAAACCCCAATGGCAAAAGCGAGCGATGTAATTACACCGCCCCAAACAAATATTTCACGGTAATCCTGAGGTTTGATGGGGGTTACATACGGCAGGAATTCCACCAGGCGCATAACGGCCATCAGGATAAACCCGAGGGTGAGAAGCATCCACGAAAAATTGTATTTGGTTACCCGGGTAAGTTTTAAGGCAACGGCCACTGCAAAAAATTGCAGGATGATGGCAATAACAAAAAGGATTTTTAGAATCATGATTGACCGTTTTGAGTTTAGACAAAGTTACATCCGAATAAAGGCTTTCGAAGCATTTGCGACTGAAAAAAAGAAAAAATGATCAGGAAATTTTTACGCGAGCCGATCTGAACATCACTACCGATGTGTAAAAAACGACCGCGCAAACGATCCATTTCAGAATAATTAATGGCAATGATTTCACAACGAATGCTGCCAGAAATACACCTGCAGTACCTGCAATGGTTAGCGCGATAGCTGTTTTTCGGTCATAGGCATCTTCTTTGATGAAACGTGAACTTCCGGCCAGCATTAAGAGCGCAGTCGAAGTCATCATTAACGGAAATGCTGTTAACGGATGCATTCCCAGCGCATAAACCATGGCCATACAGGGTGCATAAAATCCGATGCCTATGGTTTGCAGGGCGCCGAAAATGAAACTCATCACGATAATCACCAACAATCTCCATCCCGACAGCCCATTGGCCTCGCCGCCTAATGGCAAAAGTTCAAGAAGCCCGGCCAGAATAACCAGTCCGACCAATAGCAAACCGATTCCCATTCCGAGTTGGATTCTGTTTCGCTTCAATCGTGCCACCACGCCCGCACCCAGTAAGGCGCCCAGGCTCGCTGCTGCCGCTGCCGAAACCAGCGTTACCGGATCAATTTCGACTGCCGTCATAAAAAGAAAGGCTTGTGCCACGGTAGGGATGGTATTTCCAACATTCATGGTTCCCGGGATAAGCCGGTCGTCAACCAGTTTGAAAAATTTAAATAATGCGGTTTGCTGCGCAAAACTTCCAATCCCAAGTGTGTCCAGAAAATTCGTGATTAGTCCGATTCCCAATAATCCAGGGTATTTCTTGCCTGAAAGAAATTTCAGCTTGGAAAGGAGGTCTTTGAAATAGAAAAAACCAAAGAATGCGGACAGCAGGCCAAGAAAAGCTTTAAGAATGATATCCATAAGTTGATTTAGTGGTCAGAAGTTAAAACTACAAAAGTAAAGGTAGGAATGCAAATAGCTTATTGAATAAAGGATGAAATCAGTAGGTGAACCAGTTTGAACCGGTCAGTTTTGGATAAGGAAAAATAATCGCCTGCAAATAATAAATATTTTGAAAAAATATTGTACCTTATAAACCAAGTTTTAACCTGACATTCACCTAGCTATGAATCCCCTTTCAATTCACATGCACTTTTATTGAAATGCCAGTATTTTCAGTTAGTACAGACATGCTTTTCCTGAAATCTCAATAAACTTAAACTTCAAAAAAATGAGTCACTTTCGAATATTTACCATTCTGGCCATTCTAAATTCGGCGTTTTTTTCTGTCAGTGCTCAGAAAACAACTATGTTGTTTTCGAAAAGTCTTTTAAATAAAACTGGGCGGTCGATGGAGATTGAATTAACGGATTCCCTGGGAAACAGTGAGATCAATTCCGATTTTTTCAATCAGTCAGATTTGATTTTCTTTACGGTGAAGCCAATTCCGGGCCAAAATTGGACCTTCTCAAAGAATGAAGCAGAGAACAAACTGACTGAATTAAAGTTGGCTCAGGATAATATTGTTTTACCAGTCAAACGACTTAAAAGCGTTAATCAGGAAAAGGATATTGTCAAAGTAATTGTTACTTATAATAAAAATTCAATCAACGTATTACGCATGTTTCGCTTTAAATTTGACGAAGCAGATTCGGAACCGATAGCTTTTCCTGAAACGCTATGGCCAAATTATAAAGTTTACAATGTGATTATCGATAAGTCCAAAGAGCTGCTCAACAAAAATGAACTGCTTGGTTCCTTCAAATGCCTGATTAAATTGTGGAATACGGACAAAAATTTTTCTGAATTTTCATTTTATCCGGCTTCAATCGAATCGCTTAATAAGCTTGTTGAACAGAATCTGACCCAATCAAAGGATTCATTGTTAAAAGGGTTGACCAGATTTCAGAAAAAGCCGACAGAAAAAAATCTCGACCGGTTGCATTCATTAAACGATACCTTGCTCAATAATTTAAACACCCTTGAATCATTTCTGAACACCACTCGTGAAGGGATTATTCCGGAGAACTTCCTGAAGACCATTGATGCTCAGAAAGTGAAGATTTCAAAGGAGTTCGCTGCTGCAAGCCAGCTTTTTCGGAAATCAATGTTAAGGATTTTCGAAGAAAAAAATTACAGTGACTACAAATTCAAATTATATACGGAAGTACTTTCGAACTTGCTTATTTCTGTCGACAAAATCAAGCCTTTGAAGAGTCTGGACAACATTTATATTTCGAAACTCAGGAAATATTCGGATCAGAAAAGTGAATTGACCGATATGGGCTGGTACGAAGATTTTACCATCATTTGCCGTCTTTTAAATGACAACATTCATAGTCAATCCTACCTGTTCCGGGATTCCGTAATGATTAACTATGCAAAAAATAAATCATCCGAAACACAACCATATTATACTGTTTTAAGGGCTTATGATTCGTTGGTTAAGAAGGATAAAACGAAATTCATCAGGCTGATTAACGAATGCCTGACGACTGTTACCGATAGGGACATGCTTGCAAATCTGGATTTAACTATCTCTTTGGCAAGCATTGATTCACTAACTAACGAAAGCTATTGGGATGTGGTGCAAAAAGGGTACGATTCGTATTTAATTGGTTCATATCCTGAAGCAAAAAAGCATTTTGAAAAAGCTGAAAAGTTGTCAGAATCAAACGAGGTGCTTTTCTTTTTGATGGGCGAAACAAGTTACAAGCTACTCGACCGATATAGTTCCGAAATTTATTTTAACCGGGCATTGGCCACCAATCCAAAATTTATCATGCCCAAATTATTCAGAATCGAATTTTTAACTGAAGATAAGGATTACGCTACAGCCATTAGTTTGGTTAATAGTGCATTAGAAACAAATCCGATTTGGTATTTCTACTTTAAAAAGGCCATTCTGTTGCAATTATCCGGGAAAAATGATGAAGCTAAAGCGATCCTTTTAAACGATTGCATCAAGATGAATTCCAGAAATTACGATCAGTATATTGTTTTGGGTGATATCTATTTGGCTTTAAATGATATTAAAAGTGCCCGGGAAAATTTTATGATTGCAGGCGACCTTAATCCAAACGACAATCAATATAAAAAGCGGATGGAATTGCTGAAACAATTGCCCGAGAAACCTGCCGGAAATTGATGACCTTCGCACGGACAGGACAACTTAGGGGATCACATTTCTGAAGAAAATAGCTTATTTATCTGGAACAAGAGTTTCTTTTTCCCATTCCCAACGCGAAATGCCTCCCCAATTGATGTACCGTTTATAGCCTGCTTTTTTCAGGTTTTTCGATGTTATTTTTGCCAGACCTCCAACATTGCAGTAAATAATCAGATACTGGTCTTTGGGGATTTCGTTTAACCGGCTAGTGATAGTCCCGGCTGGAAATGATTTGGCTGTGGGAATATGACCACTCAGATAGGCTTTTTCAGACCTGACATCAATAATCCAGATGGAATCAACCGGATGATCAGCGAGTTTTTTCAACTCTGAGGACTCAATATACTTCCTCAATACTTTACCTTCGGCTCCTGCCTGGCCAACATAAACCGACTGCCCGGCAGCAACACCGACAAGTACAGTATATAAAAGCATGGTGATCAATGTGATTTTTGAAATGTGTGTTTGGGCAGATTTTGTGGTCATATTCACCCCCTTTCATTTCAATCGGTTAGGAAAAACAATGTCAACAACTTTGGCTAGTCCTTTTTTATAAGTTTTGACTTACCACCCAGTATCAATCCATTACCGTCCACATAGCTGAGCATGCCCGATAAGGTTTCAAGTGTTAATGATTTATCACCGCAGCAACGGCCATCGCAGGTAAAGGCAAATTTTCGGAATTTTATATTATTTTCAGAATCCTCCTGAATTGAACTTAAAGAAATCAACCCTTTTTCATTCGGAAGTTCAGTCCATTCGGGTTCGGCCTGAGTGTCTGATATCTGTACCCATCCCTCAAATGAATCGTTAACTATCCGTAATTTGATGTGCTGATACATCGTACCTATCATTTCATTTCCAATCCAGGTACCTTGTAAATCGTTCATTACCGCATCATCATTGTTGATATCAGTTTTCGAACATGATGTAACAACTGCCAATAGAAGGATAAATGCAGCGCTACTAAGAAATGTTATAATCTTCTTCATAAGTTGGGTATTGATCTTATCACGATTGATTTAAGTCTTGGTTTGCAAATATATCAAATTTAGGATACATCCAAATCTAAAAACTGTATGAGTGGGCGATAAAGAAAATAAGTCAGGGTCTGTCTTTTGATCAATGCTCCCTTCGATACCCCGAATACCCGGGGCTACTCAGGGAGCGGCGCATTGGACAACGTTTGTTCATTGCAAAGTAAAGAAAAGGCATTGTTTTTACAAGGTGAAACTCCCCGCATCCCGCTACCTGAGCTTTCGGCTGAGCCGTTGTCGAAGTCTACAAAAGCAGTTCTTCCTTGCTTGAGTCAAAAACTCAAAACCAACAATTTAAGTTATAAACGAGGCAGAACGGGGTGAAAGGCACACTCCGTCAGCTAACTACTGGCGGAGCCGTCTACTCGATTATACCGTGTAGTAATCAGCTTTTTATTACTTCGAAAACAATCAATAAGGGATCGGTAACTTTATTTTTATTTTAGTTGTCTTCTCTATTTTTAAGTTCTCCTTCGATTTTCTTTTTACCCATATAAATTGGTATAAATATCACAATGCAAGCAGCAATAGGAACAAAAAGTGTATTAATGAAGCCATTTCCAATTACTAAATTATAGATTAGTACTGTTCCATCTAATACTACAGCAGCAATTAAGATCACTAAAAGTATGGATGCATACTTTTTTCTTTTCTGAAGTTGTTTGGCGGTAAGATTAGCATATTTTCCTTTTTCCATAGTTAAATATTTTTTACTTAAGTAATCTTAATTTTCAAAATCTATGCGGTAACGTTTTGCAGCTTGGCGAAGTGGCGGAAATCGAAGCACAAATGTTCAGTTTTGCACAAAAGTTCAATCGAAGAACTGCCGTTGAATATAGCACTAAACCCGCCATTTTGCCAAACTGCTGTTGTGTGCTGTTAATTATTTTAGTCCCATTAACTTGACTCCAATATGTTTAATTTCTTCAGCAGTTTTCCCATTTCCGTCTCCACTATTGATAAAATAATATATTTTGAGATTCTTGTTACTAATGCCTACATATCTTGTAACTGTTTTCTTGTTGTCGTAAGAGCTACTTTTTTTTGTTGTTACTGGAATTTCAAGTAACTGTGCAAGTGCAAGTGAGATTTCTAGATTTTTGTCATTCCCCCTATAGTCAGTAAAAATCGCTGCACTATTCTTGCCGTTATCCAAATTTACAACATAAGCTAGGTCACAATTTTTAATTCCTTTTGCTTTCCAAGCTGGACTCAAGGTAATGTATGGGATTGTTTCAGCATCTGCATAACGTTCAGAACTACTTTCAGGTTTGTCTTTATAGTATGGTGTAGTCTGTGATACAAAGTAGCCATCAGGCTGAATATAGCCTTCATATAACTCACTGTTTGTTATTTTCTTTTTTGCAATTCCGTAACCTCGATTTTTTGTAAACCTATTTGTTGTAGCTTCTTCTTTTGTAATTCCTCCATTTAGGTTGTGTAATAAACCTTCATTGTTTGGGTGATAAGCGTGTCTTGCTCCATCTAGATTTAATGCTAGACTATTAGTCTGAAATGTATGTGTAGTATCAATTTTAGTAGATTGTCCTAAAGTAAAGTTTACTGATAATAAAAAAACTGAAATAAAAAGTGTTGTGTTTTTCATTATTAAAAATTTTGGTTATCAAATTTATTACTACGGTTTTCGGTTTATTCGTTTATGTTTTAGTTTATGGTGTGTTTTCTATAATAGCACATAACGTGCCGCAGCTAGCTCTAGGCCGGGAGATTACCTCCGAAGTTGCCGCGTGGTTCGCCGCTCAAATATGTACTTTCCTTTCGTGCGGGTACCAAAACCCTGCTTAGGGCTAGCTGCTATGTGCTGTTTTTCTAAAATCCATGTGTAACGAATCTACCTTTGTATTTTCCATTTTCAATGATCCAGAGAACTGCATATCCTCCCGCTCCATCGCTGTTTTGTCCGATAATGTACATTGTATTAATTTCTTTGTCAAAATTCACAGTTGTATATCTATGTTCAAAATTCGGGTTAAATAAATCCTCTATACTTTCTTTTGGCAGATCAATTTTCTTATCTCTCCATAAAATAGATACTTGTCCATATTGAGTTTTAGGTATTCCACCGTCTTCCCCCCAGAATTCTTTACCATTAATTTTGTCAAGAAAGCTAGATTGATCTCCTTTTCCATATTCCAATTTATTGTTTTTTACTAAAAACGGAATTTGGTTTAAAGTTACTTTTAGCGAGTCTTTTTGAAAAATTACTCTTTTACTTGTTTGTTCTAGTGTCTGCAAACTGTCAAATTTAGATATAAATTGTATCCTTGATTTATGTACATATCCACTATATAGCTTCTGGTCAGCCTCGTAATCTACCTTATAATAGTCCTTTTCTGGCCATAAACAATAGACAACTTGTCCATTAGAAAGCGTGTCAACAATGTTATTACTGCTAATAGCCGCTTTACGAATGAATACAAAACCGTCATTGTCATGAATAATTCCAAACTGTCCAAATGCACTCTGGAATACAAAAAGTACAATGAATAATAATGTCAGTTTCATTTGTGTCTGTCTCCTTTAAAATAGCACATAACGTTCCGCGGCTATGACAAGTGGCGGGGTGCGTGGCTCTCCGCTGTCAACGAGTACAAATGCCGGTGCGTGTTGCGCTGTTCAAATATACTCCAGAACCCGCCATTTGTTATAGCCGCTGTTACGGCCAGGTGTTCTTTGTTTTCAGTCATTTTGCTTACAATTTGCAACACTTTTTCTGTCTTACGTGTGTTGGCAAAGACATGCTCTTTAAGCAAATTTGGTCGTGCTGTTGATTTGTGTGTTTGCTTAATGTGCATGGCTTAGTGCGCTGGATATAACAATTGTATTCCTTCTCTTTTCAAATCAGGGAAGGCAATTATTGGCATTAATAATTCTTCCGCTTTAATATATGTAGTTGGTATGACTTCAGAAGTCAACATATATGAAACTACGGTAATTTGCTCATTGATTTTCAAGAATGCACATATCTTATCCTTATTGTTATCTAACCAATTATGTCTTTCAATATGCTTTTTTATCATTCCTTCTCCACCTTCACGACCAAGGTAATTGTCCATTTCTTTCTTCATTTCATGAATGTTTTTAGCCTTATTAGTGTCTTTACATTCAAGACTCCAAACAATATTTGTTTTGGTATCATGCACTAAGATGTCAACATCACCATACCTTTTATCTGCTTTTAAATGACCATTAGGAGAAATATCAACTTCATAATCTATTACATTTAGATTCTTATTCTGCTTAAGCCAGTCTTTTACTTTGTTGCGATATTCTTTCCCTTTTCTTTCTCGAAAAGTTCCTAGTAATTTTTCAATATTCTTCCCCCCGTTAGTAAGTTTTCCCTCATGCAATAAGTGCCCAAGTTGTTTTTGAGCAGAAATGGCGTTCCTGAAACCCCATGTCAATATTGATTCACCCTTTTCATTTTTATATTTAATAATGAATCTTCGAGCAAAACTGAATTCACGATTATATTTCCAAGGGAAGACTTCATTGTCATTGTAACCCTCAGGTGCTTTTAGATAATCAGTTCTTTTAGATATTGAGAAACGTCCAATACCTGCAATTACTTCATCTTCTGGAAGTTTAAATTCATCAACTAATTTTTTTATTAATTCATTTTCTTCCATTGAAATTGCTGAACTTTCACTTTCAATACATAACATGAAGCAAGAAAAACAAAATTTATAAATGTTTAGATAGCCAATTCCCCAATCTGCGAGAAATGCATCATCAATTCTTGATAGCTCCTTATCTTCAGTCGTTCTTTCGTCTTCACTTCTCTCCGAATAATTTGAGATTTCAAATCTGTTTTCAAAACTTTCAATATATCCATCAACTTCTTCCTTCGTATGGGCTTCGGAAAATGGTTTTAGTTTTTCATCAAAGAATTCTCTAGAAATACCAATTCTACCAGATTTTAATTTTCCAATTGTGGGATTAGCAAGTTTAAAGTGAACGGCATCGCTCAGAAAACCATAATTAGCTATTTCATGCATTAATACCAATAGTCTATCGATATCATCAAAACTTGCTTTTACCGAACCTCTAGGAGGTTGGGCTGCAATATATTCGATTAAGCATCTTGTTGCTAATGATGTTTGTACAAGATTATTCTCATCCTCTTGAATTTCTTTTAGTTTGGCTTCCAAATCACCAAAGCACAATATTTGTGCTGGGATAATTGTTTTATTGTGCTCTCTTTTCCATACTAAAGATTCATGCAGTTTAACTAGTGAGTCTAATAAATACTCAAACTCAAAGACTTTAATTTCTTCAGCTAATGCTCTTAATAATATTTGAGTTGAAGTATTGAAAAGTTCTTTTTTGTCTTCTTCTTTTTCAATTGTAACAGGTATTTTTTTTGTTTTTTCAATTAATGAAGGAATTTCATCTAATATTCTTTCTATCTCTGAATTGCTTATATAGAAAGGTTTAATTAACCATCTATTGTCAATCAGTGGATCATTTTGACTATCAGATAAAAGAATCATTTTTGCATTACCTAAGGGTATAGAGTTATCAATACTCTGATTTATGTATTCTGGAGAAAAATTTATTCCATTTACAAGATTAAATGCTGATAATAAAGCTCTCATCAACTCCCTTTCACCAGAATTTGAGTTGCCAATAAATGTTTTAATCCTAGAAAATGGGATATTAATCTCTAAACTACTCCCATTTAAATTAAAACTATATTGTTTATCCTCTGAATTTTCGACTATGTCCTTTGTTTGTTTATCTTCAAAAAGTGCCTTTTCAAGTATGATGTTAATTTCAAAAGAGTCTGAAATGTTAGAATTAAATGATGCTGATATTTGAGGACTAAGTTTGTAAAGCCAGAATGCTATTGCCTCTGCAAAATTTCGAACTTTAATAGCCATTTTCTTATTCTCGACTTGGCGATTAACTATCCATATAGGGAAATCAAAAGCCTTTAAACAAATTGAATAATTTTCAAAACTGTACAATGGTTTGTATAAAGGAGCATAATCTGCGTATCTCTCAGATGGAATATATGCTTTTCTTCCATCAACCTCTGCTAGAATGCCATGATTGTCTTTCTCTATTTTTGCGTCTTTTATTAATCTACTTCCATCACCAGGAACAACTGTTAATAAATTCGGTCTAGCATCATCTCCAAAATAAAAGCTGTCATCTTTTAATTTATATATTGAATATATGTCTAAAGTATCTGTTAAAGTCGTTTGTGTAGTTTTTGAAAACATTTCATAAGACTTAGCAAATTTCCACAGACTTAAATTGTGCCATTCTTCCGATGCGCATAATAAAATAAATTGATGAATTGGAATGGTTAGGCGCAGTTCGTTATCTTGAGGTCCTTCAAGCATTAAGAACATAGTACGCCCCATATTTTCATAAGTAATTAATGTGAAAAATTTGTAATCCTTAAATGTTGGGTCTTTTTTAAGTTCCGAAATAACGTCTTTCGTTCTCTGATTTATGTCAAAGTCAATGCCCATTGAAGGACTTGCATGAAATTTATCCTCAATACGGTCATTATGCAAATAACAAGTATAAGCTATTCGATTAGTGTCAAATTGAAAAATTCTTTCCTTCAGACTATTTGGTTGGGTGTTTTCTGGAATCTTAATATCAGTTAATTGCCATCCCATTTTATCGCATGCCCCCCAGTGTTCACGCCACAGCCTAGAATGATAAAGTTCAACCAATTCTTTATTGCATTTATACTCATTACTTAATCGTATAATAAATTCATTCAAAGCATTTACTTGATTGGAAACTAAAGCAAAGTAGAACTTATTTTCAAAAAGGACAATTGGAGAATATAGTAACGGATTTAAGTCTGGGTCATCATTTGAAAATCTAGTATCATTTGGTGAGATTATAAAGTCCTTAATTATCTCTGGGTCAATATTATGATTTAAGCAAATTTTATAAATATCATCGTAACTGAATGATGTATCTAATACATCAAAAGAATAATCAAACTTTGAATCACCTTCTGTACCTTGGATGAAACCCCCGACATTATATTTTTTTGATAGTATTTCACCTAATTCTAGGATTAGCGTTATTCCACTGTAAACATGATTTTTAAATTTGTCAGGCAAGTTGTTTTTTTGAGTAAAAATAGTCTCAGTTAGGTTTTTAAATATTTCAACAGCATAACCGTATATCCCTGAAAAAACAGTATAATTTCCTCCATAAAATACCACATTCTCACAAAAAAGATTTTCTGGTAAATCTTCCATCATATCATAATTAAACTCATCATCAAGGTGTTTCTTAAACGATTTCAAATCACCATCTTGTTTATTATTTAAGTTTGTGACAATATGCGTTGCTAATTTTTCAATTCTTATATTTTTTCCGTGATTATTTGGTTGTAATTGAAGTCCAATTATAAAATCTAATAATGGGGTAGAATTATTTGACTCAATAAATTCAAATGTTTTTTTCTTCTTTGCACTCAACTTGGGTGTAAAATCAAAATCTTTATTTGAATCAATACAACAATTCTTATATTTTTTCCCACTACCACATTGACATGGGTCATTTCTTCCAATTTTCTGGGTCATAATGAGGATATCAATTGTTTGAGTCGGCAAGAAAACAGCTCTTTTGCAGACTTCGGTTGTGTGTCGGTTTGCGCAGTTTGAAAATGTGCTGTTTTGTGCGTCGGCTGTTCATTATTTCGTTTATAATTTTTCTGTCCTTAAGTAACTGTTTCTGTTATGTACGGCGCCAATACACTTGGCGGTAACGTGCCGCAGCTAGCCCTAGGCCGGGAGATTACCTGCGAAGTTGCCGCGTGGTTCTGCCGCTCAAATATACACTTTCCTGTCGGGCGGGCGACAAAACCCGGCTTAGGGCTAGTTGCTGTCATAGGGCGTTATTTAGTTTTTCTTAAATAAGTTTGCTATTTTCTTGTCAAGCTCTTTTTCTTTTTCTTTACTATTGCCGACCCATCGTCCAATTATTTTACCGTCTTTGTCAATTAACAGTTGTAACGGTATGGCTTGTACAAAGTAATTTTCATAAATATCATCTTTGGTAAGATAAGACGGGCCATCAGCATATCTTTCTGCAACAGGGATGTGGTGCCAGATTTCTGAACTGTCTTGTTTTATAGCAGATAGCCATGCAATTTTTGTCCTATCTAGCGAGACTGCTACTATTTCGAATCCTTTCGAATGATACTTTTTGTATAAACTCTTTAAATGAGGAAATCCCTCTCTGCAATGAACGCACCAACTCGCCCAAAAATCGATTAAAACAACATTTTCCCCTTTAAATTGAGAATAGGTTACCGGTTGCATGGTAAGAATATCAATCGCTTTAAAGTCAGGAGCGGTAGCACCTACACTACTATTTATTTTTTTTGTAATATCTTTCTTTATTTCTTGACCATAGATGCTGTTCTGAATCGTTATATCTAACTTGTTGAATACCGATTTTAAAGAATCAAGAGAAATAAATTCGTTTTTTTCTATATCAAGCAAAACATAAGGGGTCAAAAATGATTTTGGATGAGTAACGACAAAATTAATCGCAATATCATTTATTGGTTTTCTTAATTGTGTACGCAACTGATCAATTTCATTATATTTTCTATTCAATTTATCCAATATCGCCTTATCTTTTGTCTTTTCAATGCTATCGAGTATGGACATATTTTGAGTGTACAATAGTTTGTTACGATTATTTATTGGTTCCTCCAGACGATCCAATTCTTTCGCTTCTTGATCCGTTTTCGACCCTGTCATTTTTAACTCAGCAAATTTATCTTTGGTGAGGATAATGGTCATATCGCTTGGTTCCAAATAGATTGTAGCCGTGTTTAGAACATCACTACCGCCAATTTTAGCCTTGATTGGATGAATAATATTTCCCTTAAAGATAAACTCCCCGTCTTTTATTGAAACCGTATCCCGAATCCATTTATTTTTTTCCGCATAATATTGTAAGACAATACGTCCAGAATCCTCGCCAAGTATTTTCCCTTTCAATATGAAGGGTTTAGAATTACTGTTTGACTGTGAAAAAGAAAAAGCAATCAAATTAAGAAAAAGCAAACTTGTCACAAAAAGGTTTTTCATGCTAATTTTTTATGTTGTGAATACAATTTATGTTTTTCATCATCGACGCGAACTCATAATGCCCTATAACGTTCCGCAGCTATCCGCAGGCCGGGATTTTACCCGATGAACTACCTACGAAGTGCTGCTTTTCAAAATACTAATTTCCTGTCAACGAAGCTGAAACCCCCGGCTTTCGGGTAGCTTGCTGTTATGCCCAGGTTTTCTGGTCAATCCGTTATATAGTATTCTATTATTAATTTGTTTCCTTGTCTCCATTTTATCCAACCTGATTCTATTTTTGTTTTACTGTCGGTGTAACTTTCGTCACAATAGTCAGCTGTGAAAATTTCAATCCAGTCTCCATTCATAGATTTGACTTGAAAACAATCTTGTCCAGAATATTTGATTTCCTCTGAGCTGTCATTTGGCTGTTGTCTAATCTTCTGACTCTCGTCAGAAAGTCTGGCAACACCAAACATCTCCAGCAAATATGTCTCCCAGCTTGAGAATTTCGCTAATTCACTTTTTTTAAGCCATAAGCTTTCCCCATTCTCGTTATTTACAATTACTTCAAACCAATCATTTGTCAGTGTCTTGCATATAAAAACAAATGAAGAGTAGTCAAGCCAAAGCACCTCTGGCTTTAACCATTCTTTTTGCTTGTCCAGACCTCGAATATTCCAACTATTAATAGACTTGTCGTCGAAAAACTCGATTGTCTTTATAGGTTCAGTGTCCGTTTTTGTCGCATAAAAATGTAAAACAGTCTAATCGTCAAAATTTATTGAAACAAGTCCACAACCAAGGTCAGCTTGTCCCCATAAATTAAGGGTCAATAGGAATAATATGGTAGTCAGTTGTAGTCTCATTGTCTCATTTTAAACTTGGGCATAACGTGCTTGGGCTTGCCTTTCATTCCGTTTCCTAAACTTTGATAGTATTCTACCGTTTCAAATTAAAACATGCCTGTCTCACGAAGCCCTTATGGAATGAAGGCAAGCCCATGTTATCGGTTCGTGCTTTTCTTTCCCTGAATAAGTACTTATATGTTCACACATTATTTTGTTTTGTTGTTATCGCCATGAAGTTCACTTACAGGATGAGGCCCCAATTCTTCTGGATATTGGTCTAATTTAACCTTTTTCCAAAATGTCATTTCAATATGTCCGGTGGTTTTTCTACCAGTCCAATATTCACCTTCAAATTTGCGTTTAGATTTTTCAATGATATCAAAAATCATTGTTCCCAAATGCTGCGGACTTCGTTCTTTTACTGTCGCAATTGGATTGCTATCATAAGTATAGGATAGTTTTTTTACTTGATTGTCTTTGTCTAACACAAAGTCAGCAATGATGCTTCGGCTTGTCATTTCAGCTGTTCTCATAACACAACTGATTTTAAAAAAGGATTGTTTTATAGTTAGAATTGCCGGTATTGGTGCGGGTCTTACATTTGTTACTGGGTCAACCCATGTTGTATGAATATAACCTTTCCATGTTCCGTTAAGGTTCGGGAAAGGGACTAACCAGCTATGAAATATTTTACATCGCCACAGGTATGAAGAAAAAGCTGCAATAAGCAAAAGGTCAATTGAAACTACTTTGGGAATTAGTTTGAGTCCTTTTATAAAATCAAATGACTCAATATTCTGAAATTTGACAAATATTAAAAATATAAGCACCGAAATACCAACCAGAAGGTATAGAGAATATTTGAGGTTTATGTTCTTCATGATTTATATTCAAGATAATTCCACATTTGAACTAAGAAAGAATTAACATCTGCTCTACTCCAAATTCTGTCAGAGTGGAAAAGATAAAATTGTTCACTTACCTCGCCCCAATTCTTGCAACCTTCATCTGTTTTTGTGCTATTGTATAGTGAAATTATTGTTTCCCTTAATATTTCATTCCAAATATTTGTATTATTGAAGATGCTATTTGGAACATTCCAGAGCAAACTCTCGAGTAAAAATGAACGGATGTTACCCGAAACTGGAAGTTTGGCTTCAATCATTTTATTTTTAATTCTTTTATAAAGACGGACAGTCCTCTTAAATCTTCGTAACGTGTTGTCGTTTTTTGTAATACCATTTTTTAGATGAATTTTGGGATAATTGATTATTTCCTTTGAATCAGTAGAAAAGAATTTGATGCCTTCAATAAAATCATCAGCATTATTTTTTGTTTCATAATGATAATTACGAAATTGAAATGCTGGAACCACGTCTGCATGGACTCTATAAGTGTTTGATTTAATGAAGATAGCTTTTCCACCTGACCTTATATTGTCTTTGCCAAATTTATTTTGCATAGCTTCAATGATAAAAGCCCTATATTCATTAAAGTTGTTTGTGCCTTCCGTGAATCCATAATTTTCTCTTGTAGCCCCCTCTCTATATTCGCTGTAAAAAGTGTCTTTAAGCATGGCAGTTACATCAATGTCACTGTCCAATCTAACGTTTGTGTTATTACTGTATGAACCCTGTATAACAAATTCAATGTCTTTTGTTTTTAATATAGAATGATTTTTGATTGCATCTTTTATCATAGATATTGCATTGGATATTTTCTGCTCTTCGTTTTCGCTTGCAGGTTTTCTCCAACTATCTAAAGTTTGTTCATTAAAAGCTGGCATTTTATTTTATTGTTTAATTGTTTAATGGTTGTGTTTTCTTTCTTGCATGACCGATAACTTGTATATAGGTCTGATTTTATCAGGCCTGTTCATTATAAATCGGACATATAGGCCTGACAGCTTGCCAGTCTTTATTCTTCTAAAGTTACAACCTTTTTTTATATGAAAACCAATTCAAAACCAATTCTTTCCCTATACTTTTCAGCAATTTTTCATTTCTCCAAACCTAACCGTGTTTACTGTATTGCAGATATGCTTACTTTTAGTTTTTTAAACTTATGTCGCAACTCAAAGTATATAAAGCTTCTGCGGGCTCCGGAAAAACCTTTCGGCTGGCCATCGAATACATGAAACTGGCGCTGACCAACGAATCTAATTACCGGCACATCCTGGCAGTAACCTTTACCAACAAGGCCACTGCCGAAATGAAGTCGCGCATTATTGGCGAACTGCACCGGTTGGCCAAAGGTCGCGATTCGGTCTATATGGATGTTTTGACCCGCGAACTGGGCTGGCAGCCTATGCAGGTGCAACGTCAGGCACAACTGGTTTTGAAACGGATTCTGCACGATTATTCGCGCTTTTCGATCAGCACCATTGATAGCTTTTTTCAGCGCGTCATCAAGGCATTTAACCGTGAACTGGGAATCAACGCAGCCTATAATGTGGAACTCGACGAAAAAAGCATTCTGGAAGAAGCGACCGACCGTTTGATCCAGTCGGTGGAGGACGATCCGAAACTGTTGGAATGGCTCGATGCGTTTGCTTCCGACAAAATTCGCGAAGGCAAAGGCTGGAACCTGAAAAAGGACATCGTCCGTTTGGGAAGCGAGATTTACAACGAAACATTTAAATCGCTGAACGAAGCGTTGTACGAAAAACTGAACGACCGCACGTTTCTGCGCGAATACCGCGGAAAACTCAGCAAAATAATTGTTCTGTACGAAAATAAACTGAAATCACTGGGGCAGGAGGGCTTGAACATTTTAGCAACGGAAGGCCTTTCGGCTGAAGATTTTAAATCGAAGGGAAGTGGTCCTGCCGCAGGCTTTCAGAAAATGAAAGATTTAAAATTTGTTCTGAATATAACCACGATCAAATCAACCACCGAACTGTCGGCCTGGGTGACCGCTTCGACCAAAGAACCGCAAAAGTCGCATTTGGAAGGAGTGGCACAAAGTAAGCTGATGCCTAAAATGCAGGAAGCCGTGCAACTGGTCGAAACCCAGTCGCGCAATTACATTACGGCAAAACTGATCATTAACCAGCTTTATACATTGGGTATCCTGGTTGATTTGCGCAAGACTGTGAAAGACCTTTGCCGCGAAAAAGGAATAGTGCTGATTTCCGATTCGGGGCATTTGCTGAAAAATGTGATTGCCGATTCCGAAACGCCTTTCGTATATGAAAAAACGGGCTCGGTATATTCGCATTTTATGATTGACGAATTTCAGGATACCTCTGGTTTGCAATGGAATAATTTTCGCCCTCTGATAGGGAACTCACTTTCGGAAGATAACCTGAGCATGGTGGTGGGCGACGTGAAACAGGCCATTTACCGCTGGCGCAGCGGCGACTGGCGTTTGCTTGCGGGCAAGCTGGGCGATAGCTTTCCTGCTTTTGGTCTTCAGAATGAGGTTTTGATCAGCAACTGGCGCAGTCACGGCAAGGTCATTTGTTTCAACAATACGGTTTTCAGACTGGCGCCCGAAATCCTTCAGCAACATATCGAAGGTGAACTATCAGAGGCCGGAATAGCCGAAAATCCGGTACAGATCACTATTCCGGAGGTATATGCCGACAGCGTTCAGGAGATTTCAAATAAAGATGTGGCCGGTTTGGGATATGTCCGGGTACGGCTTCTGGAATCGAAGGAAGAAATTGCCGGCGAAAACGAAAAACTGATACTTTCAGAGTTGGTGGAATCGGTAAAATCACTTCAGGATAAAGGCGTGAAAGCGATTGAAATGGCGATTTTAGTCCGCTTTAAAAAGGAAGCCAGTCTGATTGCGGATCTGTTCCTGGAACAGAAAGGCCTGCCCGAGAACCGCAACTATAATTTTGATATTCTTTCCGGAGAATCGCTATATATCGCTAATTCAGTAGTAATTGGCTTTGTGGTTTCGTTGCTTACAAGCTTCCTGAATCCGGATGATCAGGTGGTGAAAGCGGAAGTGAATTTTCTGTATTACCGGAAGATTTATCCGAGACTAAAAGTGCATGGGGAGTCGGAAGACCGAAGTCAGAAGTCAGAAGACCGAAGTCGGAAGGCCGAAGACGGGATACTGGAGGCGACAGAGCGAAGTCCGAAGGTTAACCCGAAACCTGAAACCCGCAACCCGCAACCCGCAACCCCGAAACTTTAAACTTTGAACTTTGGACTTCAGACTTCGAACTTCAAACTCCGAACTCCGAACTTTCGTTGATGCAATTTGTCGCGGGCAAGGAATTTCAGGAATTGATTACCGGGAAACCTATTCTGGAGATCATTTACAGCATTTGCGAGAAATTTAATTTGTTCAGTCTGACCGACGAGTTGGCTTATTTGCAGGCTTTTGTTGATCAGATTTCGGTGTTCGAACGTAACAATGCTTCGGAACTGACCAGCTTTCTGAACTGGTGGGATGATAATGGCGATCGGTTTACCATTCCGATATCGGATAGTATTGATGCCATCAACGTATTAACGATCCATAAATCGAAAGGACTGGAGTTTACCCATGTTTTTGTACCGTTTTTCGATTGGTCTGTTGAGCCGTCGTCGTTACCTGAAAAGGCTCCGTTACTTTGGTGCAAGCCAGATATTGAGCCATTTAATGAGATGGAACTGGTGCCGGTGAGGTATAAAAACGACCTGGCCAATTCCATTTTTTACCGCGAATTTTTTACCGAAAAGTTTAACACTTACATTGATAACCTAAACCTGATGTATGTAGTTTTCACCCGGGCCAAAGCTGGTTTGTGGATTTGGGCTTCGTTTTCCGGCAAATTGAAAACGGTTGGCGACCTGCTGAAACAGATTGTTGATAAGCAAACTTTATTGGGAACTGTTGGCCTTAAGCAAGGGGAATCGGTTCAGTTTGCAGATTTTTATGATCCTGAAAATGGGTTGCTTGAACTTGGTGAAATCACAGTCGTGGAAGAAGTTCAGAAGAAGGAAAGCCAATTGATGAAAGATGTGCGCCTTTCGGAATTTGAATTTGCCGATTTCAGGAAGTTCCTGAAAATCCGCAGGCGCGGCGAAGATTTTTTTAGTAGCGATGACAAACGCCAATCGGGTATTAATAAAGGTAAGCTGATCCACGAAATACTATCGCTGGTTGATACGGCACAGGATTTGGAAAATGCAGTCAAACAGGTTGAAACGGAAGGGAAAATCGGGTCGGGTGAAGCCGGCCAAATACTATCGGAACTGACCGCATTGCTCAACGATCAGGAGATAAAGTCGTGGTTCGACGGAACATTCAGGGTGGTCAATGAACGAAATATTTTAACCGGCCCGAATGGAATTAAGCGGCCCGACCGCATCATGATTAACGCAGGTGAAGTAGTGGTTGTTGATTATAAATCAGGAGATATGGAATCAGAGAATTATAAATCTCAATTGCGTTCGTATATTCGTGAATTGAAAAATTGTGGTTACGAAAATGTGTCAGGTTATATTTGGTACACCAGGCAGAATAAGAGGGTGAAAGTATAGCGAAAAAGTGATCAGTTTTCAGTCGCAGTTGCTAGAAGGTCAAAATGTGGTCATTTGCTTCGCGTAATTTGTAATCAATCATGATTCAATGTCGTTTAGTTAAGAAAATAACTTAAGAAAGTTCGTCATGGCGAGGAACGAAGCAATCTTTAATTCAATGGATTGCTTCCCACTTCGTGCCTTGTGGTCGCAATGACGGCCATAACTAAACGACATTGAATCATGATTATAAATTATTCCGATCATGCCGGTGACAAAAAATGACTATCAATGACTTAATGACAATGAATGACAAAATTGTTTCAGAAGTTGAGCATTGAAATAAAATTAAAAAATGTTTCCGAAATAAAATGATGAGGATAAAAATTGCATCAGCGATAATAGTTTTGTTCGGTCTGTTACCATTGTTTTCGGTGGCAGGCGATCCGTTGGTGGTTGATCCGTGTCATTATTCAACCGAAGGAACAGATTTTTGGTTTGGCCTGATGCAAAACAGGAATACCGGGAATACCCATTATACCGAGGTAACAGTAACTTCAAGGGTTGGAGCAAATTTTACGGTTACTTATGGTCAGGGCGAAACCCCCATAGGAAGTTATACCGTACTCGCCAATAAATCCGTAATTGTTCCGATTAACTACAGTCTGCTGGAAGCACAGGGCTCGGAAAGCATTGAAAACAAAGGTATTCATCTGCGTTCAGACAATCCGGTAAATGTTTATGCCTTAAATTACCGGACACGATCATCGGATGTCGCCGTAATCTATCCTACTGAATCGCTTGGACAAGAATATTTTGCCATGTGTTATTCTCCCCGTTATACCAACAGCAACGAATCGAACAGTGAATTTTTAGTGGTAGCAAGTGAAGATAATACCACAGTAAAAATAACTCCAACCCGAAATACCGATAAAGGTAAACTGGCCAATCTTCCGTTTACCGTCACTTTAAACAAGGGGCAGTCTTATCAGGTACAGGCGGGAAATACGGATCCTTTAGGAATAGAAGACCTGACCGGAAGTTACGTTTCAGCGAATAAACCCATCGCATTCTTTTCAGGTGCAAAAGCTGTAACCATACCTGTTACCGGATTTATTGGTTCCTCCTATGATCATCTTTACGAGCAAATGCCGCCAACCAGCACCTGGGGAAAAGAGTTTTACGTGGTTCCGCTTAAATCACGTTTAAAAGATACTTACCGTATTTTGGCAGCCGAAAACAATACAACAATCAGGATTGAAGGAACCGGTACAGTTGTAACACTGGCCCGTGGCGGATTCTACGAATTTGAACTGAGAAGTGATCAGGCCTGCCGGATCATTTCAAACCGTAAGGTTTTGCTTGCCCAGTTTTGCCGGTCGCAAAATGCTGATGCAAACAACGGAGTAGGGGATCCGTTCATGATCATTTTAAGTCCGGTAGTTCAGAAGATAAGTGATGTGACCTTCGAAGCTTATGGGTCAGATCTGATCAGGGATATTTTTTACGTAAATGTGATTACCGAAACGAAGGATGTATCTGCGATGTACTTGGACGGTGTAAATATCAGTACATCCTTCATGCCATTTCCGAAGGGGGGGTACTCCTACGCACAGGTACCCACAAGCAAAGGTACTCACCAGTTGCAGAATACATCCGATAAAGGTGGCTTTCTGGCCTTTATCTATGGTTTTGGCGATAGGGGAAGTACCGAATCTTATGGTTATGGGGTGGGCTTTAACCTGGATATTCAACTCGATTTGGGAGGGAGTTTTGATATTGCCGATACACTTGTTGTGTGCCAGGGAACTGAGGTGAAACTGGATGCCGGTGAATATTTTGAAACCTACCGATGGAGTACCAAAGATACGACATCCTTCATCATGGCATCCAAAGAGGGATGGCATTCGGTTGTGGCTGTTACCGGAAGGGGATGCCAACGATCAGACAGTTTATATATCAGGATAAATGATCCGAAAATGTTTTTGGGCAACGACACCAGTTCGTGTGGTCCGGGTAAAATAATACTTATGGCAACCAGTGGTTTCAAATCTTATAAATGGCAGGATGGATCAACGGGCGAAAAATTCAGGGTGGATAAAACCGGCGATTATATGGTTACCGGAACCAATGAATTTGACTGTGAGGCTTCGGATACCGTGCACGTGGATGTTTTCGATGTCCCTGAAGTGAAAATAAAGGGAGAAATACATCATTGCGGCGTTTTTACTTCAGAACTTAAAGTTGACGTTACCCATGCCGATACCTTACTGTGGAATTATGCAGGGGCAGCTAAATGGACATCGGCTCCTGCCGGAGTAACTATTTCCAATTCAGGACCGCTGGGAGCTAAATTAACGGCAGCAATTCCCGGATTATATACCATCAAGTATGTGCTAACCACAAAGGATGGATGTTCCGACAGCGACTCGATTAAGGTCGGCTTTTATGAAATCCCGGAATCAAAGTTTGAGGAAGTAACACAAGTGCCCGTTGACAAGTGTAGTTCATATACACGAATTTTCAAATACACCGGCAAGAGCGGCCCAACTGCTAAATTTAACTGGGATTTTGGCGGCTTGATGGTTTTGGATACGATTGCCCCGAATCACTTCAAAGTTTCCATTGGTGCAAATAGACGAGACCGTACAATCAGGCTGGTGGTCGAAGAAAACGGATGCACCAGTCCGGAGACTTCAAAAACGATAGGGGTTGATCCGAAATTCAGGTATTGGGCAGAGGATGTGCATGGATGTGATTCATTGTGTGTGCAGTTCAGGAGCGAAGTGGCTATCATGGATTCGGTCGTTTACCATTGGACCTTTGGAGATGGGGCAGTTTCGAAGCTTCAAAATCCGGTTCATTGTTACCGCGATACCGGTAAATATGATGTTTCGTTGCTGGTCACCAATGTGATTGATGGTTGCCGGAACGGTTCGGTTGAGCCTGACATGATTCAGATTTTCCCCACTCCGAAAGCGGTCATTTCTGCCGATCCGGAGTTTTGTTACGAGGATACAGCCCATTTCGAATACCTCAATAGTAAAGAATATTCAAATTGCCAATGGTTTGCAAAGGGCAATCAACTGCTTTCAGACGAAAATACTAAAGCCAGTTACCTGCTAACCGATGAAATTTCGGAAGTAGGGTTTATGGTTGAGGAAAATGGCTGTTCGTGCGATACCTTGAAGGTTTTGATCAAACGTAAACCGAATTTTGATTTTGAAGCCAGTGAAAATGAAATCTGTCAGCCGGTTCCGGTTGTACTGAGATCAATACCCAAAGATCCGAACCTGCAGTTTAAATGGAGTGTTGATTCTTTGTCTCAGGTGGAAGGTGATTCGCTGAACCACCTGTTTCAGCAGGCAGGCTACTATGCGGTAACTTTGGAGGTTTTTTCAGCATTAACAGGTTGTTCCGATATTTTGACCAAAAAGAATTTTATTCACGTCTATCCCTTGCCCATCCCGAAATTTGATCAGAATTACAAAGTGGCTACCCTTGAACATCCCGATATTTCATTCTCAAACCAATCGGAAGGCGCTGTGAAATTTTATTGGGATTTTGGAGATGGGACTTCGAGTGAAGAAATGAGTCCGGGACACAAATATGCCGATATTGGAGAATATCAGGTTATTTTACAGGCGTATTCTGATTTTGGATGCACGGATACGATCAGTTCAATGGTGAAAATTATTCCGTTTACTTTCTTTGTCCCCAATGCGTTCAGGCCCGACAGCGATATTCCTGAAAACCGGATTTTCCTCCCCATTCGTGAAGGAATTGATCCGGAGAAATATAAATTCGAAATATTTAACAGGGTTGGCTCAACCGTATTCGCAACGAGAAATCCTGAGAATGGCTGGAACGGCTCTATGCCTGAAAATTCAAAAGCTGAACCTGGAATTTATGTTTGGATTGTACAATACTTCGACATACAGGGATACGGGCATTTGCAAAAAGGAACAGTAATGCTGGTGAGGTAGAAACTCTTCATCGTATATCCCATTCGCCCGGAATTTCATAGAACGGGAAGATGCTTTTCTTTCCCGGATCCTTCAATAAATATGAAATCGAAATTTCAACCGCCCCATGCGAGCGAAGGCCAACTCCTTTCAGGTTCAAATCGTAAGTGATTGCTGTTTTCAGTTGTCTGCCCACGTACCCGGCCATTACAATGCAATCAGCGCTTTTCCGGGTAGTTAGCCTGTTCCATAATCCAAGCGAAAAACCTTTTCGGTTCGCATATAATCCGTAAGTGATGTTTTGTTCGGTTCCTTGCGCCTGAAGGATAAAATTCGGATTGAATGTACAGTATTTCCGCAGGTGGCCGGGCTTGTACCAGGGAAGATTGATTTCAAGGTGCATGGTGTATTTCCGGTGAAGAACCTGCGAATAACCGGCGTATATGGATTGATCAGGCTCATGAAGGTGATCGCCTGCAATTCCGAAAAAATACTTGTCGTTGAATATCAAAAGGCCTGCCCCAAAATCAGGAAAAATTCGGTTATTGTTATCAGGAACCGTTTCGGCAGTTGGTTGATGTTGTCCATAAATAGGATCAAGTCCGTCAGCAAAAATTAAGCGGTTAAAATTGAGCGAATTAAGCTGAGCTCCGGCAGTCAGGCTTCCGTACATCGTCCATTCGCGATTGATCCTGATTTCTTTCGAGTAGGCAATTTTAAAGCATTTTTCAGTATAAATCCCATCCCCCTGAACATCGTTGTAAAGCAAAAAACCTATTCCGCTGGTTATTTGAGGCAGATAGGTATCAAACGACGCAAAATAAGTGGTGTAAGCTTTATCCATTCCCGGCCATTGATTGCGGTATTGTACACCAGTGCGCGGAACTTTCATCGTTCCTGCATAGGCAGGGTTCAAATAAACAGGGTTCATGAAAAATTGGGAGAAATAGACATCCTGTGCCTGCAACCTATTGCACCACCCCGTAATTAAACTGATTATCAGGATAGTCTTGGTTAATACACGGGTAAATCTAGTCATTCAGGGAATTGCGGTAAAGTTGTCTGTTCAAATTTATAAAATAAAATAGATGAACCTTAGAATGAATCAGTTATTTCATCGCATTTTCAATGCCTAGAAGAGAACTAAAAAAAAACCTGGCAAAAAGTCAAAGCCTTGAAAAAAACTTATTTTTACAAAAAATTTTATAATCATGATACAACGTATTCAAACTTTATACCTGCTGATTTCAGCTATTCTGATTGCTATTTTAATTGTATTGCCATTTGCAGAGATTTTATCAAATGGTGTAATTTATCAGTTCAATATGAAGGGGGTATTACTGGATGGAGTTTTAAAGAAGAGCGGAACATTACTATCTATTTTGACCGGAACGGGTTTGGCATTGCATGGCTATGCCATTTTAAGTTTCAGAAATAGAACCAGACAAATAAGAGTGATCGTTTTTGCCATCCTGTTATTAATAGGTGTCGTTGGTATGTTTTACTACTTTACATACTTTTCATTTAGCGGATCAAAAATCAGCTTTAAAATGGGTGCGGTTTTTCCGGTGGTTGCCATAATTCTCGATTATCTGGCCATTCGTGGCATCAAAAAAGACGAAGCGCTGATACGATCAATCGACAGGATACGTTAGATTTAGAGTTCCAAATTCCAGGTTTCAAATTCCAGAATGTCCTGATGATGCGCTTCGCTACTCATGGAGCGGCACTTCTGTCTCTGGTCTCCGGTCTTCTGACTCCGGTCTTCGGACTATTTTCTAGTTGAAGATTCCCTGACAATCAATTCGGTAGGCAGAACGATGGTTTGGTAAGTCCGCTCTTTGTTTTCTATTTTTCGGATAATCAGTTCGGCGGCTTTTTGCCCCATCTCGAAACCAGGCTGGGAGATGGTTGAAATGGATGGCGAAACGACTTTCGAAAATGGTTCGTTACTAAATCCAACAATTCCAACATCTTCAGGAATTCTGATTCCCCTATTCCGAAGGTAAATCATGGCGCTGAGAGCCGTCGTGTCATTTCCGCAGAAAATGGCATCCGGAGGATTGGACAGGCTCATCAGTTGTTGAGTGGCAGTTACACCTTCATCGCTGGTAAGTCTATTATAAATAATCAATTTGTCGTCGTAGTCAATTCCATTTTTCCGGAGCGCTTCTATGTACCCGTTTTTTCGGTCACGATAGATTATGAGGTTTTGTGGACCGGCTAAATGTCCAATCCGCTGATATCCCTGATCAATTAAATGTTGGGTAACCCGGAATCCGCCGGCAAAATCATCAACTACAATTTTATCGGTTTCAATTTCGGGCACAGCGCGATCGAAAAATACCAGTGGAATATTCTTTTTCCTGAAAAGTTTCAAATGCTCGAAAGTGCTGGCCTGCATGGCAATTGAAATAATCAGACCGTCAACCCGGTTCGAAAACATGGATTGAACAATGTTAATTTCTTTGGAAGCAAGGTCGTTCGATTGTGAAATGACCACGGTGAATCCGGCTTTATAAGCAATATCTTCAGCCCCGCTGATTACCGATGAAAAGAAGTAACGGTTGATCAATGGAACAACAATCCCAATGGTATTCGATTTTTTGTTCCTAAGGTTGGAGGCAAGTGTATTCGGACGGTATCCCAATGAGTCTGCTACTGCTTTGATTTTTTCCTTTGTTTTCAGACTAATACGCGGATTATCGTTTAAAGCCCTTGAAACAGTTGACGCAGAGATTTTCAGTTCTTTGGCAATATCGTGAATGGTAGGTTCCGGATTTTTGTTCATATCAGTCTTTAATATGATGCAAATATGCTGATTATTTCTTTTTAAGCCATCAGGAACAAAATAAAATGCAATCGATTGCGCATTTGTAAATTACTCTTATCTTTGCTTGGAATTCAGATTGTTTTTGGCTCCTGAAAATAATCTCCTCAATTCCGCAGTAAAACCAGTACCGTTAAATTGGAAAACTATGTCAATCATTTTTGAAGAACGATTTGCCTCACATTATCAGGATGTAAAACAGTATGACACTGCACAGTTACGTGAACATTTCCTGATCGAACAGGTCATGGAAGACGACCAGATTCGTCTGGTCTATTCACATTATGACCGATTCATTACCGGTGGGGCAGTGCCTACCAGCGGTCCGCTCGAGCTAACAGCCATTGGCCCCATGAAGGCTCCTTATTTTTGCGAACGCCGTGAACTGGGAATCATCAACATAGGTTCCAAAGGAATGGTAGTAGTTGACGGAATTGAGTATGTACTTGAATTCAAGGAAGCTTTGTACATTGGGAAAGGCGCAAAACAGATTGTTTTCAAATCTGAAAGTTCAACAGTTCCTGCCCGTTTTTACCTGAATTCAACTCCGGCACACAAGGAATTACCTACCCGTCACATTACCCTCAAAGATGCCAATGTGATCCAAATGGGTTCTTCGGCAACTTCCAATGAAAGGCAGATTAATCAGTTGCTGGTTAGTAAAGTGATAGAAACCTGCCAGTTGCAAATGGGAATGACTGAATTGCGGCCCGGAAGTGTCTGGAATACCATGCCGGCTCATACACACAGTCGCCGGATGGAAGTTTATTTTTATTTCAATGTTCCTGAAGGTCAGGCAGTCTGTCATTTTATGGGACAACCGGAGGAAACCCGTCACATCTGGATGGTAAATGAACAGGCTGTGATTTCACCAAACTGGTCCATTCATTCGGCTGCGGGTACCAGTAATTATATCTTTATCTGGGGAATGGCTGGTGAAAATATGGACTATTCCGACATGGACGTTGTGCAGCCTAATCAATTGAGATAATTTAATAACAGAGCATATGAACGATTTATTTGATCTGACAGGAAAAGTTGCCCTGATAACCGGTGGAACACATGGTATAGGAATGGCCATTGGTAAAGTGCTTGGTCAGGCCGGCGCAAAGATTTGTGTGAATGACCTTAGTGAAGATAAACTGGAAGCCTGTAAAGTTGAATATAGGTCGGTTGGCATTGAAGTCTTTACTGTTGTTTTTGATGTAACCAACGAAGCTGACGTTGACCGGGGCATTTCAATCATCGAAAAGGAAGTTGGCACTGTAGATATTTTGGTGAACAATGCCGGAATCATTAAGCGAATTCCAATTCTGGATATGCCGATTGCCGATTTTAAACAAGTCATTGACGTTGATTTAATTGCGCCGCTGATTGTATCGAAGCGCGTTGCTCCTAATATGATCGCTAAACGCAGTGGTAAAATCATTAATATGTGTTCGATGATGAGTGTTTACGGTCGCAACTCGGTTTCGGCATATGCTTCGGCCAAAGGCGGATTGAAGCTCTTAACCGCCAATATGTGCTGCGAGTGGGCTAAATATAACCTGCAAATTAATGGCATTGGCCCAGGTTACATTGTGACGGCTCAAACCGGTCCAATCCGAGAAAATGGTCACCCTTTCAACGATTTGGTAATGACCCGCACTCCGGCTGGACGCTGGGGCGAACCCGAAGATGTTGGCAATGCAGCGCTATTCCTCGCTTCAAAGGCAAGTGATTTTGTCAACGGTCATATTCTTTATGTTGATGGTGGTATTTTAGCCAATTTCGGATATGTGAAAGGTGAGAATGACTTGCCAATAAATTGAACGTCAATTTTTACATTGATTTTTTTAAATTTCATGTAGGGGAAAAAGGTTGGTAGAACAAATGAATTTCCGGATTAGTATTGTGCCCTGCCCGCCTTTGGCGGGTCAGGCAGGCGTACGGTACAAAAGAATGGTTTATTATCGTACATTCTACCGACCTTCAGTTCCTAACGGAACATAAAACCAAAATTGAAGCTACTCCGACTTTTCTTTGCAGGCTCAAGGCTTGCAATTCAACTGAAATACAGTCCTTTTTGTTTGGATATGTTCCTAAATCACTTTTTACTTTCCTTTTTCCTGTTATTTTATTTTTATGGTTTCATATGAAACCTATATTGATTTTAAATGAAAATATTTTATATTTGCTGTGTAATATAAATCAGCTTGTATGATCTTCAACTTCCAAAGGTTTTCAACGCACGACGGACCAGGTATAAGAACCGTGATTTTTTACAAAGGATGTCCGTTGCACTGCGATTGGTGCAGCAATCCGGAAAGTCAAGCATTTGGCCCCAGCCTGATGTATGACCGGAAGTTGTGCAAGAGTTTTGGAGATTGTTTAAAACAGGAATCTAATTACCTGTCAGCCGGAGAAAACGGAATTTTGATTGATTGGGCATCGGTTACCAAACCTGAAAAATTAAAAGATATCTGTGCTTCAAGAGCCCTGACCGTTTCAGGAGAAGAAAAGAGCATCGGAGAAATCCTGGTCGAAATTGAAAAAGACCGGTCGTTTTTTGAGCAAGGTGATGGAGGAGTAACATTTTCGGGAGGAGAACCTCTCTCGCAGGGGCCGGAACTTGAATCATTACTGGAAGAATTATATAAGCTGAAAATAGACGTTGCTATTGAAACTTCGCTGTATGTTTCCTGGGAAAATATCGAAAGGTGTCTGGGTAGAAACATAAACTTTTTGGTTGACCTTAAACATACCGATTCAGATAAATTTGAAAGATTTACAGGCGGGAATGCCGCTTTGGTATTGTCAAACATTAAAAAGCTGGCTGCTTCCCGTGAAAATATTATAATTCGTGTTCCGGTTATTCCTGAATTCAACCATACGTTTCAGGAAATAAAAGAAATAGTAGATTTTACAGTCTCACTGAAGGCAGTCCGTGAAATTCATTTCCTGCCTTTCCACAAACTTGGAAGCGCCAAATACGAAATGCTTGGGATGGATTATAAATATTCAGGAATAAGAAATTTGGATGTTGCAGAAATGGCAGAATATGTGGTTTATGCTGAATCGGTTGGATTAATTGCAAAAATTGGAGGTTAAAATGATAAAGATGTTAAAATCAGCAGAAGTTTCTGAAAGGATTTCTGGATTACGCGAGAAAGTATTGAGTACAAAACCTAACGTTTGTACCGAACGGGCTATGTTTTATACGCAGGCATATGCCGAAAACGAGGAAAAACCAATTATCATCAAACGCGCCATTGCCCTTGAAAAAACCTTACTGGGAATGACCATTTTTATTGATGAAGGTGAATTGATTGTTGGAAACCAATCTTCCAGTCATCGGGCAGCGCCCATTTTTCCTGAGTATGCAGTAGACTGGTTGCCTGAAGAGATGGATAGCCTCGATAAACGCTCCGGCGATGCGTTTTTTATTACCGATGAGCACAAAAAAGAATTGGTTGAAATTGCTGCCTGGTGGAAAGGAAAAGTTTTGTACGATAAAGGAAGAGCCTTGATGTCGCAGGAATTACGCGATTTGCAGGATTCGGCCATTATAAAAGCCACAGGAAACCTCACATCCGGCGATGCGCATATAGCTGTTGATTTTTATAAAATCCTTGATGTTGGCTTAAATGGCTATCTCGATGAGATATCGCTCTTTCATAAGCAGGTAAAGCGATACGAACAGGATGGTGTTCGGAAGGATCATTTTTACACATCCCTATCCATTTCAATTAAAGCGTTTCAGGCATTTATTCGCCGGTTTCAGGAGTTGGCCATGCAACAGGCTGAAGCCAGCACTAATCCAGAGAGAAAAAATGAGCTTTTGGCCATAAGCAACAATTGTCAGGTGATTGCTGAAAAAGCGCCTGAAAATTTCTATCAGGCCTTGCAACTGGTGTATTTTGTGCAGTTAATCCTCCAGATTGAAAGCAATGGCCATTCGGTTTCGCTTGGCCGTATGGATCAGTACCTCTATCCATTTTATAAAAAAGATATCCAGACAGGAAATCTTACTGATGAATTTGCCTCCGAACTTCTTGAAAGTACCTGGATTAAATTGCTTTCGGTAAATAAAATCAGACCATGGTCGCATACCCGGTTTTCAGCCGGAGGCCCTCTTTACCAGAATGTAACCATCGGCGGACAAACAACCGAAGGGCTTGATGCGGTGAATGAACTAAGTTTTCTCATCCTTCATTCGGTTGGTAAAATGAAACTGACCCAGCCCAATCTTTCGGTACGGTTCCACAAAAATATCAGTGAAACATTTATAAATGAATGCATTCGTGTCATTGAAAAGGGTTTTGGAATGCCCGCCTTCAATAACGACGAAATTGTGATTCCGGAACTGATCAAACTTGGCGTTGAAAAGGACGATGCGTACAACTATTCAGCCATCGGTTGCATCGAAATTGCCGTTCCTGGGAAATGGGGTTACCGCTGTACCGGTATGAGTTTCCTGAACCTGATGCGCGTTATGCTGGCTTCGATGTACGATGGTCTGGACAAGTATTCAGGCAAAATATTTTACAAGGGAATTGGCAATTTTGCCGATTTTAACTCGTTCGATGAGCTGTATAAAGCCTGGCAGCATCAGATTAAATTCTACGCACAAAAAACGGTTGAAATTGATACTGCTGTTGATACTGCCATTGAGGAATACGTGCCGGATATTCTCTGTTCTGCTTTTGTTGACAGTTGCATCAGTCGCGGAAAAACAATCAAGGAAGGCGGATCTAAATATGATTTTGTTTCAGGATTACAGGTGGGAATTGCCAACCTGGGCAATTCGTTGGCGGCCATCAAAAAGCTGGTGTTTGAAGAAAAGAAAATAACTAAACACGAGTTACTTCAGGCCATTGAAAGTGATTTTGAAGGAAAAGAAGGAGAAAAAATCAGGTATATGCTGTTGAATTTCGCGCCAAAATACGGGAATGATGACGATTACGTGGATCTTCTTTTACGGGATGCTTACCTGGATTTTATCGTTGAACTCGAAAAGTACCACACTACCCGATATAACCGTGGCCCGATTGGTTGCCGGTATTACGCCGGAACTTCAAGCATTTCGGCCAATGTGCCTAACGGATCGGTTGTTCCGGCTACCCCTGACGGGCGTAAAGCATTTACCCCTGTTGCAGAAGGCAGTTCACCTTCATCAGGTAGTGATGTTTTGGGGCCAACCGCTGTTTTTAAATCAGTTTCCAAACTTCCAACCGAAAAGATAATGGGGGGAGTTTTGCTGAATCAAAAGCTGACTCCTGCAACAATCAAAACGGATGAAGATAAAGAAAAGTTGGTTTCAATTTTACGGACATTTTTTACAGATTTGAAAGGCTGGCATGTACAATACAACATTGTTTCGAGAGAAACTCTTTTGGCTGCCAAAAAGGATCCGGAAAAATATCGCGATCTCATTGTGAGGGTTGCGGGCTATTGCGCATTTTTTACTAACTTGTCGCCTGACACGCAGGACGATATTATTGCGCGTACCGAACAAACCCTTTAAAATCTGAAAATGAAGAAAATTCTTTGCGGTGTTGACATCGGAGGCACCAAGCTTTCGGTTGCACTGGTTGATATTTCAGGAAAAATCATGGATGAAATGACTGATTTTGACCATGCTGAAAAGTCGGAACAAGGATTAACCGATCAGGTAAGCGCCAACATCAAAAAGCTGCTTCAGAAAAATAAGTTATCAGAATCAGATTTGATTGGCATTGGAATTGGCTGTGCGGGACACATCCGGTTTAAGGACGGAGTGATTATCACCACTTCCAATCTGAAAGGATTCAAGAATTATCCGCTTCGCGATGCTGTTCAGGCTAATTTCACAGTACCGGTAATCCTTGATAACGATGCCAACGCGCAGGCTTTTGGCGAATTCAGGTTTGGGGCAGGCAAAGGTTACAACGATATGGTGTTCCTGACCATCAGCACCGGAATAGGCGCCGGAATCATTATTAACAACCGCCTTTATCGTGGCTTGACCGGAACGATAGGCGAATTTGGCCATACCATTGTTGAACCGGATAGTGAACTCACCTGTACCTGTGGGAACCGTGGCTGTTTAATGTCGGTTGCCTGCGGAATGGCGCTTCCACATCTTTTCGAAAAAAAAATAAAGGAAGGAATGATTTCCAACCTTCAGCTTCCTGATGGTTTTGAATATTCACAAGTTGATGGCAAACTCCTGAAACGTGGGCTGAGAATGAATGATCCGGTTTCAAAATCAATTATTGCCGATAGCGGCAGATATGTCGGGATTGGGATTTACAACATCTTCCAGGCCTTAAATCCGCCATTGATTGTGCTGGGAGGCGGACTGTTGAGTTGGGGCGATTTTTACATGGATCAGATTCGGGCTACCTTTAACGAATATGTCCACGATATGATTTTTGATCCGATTGATATCCGGGTTTCCGAAATAGGTTGCCATGCGGGTGTTATTGGCGCAGCTTCATTAGCTACTGAATCATGCTGAACGAGAGGCAAAGCAAAATATTAAACCTGCTGAGCCGGGATGAGCTGACATCTGTCAATGATTTATCATCCCAACTGAATGTATCCTCGGTAACCATCCGTCAGGATTTAACTTTTCTTGAAGGGGAAGGACTACTTCGGAGAATTCATGGAGGTGCAGTACTCAGGGATGCTGACGATCTTTCGATCCGGCTGGGGGTCAACTTCGATAAAAAGCTTCGGATTGCAAAAAAAGTTGCTGGTTTGGTTAAAGATGGGGAAACGGTTTTAATTGAATCCGGTTCGACCAATGCACTTTTGGCCCGTGAGTTGATTAAAAAGAATGTGACCATCATTACCACGAATGTTTATATTGCCCGGCAGTTCAGGACCAACGAACAGGCCAGTATCATTTTGCTTGGTGGAAATTATCAGCAAAAAAGCGAAAGCCTGGTTGGAAAAATCACCAAAGTTTGCCTCGATCACATCAATTTCGATAAAGCATTTATTGGTATTGACGGTTATACATCGAAAGCCGGATTTACCCTTCGTGATCTTTTCAGGGCAGAAATATCGAGCTACATCATCAAAAAATCATGTGATGTGTTTATCGTTTCCGATTCGACCAAATTCGGGAAAACAGAATTGACGAATATTTGCTATCCGGCAGAAATCGGGCATGTTGCTACCGATGAAGACTTGTCCCTGGAGTTTAGGGATGAATTCAGAAGCGCCGGCGTTAATTTAATACTTGCCTGAGAACTAATCAAAACTTCATTACAATCCTGACAGTATGGGATAATTGTATGCTAACCGGATTATGCAGAATTTAAGACATTTTAATCGTTTTTTAATCGTATTTTAATGATAATCAGGCAAGAGGCGTGAACCAATAGGCTGTTTGATTGGTTCAAGTGGTATAAATTTAATGAATACCAGTTTTTAATTTTATCTTATTTCTAAATTTATGGGTTCATCCTTTCTCTCCAAACTAACGAATTTTTATGCTTTTTCATTATTAACCAGTTTTTTAATTTCCTGTAATCAAAAGCCTACGCTTTTTGAACAGATCAAATCCTCCAAATCCGATATTCATTTTAATAACCTGATTGTTGAAAATGATTCAATCAATCAGTTGGATAACGGAAATGTTTTTAACGGGGGCGGGGTAGGCATCGGTGATTTTAACAACGACGGATTGCCCGATATCTATTTTACCGGAAACCTCACTTCATGTAAATTGTACCTGAATAAGGGAAACTTTAAGTTTCAGGATGTAACTGATGAAGCAAAAGTTACCGGCGAAGAAAAATGGTGCCGGGGTGTGGCTGTGGTTGACATTAACAACGACGGCTGGCAGGATCTTTATGTTTCGGCAACAATCTGGAAAAACACAGAAAAGAGGAAAAATATCCTATATGTCAATCAGGGTTTAGATGACGATGGTATTCCAATTTTTAAGGAAATGGCCGCCGAATACGGGCTTGACGATCAATCACACACAACCCAGGCCGCATTTTTTGATTATGACAATGATGGCGATCTGGATGTTTACCTGACCGTAAATGAAATTGCAGACCGGAATTCGCCTTATGTTTTTCACCCGGTGGTGAAGGACGGATCGAATTCAAGCACCGGTAAATTGTTTCGAAACGACTGGAACAGTTCACTCAACCATCCGGTTTTTACAGATGTTTCCAAACAGTCCGGAATTCAGACCGAAGGGTATGGAAATCAGGCCAGCATTACCGACATCAATCAGGATGGGTGGAAAGATATTTATGTAAGCAACGATTACCTTTCGAACGATTTGTTGTGGATCAATAACCGGAACGGTACCTTTTCCGAAATGCTTTCATTGGCATTCAAGCATACCTCGAACAGCGCCATGGGAAACGATGTGGGGGATATCAACAACGATGGATTGATGGATTTCATCACCCTGGACATGAACCCGGAAGACAATTACCGGAAAAAAATGATGCTTCCACCGGCCAGTTACCAATTTTTTCAGAATTCGGAACAGTTTGGCTACAATTACCAATATATCCGGAATACCTTGCAACTGAATCAGGGATTGCGCCCCGATATGCCGGATTCATCCCGAATTCCGGTTTTTGCAGAAATCGCCTATTATTCAGGTGTTGAAGCCACCGACTGGAGTTGGACACCACTTTTGACCGATTTTGACAACGACGGTTATAACGATTTATTCATCGCAAACGGATTTCCGCGCGACATCACTGATCGTGATTTTGGAATGTTCCGAAGCAAAGCGTGGGCAACCACTTCAAAAGCTGAAATCCTGAAACAAATTCCGGAGGTTAAAATTCATAATTACCTCTACAAAAACAATGCGGATCTCACTTTTACCGATATGTCGGCCAAATGGGGTTTGTCGGAACCAACGTTCTCAAACGGAGCGGCGTATGCCGATTTAGATAATGATGGCGATCTTGATCTGGTGATCAACAACATTAACGACGAAGCTTCTCTATACCAGAACAATTCCAGGGAGCAAAACAAGGAAAAGAGCCACTATCTTAAAGTTGAATTACAGGGCGATTCACTGAACCGGAATGGTTTGGGCGCATGGATTGAGATTTATTACGATCAGGGTAAAAAGCAGGTTTGGGAAAATTCACCCTACCGGGGATATCTTTCAACGGTTGAACCCAAGGCACATTTCGGTTTAGGAAGTGTTACGAAGATTGATTCGCTGGTTGTTCGCTGGGAAAACGACAAAAAAAAACTGTTCAGGGATGTTGCTGCTGATCAGATTTTGAAAGTAAGTATAAAAGATGCTCCGATTAAGGATTCCTGGGCACAGAAAGAACCTGTGAAAAATGTGCTGTTTAAAGATGTGACCTCGTCAAAGGAAATAAGCTATACGCAAAAAGAAACCGATTTTATTGACTTCAATATCCAAAAATTAATTCCGCACAAATTCTCGGAATACGGGCCGGCATTGGCTTCGGGAGATATAAATGGTGATGGTCTGGATGATTTGACTTCAGGTGGTTCGGCTGGTTATAGTGCGCAAATTTTTCTTCAGAGGAAAGATGGGACATTCAGTCAGAAAGCATTGGTTCCGGATTCCAAACTTTCCTCCAAAAACTGGGATGATATGGGAATCCTGTTGTTTGATGCCGATGTGGATGGCGACCAGGATTTGTATGTGGTTTCAGGAGGATTTGAAAATGATCCAAATTCTTCCAAGTATAGCGATCATTTTTATACGAACGATGGCAAAGGAAATTATACCGAAAAGGAAAATGCATTTCCTAAAAACCATACCAGCAAAGCCTGCGTTCGGGCAGCCGATTTCGATCAGGACGGCGATCTCGATCTTTTTGTCTCCGGAAGGGTCGCCCCGTGGAATTATCCAAAACCGGTTTCCAGTTTTATCTACCGGAACGATTCAAAAAATGGAATAGTTCATTTTTCAGATGTGACTAAAGAAGTTGCTCCAGCCTTGATTAATGCTGGTTTGGTTTGTGATGCGCTTTTTACCGATTATAATAACGATGGCTGGATCGATCTGATATTGACCGGCGAATGGATGCCAATAAGCTTTTTTGCCAACGAAAAGGGAATTTTTAAGGATGTTACTGCTTCTTCAGGCATAAAAACACATACCGGTTGGTGGAATAGCATTTCGTCGGGTGATTTTGACAATGACGGCGACATGGATTATGTGGTTGGTAATCTCGGACAGAATTCCTTTTTCCGGGCTTCTGAGAAGTTTCCTGTTTCAATCGTTTCGAGTGACTTTGACAACAATGGCAGTTACGATGCTTTTCCATCGCTTTACCTGGTTACCAGTCAGCAGGATTCTACTATGAAGAATTATCCGGCCCATGGCAGGGACGATTTGGTCAAGCAGATGATCCGTACACGTGTGAAATTTCAGAATTACAAGTCAGTGGCCGTCTCAACCATTGACCAGTTGTTTCCTGAAAAGCAATATCAGGGGGCATTGAAACTTCAGGCAACCGATTTCAAATCGTCGTATTGCAGAAACGACGGAAACAATAAGTTCACGTTGATTCCGTTGCCGACTCCGGTTCAGTTTTCGGCTGTGAACGGTATGATTACCGATGATTTTGACGACGATGGAAACCTCGATGTGCTCATCAATGGCAACGATTACGGAACAGATGTTTTGGTCGGACCATACGATGCTTCAAACGGGCTTTTGCTGAAAGGAAACGGGAAAGATAATTTTACTGCTCTTTCAATTTCCGAAAGCGGAATTTTTATTCCCGGAAATGGAAAAGCTTTGGTAAAACTAAGAAGTTCAGGCGGAAAATATTTAGTAGCTGCTGCTCAGAACAAAGGCTCTTTAAAGGTATTTGAACTTGAAGGAAAAAACAGAATGGTTCCGGTTAAGCCTGATGACATCAGCGCTGAGTTGGTATTTCAGAATGGGAATACCCAAATACAGGAGTTCAGTTACGGTTCCTCATTTTTATCGCAATCTGCAAGGTTTTTAAATGCCGGAAGTAATCTGAAATCAGTAATTATAACTGGGAAGAACGGCCAAAAAAGAACAATAGACTTTTAAAAAAAACTAAAAAATGACCTTATGAGAAGATTCAAACAAATTTCAATTCTTGCCATTCTAAGTCTTGCATTAGCAGGATGTACCCAAAAAAAAGCACCACAATTACCTGAAACAGAGATTTTGCATCAGAATCAGGATAAGCTGACACAAGTGATCATTTATGATGTTTTTACCCCTCCGGTTGCAAGCAGACTTTATGTTTATACGTCGCTGGCATCTTACGAAGCTGTCCGGTTTAAAAAGGATGGAGCGCCTTCTATTACAGCAAAATTAAGGGGATTTGCAACCATGCCTGAACCTGAAAAAGGGAAAGACTACAATTTTACTCTTGCTGCTACCAAGGCATTTTTTAATGTCGTCCGGAATGTCAGGGTATTCTCGGTTGACTCACTGACAGCCTATGAGGAATCGGTTTACAATAGCTTTAAGGAAATGCTTGATGAAGCAACCTATAAGCGGTCGGTTGATTTTGGTGATTCTGTTGCAACAGTTATCCTGAAAAGGGCTGCTATGGATGGATATGGCCCTTCAAGGGGAAAAGCCAAATACCTGGGAAGCAACGAGCCCGGAAAATGGAAACCAACGCCGCCGGATTATCTGGATGGCGTGGAATGGTGCTGGAACACGATGAAAACTATGTTGATGGATTCTGCCTCCATGTTTAAACCGGAACTTCCGCCAGCTTTCAGCAAGGATACTTCAAGCGTTTATTACAAAGGATTAAAGGAAGTATATACCATCAATAAAAACCTGACTCAGGAGCAAAAGGATATTGCCAAATATTGGGATGATAATCCATTGGTTATTGAACATTCCGGGCACATGATGTTCGGTAACAAGAAGATCACTCCGGGTGGACACTGGATGGGCATTGCTGCCATTGCATCCAAAACGTCGAACGCCGATGAAGTAAAAACTGCACAAGCCTATGCCTACACTTCCATTGCTTTGTATGAATCATTTATTTCGTGCTGGGACGAAAAATACCGGAGCAGTTACATTCGTCCGGTGACTGCAATTAATGAAATGATTGATCCCCAATGGCTTCCTTTCCTGCAAACTCCTCCATTCCCCGAATATACCAGCGGACATAGCTCTATTACAGCTACCGCATCAACTGTTCTGGCTGCTCTTTTCGGAACTGATTTTGCATTTCATGATGACAGTGATCTCCAATACATCGGAATGGAGCGGGATTTTAACTCTTTTGAAGAGGCCGCGGCAGAAGCATCAATCAGCAGGGTTTATGGTGGCATCCATTATCGCTTCACGGCTGATGTGAGCGCGGCACGGGGTAAGAAGTTGGGAGAATTTATTATTGAGAAATTGGGGAAATAAGCCACTTCCGAAAATAACCTCAAACTAAAGTTTCAGATTTTTAGTTCATAAGAAGACTAAAATATCTTTAATTGAAAAGAGATTTCATCTGCTAAAACAGGATGGAATCCCTTTCTGCTTTTATGTCAATTATTAGTATTCACGCCATTTTTAGAGGATTTTAATGGCATTTTAATTGGGTTTTAACACGGAGCGAATAGAATTGTATTATCATTGTAACTCTCTTTAGCCTGACATTGTTATGCAAAAACCAAAAAAATTAACCAGAAAATTTAATATTTCCGGCCATTCTGTTTTTCTACTGATCGTTTTACTTTTTCTTGCCGGATGTAATTCCAAAAATTCGTCTTCCAAAACTAAAAAACAGGCCAAGCTGACTGTCCCTGAGGCTAATGAAGATTTTTATCAGGAGATTGGCCAGGAAATCGGTCTGGATTTTGTCCATTCAATTGGTGACGATGAACTCGATAATATCATTGAATCTGTTGGAGGTGGTGCGGCGCTTCTGGATTACGATCAGGATGGATACATGGATATTTATGTGTGCAGTGGCAAATGGATTGAAACCTTCAGTAAAGGTAAAAAGCCGGATTTTAAAACGAAAAACCATCTGTTTCACAACCTGAAGAATGGAACATACGAAGATGTTACAGATAAGGCTGGGGTTGGCGGCGACAGTTATGGAATGGGTGTTACTGTCGGTGATTTCAACAATGACGGTTATCCCGATTTGTTTGTAAGTAATTATGGTCCCAACGTGCTATACCGAAATAACGGAGACGGAACTTTTAAGGATGTGACCAAACGTGCCGGTGTTGCCGGTGGAATTGAATGCAGCGTTGGAGCAGTCTGGTTCGATTACGACAACGATGGTTTGCTTGATCTTTATGTTGCCAATTACCTTTTCTTTGATCCTACCTACAAATATTTTTATGCTCCTGACGGCTTTCCGGGCCCAATGGCCTACGAAGTTCAGGCCGACGTGCTGTATCATAACAAAGGAGACGGAGAGTTTGAGGATGTGACCAAGGCCATGGGAATTACCGATATTGATGGCAGGGGAATGGGCGCAGGAGCCGCTGACTACGACGACGATGGGTTTGTTGATGTTTACGTGGCCAATGATCATGCGCTCAATTACCTCTGGCACAATGATGGGGGTAAAGGTTTTACTGACAGGGGAACCATGTCGGGTACGGCTTTTAGTCAGGCCGGAGAAGGAACTGTGAGCATGTCGGTTGATTTTGCTGATTTCAATAGCGATGGTTTGCTTGATTTGTTTGTTTCTGACGATAAATATTGTTCGCTCTATGTGAATGTTGGAAACGGAGTATTCAGTGATCAGTCCTATCAATCGGGAATTGCCATGCCAGCCGGTCAATTTGTAGGCTGGTCGTCATCTTTTGTTGACTATGACAATGATGGCGATGTGGATATATTTAAAATTAACGGCGCGCTGAAACACCTCTACGGACATGAAGATCAATTGTTCGAGAACATTGGTGACGGAAAATTCAAAGATGTTTCAGTAGAAAGAGGAAAATATTTCAGTAAGGAACTTGTTGGACGTGGCGCCAGCTTTGGTGATTACGACAACGATGGTGATATGGACGCTTTCATTGTAAACCTGAATGATCGGCCTGTATTCTTACGAAACAACAAAGGCAATCAAAACAATTGGCTCACCTTAAACCTGATTGGACAAACCAGCAACAGGGATGGTATTGGCTCAAGGGTAAAACTGACTTCAGGGGGTGTCGTTCAGATTGCACAGAAAAAAAGTACTACCGGGTATCTTTCTCAAAATGATCCAAGAATGCACTTTGGACTTGCCAAAAACAATGTGGTCGGGAAGATCGAAATTAAATGGCCATCAGGACAAGTACAGGTATTGGAAAATGTGAAAGCCAATCAGGTACTTACAGTGAAAGAACCCAAATAAATACTAGTTAATGAAACGAAAAAGTTCGATATCAATTCACCTGATCATTTTTTCAATCAGCTTTTCCGGGCTATTTTTTTCATCCTGCGGAAAAAAAAACCTGGAAGGTTTGATGGTATGCACCGAGGTAACCGGTAAAATCCAGCATCAGAATTTATGGAAAAGTAAAACTCCGGCACGAATTGTTGCCATTGACCCGGCTCAACCGGAAGGCAACATCAAAGTCCTTACGGAGGGTTATTATTCAGCACATTCTCCTGAAATTTCGTGGGATGGCAAAAGTATGTTATTCACTGCCAGGCAAAAGGAAAATGATTCATGGAAAATTTATGAAATGAACCTCGATAATTTCAAGATCAGGCAGGTTACTTCTTCAGATGAGAATTGCAGCAATGCGGTTCATCTGCCCAATGGCCGGCTGGTATATGGCTTATTAACCTGTAAGGATAGTGCAAATACCGGACATCCGTTATTTACCTGCAATCCGGATGGATCTGACCCAAAGCAAATTACTTTTAATCGCAACACCTATTCTGCTTTAACTGTTCTGAACGATGGTCGTGTTCTGGCCCTGGATAAAACAAGCAGCGCTGACAAGCAGAAAAACATCCTGATGGTTATGCGTCCCGATGGTACCAAAGCTGAATTATTCTATCAGGGTACTGTTGGGAGTAATCTGATAAGCAGCGTATCTGAAACAACAAACGGCAAAATCGTTTTTGTTGAATCCGGTGCAGGAACACCGAATGGGACCAACATTACCTCTATCAGTTACAACCGTCCTTTGCATTCCCGGGTAAATCTTACTTCAGAAATAAAAGGCGATTTTCAATCGGTATTTCCTATGCCATCTGGTAAGTTGCTGGTTTCTTATCGTACGTCGGAAGCTGAGCGGTATTCGGTTTATGAATTTGATCCGGAAACGAAGTCTTTGGGAAAGCTTGTCTTTGCTGATGCTGAATACGATGTGTGTGAAATTGCTGTCGTTCATCAACAGGTAAGGCCTAAAAAGCTGCCCAGCGAAGTTGATTTCGGCGTTAAAACAGGCTTGCTGCTTTGTCAGGATGTCAATTTTTCAGATCCGAATTCCATCAAAAATTCTCCGGCCCTGCAAAAGGCAGTCTCAGTTGAAATAATGGGGATCGATTCCTCTATGGGAATTGTTCCGGTAGAACAAGATGGCTCATTCTTTTTAAAGGTTATTGCCGATCAGCCATTCCATATCCGCACGCTTGATGAAAATGGCAAAGTTCTGAACCAACCTTGTGAGTGGATTTGGATCAGGCCAAACGAACGAAGGGGTTGTGTGGGATGCCATGAAGACCACGAGCAAACTCCCGAAAACCGTGTGCCCCTGGCAGTTAAAAATCTTCCGGTAAATGTGCCGGTTCATATCGAAAAGATTAAAGAGAAGAAGATTTCACTCGAATAGCTATGAAGATATCAACAAAAAATAGATGGATTTTGGGAATCCTGGTACTATTAGGATTGATCATTTACTTTCCTGGGCATAAGTTTGCCAGAGCGCATGTCAATTACCGGACTGGTGTTGAAGACCATCCGCTTTTATGCCTGAATTGTCATTTATATATGAATACTTCAGGCCCGATTGCAAAAATGGTGAATGAGGATTATTTATCTCCCATCAATCTGGCTGTTTCGAAAGACGGAAGCCGCCTGTACGTAGTTGCCCAGGAAGGCAATGCCTTAATTACTGTTGACGCAGATCAGGAAAAGGTCATCAACAAAATTGAAGTCGGAGAACTTCCTCATAGCGTCCTCCTGAGTAATGACGGACAAAAGGCCTACGTCAGCAATCAATGGTCTGATCATGTTTCGGTAATTGATCTGAGTACATCCAAAGTAGTTGATACGCTGCAAACTGCCAACGGACCTGCCGGTCTTGCCTTAAGCGCCGATGGAAAAATGCTTTATGCGGTGAATACGTATTCGTCAAATGTTTCAGTTATTGATCTTGAAACCGGTGAGGAACAAAAAAGGTTGGAAGTGGGAAACAATCCTACGGGAATTAAACTCTCTCCGGAAAAGAAGTTGCTCTTTGTTACCAGCAGGCGAGCCATATTAGCTCCGTATGGCGATCCTGTGAAAACAGACATGACACTTATCAATGACAGTTCGCGCAGAATTGAAGGTTACAAGACTCTCGAATCGGCCCACATTGCTGAAAATTTAGCTTTTACCCCGTCAGGAGACCTTGCCGTTGTAACTTTGGTCAGGCCTAAAAATTTAGTTCCGTCCATTCAGGTTGAACGTGGATTCATGATGAATCATGGAATCGGGATTTTTGAACAGAAGAAAGACGGAAGGATTATTCAGTTGCTGCTCGATGAACCCAATGCCTTTTATCCCGATGCGTTCGACGTGGTGATTACTCCGGATGGGAAAAAGGCTTTTGTGTCGAATTCAGGCGTTGATTGTATTTCAGTTCTGGATATGGATTCCATTCGCGCGCTGATTGCTGCCTCTACTCCTGAAATGCTCAATTCGTGCGCGAATAATCTGGGGATTAGCAGCCGTTTTGTAGTCAAACGAATTCCAACCGGAGCCAATCCAAAAGGCCTGGCGCTTTCGCCTGACGGAAAAAAACTTTACGTTGCAGAACAACTTCAGGACCGGATTTCGGTAATCAACACCGAAAGCCTGGAAACGATCGCGACCATCGATCTTGGCGGTCCTAAAAAAATTACTGTTGCCCGAAGAGGAAAAAGGCTCTTCGCCAATGCCGGACATACTTTTCAGAACCAATATTCCTGTTATTCCTGTCATCCTGATTATCATGAAGACGGGCTGGTCTATAACATGGCGTCAAAAGATATGGGACGAAACCTGACCAATGTCCAATCGTTGAGGGATATCAGCAAAACCGCCCCATTTAAGTGGAACGGAAAAAATCAGACCGTTTTTAAACAGGATGGAATACGTTTTTCTACTGTACTGACCAGAACCGAACAGTTTAGTTATCCCGATTTGGATGCCATTTCTTCATTTATCATGACTGGCATTCATTATCCGCCGAATTTACAGCATAACCCAGCCACCGAATTAACTGAGGCACAGCTTCGGGGTAAGGAAATTTTTGAACGCACTGTTGATCAGACTGGAAAAGAAATTCCTGTGGGCAATCGTTGTATAACCTGCCATCCGGCGCCTTATTTCACTAACAGGAAGCTTGCGGATGTTGGCACTCTGGCAGCCACCGACGACTCAATCCTTTTTGATGTTCCCCATTTAAATAATATTTACGCATCGGCTCCTTATCTGCACGATGGAAGGGCGGCTACCCTTGAAGAAATCTGGACCAAATATAGCCCTTATGACAGACATGGTGTTGCCAACGATTTGTCGAAGATTGAATTAAATGAGATGATTGAGTATTTGAAAACGCTAAGCAGTCCTGATTATTATGAAAGTCTCACGAAGAAAAAACATACTGAAAATACCTCTAACTAATTAATAGAATTATGAAAATACCAGTCAAAAGTAAACCAGCGCTGAAATCTGTAATTGTTGCTTTTGTTATTCTTTCGGGATTAACAGGGAACATGGAAAGTGTTTCAGCATCCGGTCCGCAAAAAACCGGAAATGAAATTTCGAAAGCCAACAATCAGCCTAACCCGAAAGAAACTTCAGTTAAGGCTGTTGCCAATGATTCAAAACCGATGCCGGTATATGGACGTTGGAAGAATTTTACCACCAAGGACGGATTGCCTTCTGATATGGCTTATACCGTCAAGATTGACGGGAACCGGGTTTTGGTAGGAACACATGATGGAATGGCTGTTTTTGAAAATGGAAAATGGCGGACCTATACCACCAAAGATGGTCTTCCACACAATGGAATTGTTTCCATTGATGTTAGTGAAGTAACCGGAGATGCATGGATCGGCACCCTGGGCGGACTAAGCAGGTGGTCGGGAGGTAAATTCGAAAATTTCACCCAGTTAAACAGCGGTATGCCTAATGATTTGGTGTATGGTGTCTGCTGCGACGGCAAAGATGTTTGGGTAGCTACAGGTGGAGGAGCCGGTCACTATGATACTAATCTGAAACAATGGGAGATTTTTACAGAAAAAAACGCACCCATGCATGAACCCTGGACCTACGGAATTTCTGCCGGCGATGGAAAAATATTTATTGCGGCGTGGGGTGGAGGAGTAATAGAATATACCAAAAGCACCAAAAAATTCAGGGATTATACCGATCCTGACGGTGAAATGGAAATTGACCTGCTTCTCAACGACGGCCCGGTTCATGATATTACCACCGGAACTTCCTGGGCTGATGGTAAATTGTGGGTATCCTCTTATTTTGGCTTGTGCAATTATGATGGTAAAAACTGGAAAGGTTACTTTGATACTGACAGTGGTCTGGCCAGTAATTTCATCAACTTCATAAGGGCCGAAGGCCGGGTCGCATTTATTTGTACCGATAAGGGATTGAGCAGCAGTGACGGGACGAACTGGGTAACGTATATAAAAAATGACAAAAATGCCGATGGAAAAGCCATCATAACAACCGGAGGAGTAAAAAAAGAAATACCGTTGTCGCCATCATTGTCTCATAATTTTATAATTGGCGTTGATGCGGATAAGGATTTTATATGGGTGGCAACCTCCAGTGGAGTGAGCCGTGGAGAATTATTAAAGTAATTGAAATAATTTAATGCCGTATTTTTTCAATTACTCACCCTGAAGACCGCAAGCGGTCTTCCCCCCTCTCTTCGTGAAGAGAGGGGCAAAGCATCGCAGATGCGACGGGGTGAGTTAATTATTAAAACTGTTTTCAAATAAATTTATACAGTCACTAAGTATTTAATAAAGACCAAATAAACCGAAAATCGGTAACCAAAACTTATAATGATGAATAAACAACTGTTAATTGACCTGAAAAAGCTTACTGATGGCGAGCGAATTGAGATGAAAAAACTTGGCATTTTATCGGATGCCAATACCATTACTGAGTCTGTCTTTCCATCCTTGCACAATGAAAGGCCTCCGATTCCAAAGTACGTAACGCATGCCCCTCATGTCATCAATGAAGCATACGAATATCAGAAACCATCCTCTTTTTCGCGTGCTTTACGACTCGATCTTGGTGGGTATAAGGTTTTACTTATTTCAGGAACTGCCAGCGTTAATGAGCACGGTCAGGCCGAACACATCGGTGATTTTAATGCCCAGCTCTGGAGAACCTACGTCAATATCACCAATCTTCTGGCAGCCGAAGGAATGACCTGGCACGACATTGTCAGAACGACCAATTACCTGAGGGATATTGAACGTGATTATGCTGAGTTTAATAAAATCAGAACTACTTTTTACAATTGGATGAATCTGGATCCTTTACCAGCCAGTACCGGAATTCAGGCCCGGCTGTGCTGGGAAACTCTTTTAGTTGAAATTGAAGCTTATGCAATCTGTAAAACTTCCTAATGACAACAATAATGAAACGAATAATTTGGATATCAGTTTTTTGTTATTTCATACTAATGGGACAGGTTTCAAACCTGAACGCACAGGAAAAGAAAACCAACTATGGAAAAGCCTCTGATGAGATTTTACCGTACGATAAATTTGCGAAAGCTTATAAATACCATTTCCTGACCCCTATTGAGTTTTATGGGGCAGGTCGGGAAAAAACAGCGCTCAAAGATCTGAAAGAAGTACGAATAGGTTTTCTTGGGCCACTGACCACTTCAGTAATGGTTCCACAGGGAATCCAGATGCTTCAGGGAGCTACCCTGGCCATGGAAGAGGCTAACAAAAAAGGCGGATACAAAGGATTGCCATTTAAAATCATGCCGCATAACGATGCCGGGTTATGGGGCGCTGCCGCCAACGAAGTGGTAAAAATGGACGATGAAAAAGTCTGGGCTTTCCTGGGTTCAATTGATGATATTGTATCGCATGTGGCTTTGCGTGCTGCCTTAAAACTGGAGATTTATATGGTATGTACCGGCGATCCTGACCCTACTTTTACTGAAACCAATATTCCCTGGCAATGCCGTGTGATAAGCGATGACCGTCAAAGTGGCTATGCATTGGTCAATTACATCCATAAAAAAAAGGGTCATAAGCGTGTGGCCATGATCAGAGTTAACGGAAGATACGGCAGGGTTGGTGTGAAAGAATATGCTGATGCCGCGGTGCGATTGGGTTTTCCGTTTGTCATCGAAGAGCGGTTCAATGATGGAGAAACAGATTTCAAGGCACAAATCGAAAGGGTGAGGAAAACCAATCCTGATGCGATTCTGCTTTGGGGTAATGCCAAAGAATCAGCATTGATATTGCAGCAAATCCGTGCCGCTGGACTAAAACAGCCTGTATTTGGATCCGACCGGATGGTATCTCCTGAATTCCTGAAAATAGCCGGACCACTGGCCGAGGGGATTGTTACCACCTGTCAGTACAATCCAAATTCTACCGATCCCAAATACCTTGCGTTTAAATCAAATTATAGCAAAAGATTTAAGCAGGAGCCGGATGTTTTTGCTGCCCATGCCTATGACGGAATGAATATCATTATTGATGCTATTAAGAAAGTGGGACTTAACCGGGTGCTTATCCGCGATGTGATAGCTGGTCTGAAGGAATTTCAGAATTACCCGGGAGTGACCGGTAAAATTGTTTTTGACCACAGTTGGAATGATGTCAGCGATATTTATATGGCTGAAGTACGCAATGGTAAATTTGAATTTACAGTTGCTCCTCCGATGGAAACTGGTCAAAGAACTGGAAATGGCAAAAAAGAACCAAACTCATATACCAATTAGTTTTTAGCCATGGAAAATGGTGCGTGTAAAATTCCCATCAATGTTAATTTTCATGTTCCTGAAAAGGTGAGTCGTAAAACAGGGCAGGATTCAACAAAGGTGAATGTTGGTCAGGTTGAAATTGGCGGTTCGCGAATTGTTGTAATTGCAGGTCCTTGTGCCGTTGAAAGCCGTGAGCAGCTTTTTGAAACCGCCAGATCGGTAAAAGACGGAGGAGCACAAATTTTAAGGGGAGGCGCTTTCAAACCGCGTTCGTCGCCTTATAAATTTCAAGGTATGGGTGAAGAAGGATTGAATCTTTTAAGAGAAGTCAGGAATGAAACCGGTTTGCCTTTTGTTACCGAAGTGATGGATACCCGTCAGGTGGAACTGGTGGCAGAATATGCTGATATGCTTCAGATTGGTTCACGAAACATGCAGAATTATCCTTTGTTAAAGGAAGCTGGAATGTGCCGGAAACCAGTTCTTCTGAAAAGGGGGATGATGGCGACCATTGAGGAGTTTTTACTTGCGGCGGAATACATTCTGAACCAGGGAAACGATCAGGTAGTTCTTTGCGAGAGAGGGATTCGGACTTTCGAAACTTCCACCAGAAATACACTCGATCTGAGTGCAGTACCCATGTTAAAAAGCCTGACCCATTTGCCTGTATTCATTGATCCAAGCCACGGAACCGGACTTCGCTGGATGGTTCCTGCCATGGCCAAAGCTGCCGTAGCTGTTGGCGCCGATGGTTTGATGATGGAGGTCCATTACAAACCGGAAGAAGCTTTGTGTGATGGATATCAGTCGCTCGACCAGCCTGAGTTCCATCAATTAATGATTGACCTGGGAAAAGTTGCACAGGCCGTTGGCAGGAGTATATGAAAATAAAATAGGAAAGAGTCATTGGTCATTAGAAATAAGGACACTAACTAAACGATATTGAATAAGAAATTGCATATTGATTGCTGACCCTTTTCCCATTTCCTAATGACCAATGACTAATGACTTTTTCCCTTTGTCAATCCCAATAAACTATTGACTATGTTTCGCATTTTTTATTTGTATCTATTAATGGTTCTTTTTGCGATGAATGGTCATGCCCAGTCAATTCCGAAACAATCCATTATTCCTGTTAAAATTGGACTTCTGATTTCGGACAAAAAATCGGTGGCTGCGAAAAAAGGCGCTGAATTAGCTATTTCTCAGGTAAATGAAAAAGGCGGTTTTAATGGTAGGCCGTTCGAATTGGTGGTTCGTTCTATGGAAGGGCCCTGGGGTTCCGGAGCCAAAGAAGCGGTCAACATGATCTTCAAGGATGAGGTATGTGCAATCATGGGCTCAACCGATGGGAGGAACGCTCACCTGGTTGAACAGGTTACTACCAAGTCGCATGTTGTTTTTTTATCAGCCTGGGCGGGTGATCCAACGCTCTCGCAGGCATTTGTTCCCTGGTTTTTTAGCTGTGTACCCAATAACAATCAGCAAGCTTCTGCCCTGGTTGAAGAAATCTGGCAAAAGCAAAACCTTAATCCAATAGGATTGATTTCCGATCAGGAATACGATTCGCAATCAGCATTGAAAAGTTTTCTGAAAAAAGTAAAAATGGCCGGAAAACCTGATCCGGTGCAATTCAGTTTGGAGGATTCAGAGCGGGATTTAGCTGGTTTGCTCAATCAAATGGATAAAACTGATCTAAAGGGTATCGTGTTGTTTGTAAAACCCGGATCGGCCCTGAAAATAATTCAGCAAATGCAGTCAAAAAAAATGAACATTCCGGTGTTTTCAGTCTTATCTGTTCTGAATGAAAATGAAGTGTCAGATTCAGAAATGAAAACATTAGAAAATCAAATACAGGTGACCTCAAACCCATGGTTGAAAACAAAGCGAGGTCCATTCAACGATGAGTTTCAAAAGAAATACGGCCATTTACCGGGAACTGTCGCTGCTTTTGCTTACGATGGAATGAACCTGTTGATTGAAGCGATAAGAAAGTCAGGTCTTGATCGTGAAAAAATTCAAAAAGGTTTGTCCGAAATTCATTATGAAGGCGTTACCGGCCTCATTCAATTTGATCAGAAAGGGAATCGTTCAGGGTCTCTGATACTGACTCCGATAAAAAATGGAATTCCCGCAATACTTGAATGATAGGCTCTGATTTGAAAACTTTTATTCTTATTTTTGTACCGAAAATCAAGAAACTGTATAAAAATTTCCCATAGGGAAAATCTGTCGGTAGAAATATTGAACCACATGCTTTGGGTTGTCCCGTACGGGACAAAAGACATGTATCTTTCCCTTAATTCTACCGACCTTTTGTTCCTAACGGAACAAGAAAGCTATATTTAAACAGTTTCAAACCAAATTTAAAAATAGACTCTTATCAAATATTTTATCAAATTACGTTGATCCGACCTATCCACTTATATTTTTACTTATGAAGAAACTTTTTCTCACAAGCTTGATTTGTCTTTTCCTTACTGCTTTCTTTGGTTGCAAAAATACTCCGAAAGATGACCGGCAAAAGGCCATTGATAAGATGTCGGTTCAAACTTTAGGATTGGCTTATCTGGAAGAATTTAAATTGGAAGAGGCCGAAGCGGAATTCCTGAAATTGATTGACATTGCTCCAAACGATAAAATGGGACATGCCAACCTTGGCCTGACTTATTTACGAATGGCCCGTTATCCGGAAGCAGAAAAGGAACTTTTTAAAGCCATCGAAATTGATCCGAAAGATGCCGATGTCAGGTTATTGCTTGCCACGGTTTATCAGGTCAACGACCAGCGTGAAAAGGCTATTTCAGAGCTTACTGAAGCCCTGAAATTCGCTCCGGACCATATCAAAATTCTTTACAATTTGTCGGAACTGTATTCGGCCGGATCGGATGCCGGATCACAAAAGCAGCGTCAGGATTACCTCATTCAGTTGGTCGGAAAAGCACCTGGAAATCTCGTTCCCCGCCTTAACCTGACTGAAAACTATGTCAAAAATGGTGAGTCGGATAAGGCGATTGAGCAACTCGAAATCATCCACAAGCAATTTCCGGAGTTTCCGAAAGAAGCCGTTGCATATTTCAATCAAACAATCTCTTTGCTTAAAAAGCACGATCAGCAAAATTCATTTATACAGTTTACTATTTTCCATAATTACATCAAGGTTACTTCGCCATATCAGGCGGGAATTTTGGAGTTTAAAGGACCGGGTGGCAATTTGATCGGATTCCCGCTGATTACCTACGACCAGCAAAGCAGTACTCAACCGGTTGACAGCAAATCGCTGCTTGATGTCATTAAATATACCGATGTTACAGCCTCAGCCGGACTGAATATGGCCGCCCCATTTAAAGGAGGTGAAAATCCGGAATACAGGAATTTCACCCATGTTGAAACTGCTGATTATGATGGTGATGGCGATGCTGATCTGTATGTTGGAAGTTATGATCCGGCATCAGGTTCTTACAAACATTACCTCTTCAATAATGAGATGGGGCGGTTTAAAGAAGTCTCTGCGGAAGTTGGGATAAATCATTCAGGCAAGGAAACCTCTGCAGTATTTGCTGATTACGATAACGATGGGTTTCTCGATCTGTATATTACCCGTGAAGGTGGTGATATTTTGTATCAGAATGCCGGAAAAGGGGTTTTCAAAGATGTGACTTCTTCGGCAAAAATTGGCAGTAAAACAGGCGGTAACAAAGCGGTTTTCTTCGATCTGGACCACGACGGCGACCTTGATTTATTTGAAACAAGCGCCGCGTCAAACCTGGTTTTCAGGAATAACGGAGACGGTACTTTTCAGGAGCGAGCTTCAGAAATGGGGCTTTCCGGAACCGGGGCAATTAGCCAGGCTGCGACCTTTGGCGATCTGGACGACGATGGAGATATTGACCTTTTTGTGGCGAATGAAAAGACCAGCAACAGTCTGTTTTCGAACCAAAGGCAGGGAGTTTATTCCGATGGGACCGATAAAGCAGGTTTGAAAAGTCAGGGTGGAACAGGTGCGGTTACTGTTGGAGATTGCAATAACGATGGGTTTCTTGACCTTTTTATTGGTGAAATAAATGGGGAAAATTCAGGACTTTACCTGAACAAAGGAAATGGAAGCTATGAGCCACTAAAAAATAACAAGCAACTGTTCGCAGCTCTTAAGCAAGTCAGAGTCAATGATGCGCGGTTTCTGGATTTTGATAATGATGGCTTTTTGGACATCATGGTTGCTGGTGAATCAAACGATAAAGCTGGTCGTGGAGTATTTCTTTTTCACAACGACGCTGTGAATGTTTTTAGCAACGTATCTAAACTGTTGCCTGACGAACCCAAATCAGGAAGACAAATTTCGCTGTTCGATTACAACGACGACGGCGATCTGGATATTGTCCTGGCAGGAACCAATGGCGGGGTATTCCTGTTGCGAAACGACGGAGGAAATATTAACCACTTTGTCAATATGAAACTGGTTGGCTTGCGGGCCGGAAGCGCCAAAAATAACCATTTTGGAATCGGGGCAAAAGTCGAGATGCGGTCTGGCGATTTGTACCAGTCGCTGATTGTCACCGAGCCGGGAGTTCATTTCGGTTTGGGTAACCGTACCAAGGCTGATGTGATCCGCATTACCTGGACCAACGGGGTTCCGCAAAATATATTTATGCCGGGCGCCGATCAGGCCATTATCGAGGCACAAACCCTGAAAGGCTCCTGTCCGTTCCTTTACACCTGGAATGGTAAAGAATATGTTTTTGCCAAGGATATTATCTGGCGAAGCGCTCTGGGTATGCCGCTCGGAATTATGGGTGGTACCACCAAATACGGATTTGCAGATGCCTCAGACGATTATATCCGGATTCCGGGTGAAATGCTTCAGCCCAAAGACGGCAAATATTCCATTCAGGTAACCTCCGAACTTTGGGAAACCATTTACATGGATCAGATTCAACTGGTTGCGGTCGATCATCCTGATTCAGTGGACATCTACGTTCCCGAACAATTTACTCCACCTCCATTCCCGGGCTGTAAAATTTACCAGGTCAGTAAAAAGCATTTCCCGGTTTCAGCCATTGATTCGGAAGGGAACGATGTACTTGCATTGGTCACTGAAGAAGATGATAAATACGTTGCCGGATTCACTCCGGATAAATACCAGGGAATAACTCAAATGCATGAACTGATTCTTGATCCGGGAAAAGCCGGACAAAGTATAAACCTGTTCATCTACTTAAATGGCTGGATATTCCCGTCAGATGCCAGCATCAATGTGGCCATGTCGCAAACGGATGCTCTGAAGGTTACTTCACCTGAAATTCAGGTCATCAATAAAAAAGGAGAATGGGAGACTGTTAGTAATTTGGGTTTCCCGATGGGTAAAGACAAAATGGTCATAGCTGATCTTTCCGCAAAATTCCTTTCCGGCGATCGTCGCATCAAAATCAAATCGAACATGGAAGTGTATTGGGACCAGATTTTCTTTTCAGAAACTAATCCTGATTACCCTGTTGTCAAAACCGTTCTAAATCCTGAATCGGCAGATATTCATTATCGTGGTTTTTCAAAAAGTTACCGGAAAGGTGGCCGCTACGGACCACACTGGTTCGACTATTCAACGATTGATAAAAACCGCAAATGGCGCGACCTGACCGGAAATTATACCCGCTACGGAGATGTTTTGCCTCTGTTAACCGGATCGGATAACTTATACATTATTTCGAATGCCGGTGACGAAACAACAATCAGTTTTGATACGAAGTCGTTGCCGGAATTAAAACAAGGCTGGAAAAGAGACTTTTTGGTTCATAGTGTTGGCTGGGTGAAGGATGGAGATATCAATACCGCTTTAGGAAGTGAAGTGCTTCCATTGCCATTTCATGGAATGAAGAGTTATCCTCCTTCTAAACAAGATGTTTTTCCGAATGATCCGAAAACTCAGAAGTATCTTCAGGAATATAATACCCGTGTTGTAACCCAGGATGATTACCGTAATTCGATAAAGAAAAGAAATTAGTAATGAGGAAAAAAATCATACTCGCGGGATTAGCTTTGGTCTTTCTGAGTCTTTCGGTTTTGTTGCCAGCCCAACCCAAAAAAGTGAAATTTACCGATGTGGCTTCAAAGGCTGGCATTAATTTAAAATACACCATTGGCGATTATTCCTATAAGAATATCATCGAGAGCAGCGGATCGGGGATTACCGTGTTCGATTACAACAACGACGGGTTCATGGATATTTACCTGATGAACGGAACTTATCTGGAAGGAATCTCGGATCCGGCAGGAAAAGTATTCAGGAATTCGCATAACGAACTCTACAAAAATAATTGCGATGGAACCTTTACCGAGGTTTCCGAAAAAGCAGGAGTGGCCGGTAAACAATGGTGTATGGCTGCCAGCGCGGTTGATCTGGACAACGATGGTTTTCAGGATTTGTATGTCCTGAATTATGGCCCCAATGTTTTTTACCGAAACAATGGTAACGGTACATTTACTGATATTACGGCCAAACTTGGACTTGCCGGACCTGAAAAACTGAATGGTTTTGCCAAATGGAGCATCGGAGCTTCATTCTGGGATCATAACCTCGACGGACGCCTCGATGTGATGGTCGGTAACTTCATGGCTTTCGATCCTGCCTATTTCACTCCGGGCTCACCGGATATGATGCCCAGTCCGACAGAGTATAATGGACAGGCTTCGATCTTGTACGAGCAGCAGTCCAATGGAAAATTTACCGATGTTACGCAAAAGAAAAACCTCTTCTATCCTGATTCAAAATGCATGGGTCTGACGGTATTGGATACTGATGAAGATGGAGACCTGGACATTTTTCAGGCCAACGACCATCAACTGAATTTTCTTTTCAGGAATGATAAAGGTGTATATAATGAAGTGGGAATTGCCAGCGGAGTTGCGGCAAACAGTAAAGGCAAAGTCACCGGTTCCATGCACCCTTCGATAGGAGATGTGGATGGAGATGGCCTGATTGATATTTTGGTTACCGATCTCGATTACGGTGCGCTTTATAAAAATATGGGAAATGGCATTTATACAGATATTACCGAAGGGAGTGGGGCAGCTTTGGCTATGGAAGGCAAAGGAAGCTGGGGCGCTGCCTTGTTTGATTACGATAATGATGGCGATTTGGATCTAATTGCTGCCAACGGCACTGCCGAAGATTTAATTCTGCAATATCCGATCCTGCTCGAAAACGATGGAAAAGGGCATTTCAAAAATGTTGGGAAAGATCATGGACCTTATTTTAATTCCAAAGTGTCGGGTAGGGGATTGGCTATCTGTGATTTTGATAATGATGGAAATCTGGATGTGATTATTTCTCATGTTGACAAAAAACCAGTAGCTCCGGTTCTGCTCCGGAACGAAGGCGGAACCGGGAATCATTGGCTCGGTTTAATCCTGAAAGGCAAGGACGGACCGGCTTCGGCTATTTCAGCAAAAGTAACAGTAACTGCAGGCGGAATTAAACAGGTTTTAGTCAATCAGTGGGCAACAAGTTACCTTTCGAATAATGAACCACGGCTGCACGTGGGACTTGGACAGCAAAAACAAATTGATCAGTTGGAAATAAACTGGTCGGATGGGAAAAAGGAAGTCTATAAAAACATTGGTTGCGATAGGTATGTTACCATTTTGCAGGGAACAGGAATCGTATCGCAAAACCCCATCCCCAACCCTTCCCCAAAATAGGGAAGGGAGTTTCGGTATCGGAAACCATAGTTTTGGCTAAAGCCAATATCGAACAACCCATTTTCAACGGCATAAATGCCGTTGCTATTCATAAAAACTCAAAAAAAAAGGTTCTTTTCAACGAGTGATGAATAGCTCCGGGTTTTAATCCGGAGATCAGGAAGAATGATGTGAACCGTCCGCGAGAACGCCTTTTTCAAGGCAATATCCCTTTTTCGGACGGAACAGAATTTGCATTGAAAATTATAATTGCATAAAAGAAATATAACTCAAAACAAAAAGAGTATGAACAGCATGTATGTGAGCAAAGTGGTGGATCTCACCCTTCCTGAAAAGAATGTTATTTATAACATGACTCATGAGGAAGCAGTTGAATTGGTTAAATCGGGCGATGTGGAAGCCGTACGAAAGATTGATGGACAGTTCTCACTGGTTTCTGTCGAAGGTAAAACTATCCGGATGGTACGGTCTATTGGTCGTCCATTACGTTATTTTATTGCTAAAAGACCGATTGGTCCGCAACTCGTCATAGCCGAGCGGATTGATGTCATTTTTGATTATCTGAAAAAAGAAGGTATGGACCATCAGTTTCATCCGTCGTACACCCGAATGGTTCCGGCGCATTACATCACCAAAATCGAACTGCTGGGTTGTCCTGATCCAAATCCGGTTTACAGCCGTTTTTTCAAACCCGAGCGCAACAAATTCGTTCCGGAAAATGCCGATCAAATTGCTATTGATTATATCGGCACTGTTTACAATGAAATTAAAAAATGGCTGAAATACCGTGCAACCTCAGGTCCAATCGGAGTAACATTTTCCGCAGGTATTGATAGTGGTTCGGTGTTTTTGCTTACCTATCATGCCCTGATAGAACTGGGTGAAAGTCCTTCACGATTAAAAGCTTTTACACTTTCGATTGATGGCGATGGCGCAGACTTGCTTCAGGCACGGAAATTTCTGGAAGCAGTGAATCTTGAAATGTTTCTGGAACCTATCGAAGTTGACTATTCCGCTTTGGATTGGAAAAAAGCGGTGTCCATTACTGAAGATTACAAGCCACTCGACATCCAGTCGGCAACCATGAATCTGGCTTTGCTTCAGGGAATCAGGTCGCGTTATCCGGAATGGAAATACCTGCTCGACGGCGATGGCGGGGATGAGAACCTGAAAGATTATCCGATCGAGGATAATCCAGAACTGACCATTCGCAGCGTACTCAATAACCTGATGTTGTATCACGAAGGTTGGGGAGTTGAATCCATCAAGCATTCATTGACTTATTCGGGCGGGTTGAGCCGTGGTTACATGCGGACTTTTGCCCCTGCTGATTTGCTTGGTTACGAAAGTTTTAGTCCATACACTTTGCCAAACGTAATCGAAATTTCGGAAGGAATTCCGTACATTGATATGACCAATTGGGATCACCAGAAACTGTATGATTTAAAAGGACAATTCGTTTCGCAGGGGGTGAAAGCCATTACAGGAATGGATATGCCGGTCTTTCCGAAAAGACGCTTTCAGCATGGTGCAGCTTCAGAAAATGCATTTAAAAAGCATTTCCCTGAACGGGAAATAGCCTACCGGAAAGAATTTCTTTCAAAATATGAGTGACCAACGGAAATCTGTAACTACCGACAAGTGGATTTTAGACCATCGCGGAACGAAAAATCCGGTTGATCCGTTTAAACCATACGCCTGGCTGGTTGAAAAAGAACGCCAGCCGTCAGGAAAAGCAGAAGATACCGGGACAATTTTCCTGACCAACATGGAATGTCCGTTTCATTGCCTGATGTGCGATTTGTGGAAGAATACCACCGACCGTCCGGTTCCTGTTGGAGCTATTCCGGCACAGATTGAATGGGCGTTGGAACAGATGCCCCAGGTCAAACATCTGAAACTGTACAACAGTGGAAGTTTTTTCGATGACAGGGCCATTCCGGTTGCTGATTATCCGAAAATAGCTTCACTCCTGACTGGTTTTGAAACGGTCATTATCGAAAGTCATCCCAAATTCATTGACGGTAGCTGTCTGCAATTCAGGAATATGCTACATTCTGATTTGCAGGTGGCCATTGGTCTGGAGACTGTTCACCCCGAAATTCTCCGGAAGCTGAATAAGCACGTGACTATTGATAATTTTAGCGATTCGGTAAAATTTCTTACCAGAAACGGTATCCGTTCCCGGGCTTTTATTTTACTGCGACCCCCGTATCTGACCGAAGCAGAAGGAATCGTTTGGGCGCAAAAGTCAATTGATTTTGCTTTCAGCGCTGGTGTTGAATGTTGCATTGTAATTCCGGTCAGGGCAGGAAATGGCGCGATGGATGAGTTGATGAAAAGTGGTGATTTTCACCTTCCCAAAATTAAATCATTGGAATCAGTTCTGGAATATGGTATTAACCTAAATGCAGGACGTGTCTTTGCCGATGTTTGGGATTTGGGTTTGTTTTCCACCTGCCCCGATTGTCTGGAACAACGAATCAATCGGATTAACGCTATGAATCTGAATCAGGAAATCGTTTTTCGGGAAAAGTGCAGTTGTGAAACTATGGAAATCTAAATTGAAATTAGATTTTCGAGGGCAGTTTTACAGTTACTTTCGTTCCTTTTCCGAGTTCTGAAGAAATTTTCAACGTTCCTTTGTGTGTTTTAATAATCTGATTGACAAGCTGAAGACCTATTCCTGTTCCCGGATATTCAATCGCGTTGGATGCACGGTAAAAAGGTTCAAATACTTTTTGCAGGTCTGCTTCTGAAATACCAATGCCCTGGTCAGTAAATACCAGTTCGATATGTTGACCGGGATGTTCCATTTGAATGTCAACTGAATGATCAACTGAATATTTACAGGCATTGTCTATGATATTCGAAAGAGCCGCCTTTATCAAAGATTCATCTCCATTCACCACCAGGTGATCCGAATCTGTAAGCGATTCACCCAATGAAATATTAACATGATAATTCTTGTTATGCTTCTGAATCTCTTCCTGTGCCTGCCAGAGAACATCATCAATTCTGACTTCCTTTTCCATATTGATGATACTTTCCGATTTTGACCTTGCAACCATGAGTAATCGGTTCGAAAGTATAATCAGTGATTTGATGTCATCAAGAACCGATTCAATGGCAGCCTTATATTCCTCCGATGAACGGTCTTTCAACATCAGAACCTCCAGTTGTCCGTTTATTGAAGTGAGTGGGGTCCGGAGTTCATGTGAAGCATTGGAAATAAAATCCTTTTGAACGGCAAATGATGTTTCCAGACGTTCAAGCATATTATTGAAGGTTTTTGCCAGTTTTCCGATTTCATCCGATTCGTTGTAAACCGGTACCCTTAAATTCAGGCTGGTAATAGAAATGTCTTCCACTCTTTTTACCACATTGCTCATGGGCTTCAATGCTCTTCCTGAATAAATCCATCCTGCAAATGAGAACAAACCCAGACTGAGGAAGCATACCAGAACAAGTATAAACCTTAATTTTGCCAGATAAAAGGATCCTTCAATATCGGTGGCTGCAGCCAATACGACAAACCTGTCGAGCTTGGCTGCATACAACACGCCAACAACTTCGTAGTTTCCCTGTTTGTAAGTTACATTCTCGAGCAACCTTATCCTTTCCAGAATGCTGTCAATTATTTTAATTTCATTGGATGGATCAGTCGAATAGATAACATCATTCAGGAAGTTTAGAATAATGATTTTCTCATTGATCAGGTTAACAGGATTGTCCTTCTCCAGTCTCAGGACCCGGTCCGGATCAATTACTTTGGCCTCAAGCAGGAGCCTTGCGGTGCTCTTGGCTTTATTTCTTAAACGGTTGTTAAAATCTTCTTTCCTGAAGCTCGCAGAAGAATAATAAGTAATCAATGAAGCAAAGATCATTATAATTGCTCCCCATAAAAGAAACTGTAACGTTAATCTGGTTCTGATCTGCATTTTATAGATCTCCGAAAATATAGCCAAACCCGACTTTGGTGTGAATAAGTTTATTATCAAATCCCTTATCAATCTTCTTTCTCAGAAAATTGACATAAACATCAACCACATTAGTCCCGGAATCAAAACTGACGTCCCAGACCTTTTCAGCTATGTCGTTTCGTGAAAGTACCCGCCCACTGTTTCTCATAAAAAATTCAAGCAGGGAAAATTCTTTAGCTGTAAGTTCCATTTGAGCGATTCCTCTTTTAACCGTTTTTCGGTTAAGGTCCAATTCAAGATCGCTAAAAATGAGTTTGTTTGATTGGTCAGATACCTTGTTCGCGCTTTTTAGCAAGACTCTGATTCTTGCAAGTAATTCTCTGAATTCAAAAGGTTTTATCATATAGTCATCAGCTCCGGCATCGAAACCAAACAATTTATCATCAGTTGTGCCAAGTGCGGTGAGCATTAATACCGGTATATCCTGATTCAGATCCTTTAATTTTTTACAAAGATCAAGTCCGGTAATGCCAGGGATAATGACATCCAGAATAAACAGATCGTAATGATATTGACATGCCAGTTTGTAGGCTGATAATCCATCGTAGGCAATTTCGGCTTCGTAATTACTTTCTTCAAGTCCTTTTTTTATAAACGATGCAACTTTTGGTTCATCTTCGACAATGAGTATTTTCATAATAAAGAATTTAATAACACAAATGTTTATATAATTACATGAAATGATATAATGTCGTATTTTGATTTGTTCACTTAACTTGACTCACCCCGTCGCATCGTTCGACTGAACTCACGCCGAAGTCTGCGATGCTTTGCCCCTCTCTTCAAGAAGAGAGGGGGGACGTCCGCTAGCGGACGTGGGGGTGAGTAGTTTGAAAATATACGACATTTAATAGTACTCATTATATAATTACAAAATCCCAGGCTTGATTAATCCTATAAGAGCATTTTTTAGACTTTGTATTTTAATTATTTAAAACTTCCCGAATTCTCCTCAATTCAGCAATATTAAGAATTTTCGCGCGAACTTAAGGTTGTATGAATAAAAAAATGGGTAATTGTCTTATTTACAATATAGGAATAAAAAAAAATAATTAATCAGGACCCGGAAGATTAAAAAGAAATTAAAGCCAGATTAAAAAAGATTAAAAAAAGTTAAAAAATTAGAGGTGTTAATTTTTGTTTATTTGATAAGTTTCCTACCTTTGATCAGATTATGCAATTAATAATTCTATTTATCTAACTAATTTATTCTAAATTTAAAAACAATTGACTATGCAAATTACTACAATTGTGCGGCGTACAGCGCTGATTTTTCTCAGCATGGTCTTTTCGATGGGCATCGTTTTTGCTCAGCAAAGAACCATTACAGGGAAGGTCACTGCCGAAGGAGAGGGGCCTGTTCCTGGCGTAACTGTTGTTGTCCAGGGGACAACTGTCGGAACAATAACCGACATGTCAGGTACCTATTCCATTAGGGTACAAGGTCCTTCATCAGTGCTTGTCTTTTCATTTGTCGGTTATCAAACCAGAGAGATCACTGTCGGTACTCAATCCACTATTGATGTGGTATTGATACCCGATGTAGTTGCTGTTTCGGAAGTGGTTGTAACAGGTTACTCTTCCCAGCGAAAGAGGGACATTACAGGTGCAGTTGGCGTTGTTGAAACGACTGCATTAAAAGCTATCCCAAGCGGAAACGTAGTAAGCCAATTACAAGGACGTACTTCCGGTATTACCGTAATTGGATCAGGACAACCGGGGCAAACATCAAGGTTAAGAATCAGGGGATTCAGCTCTTTTGAGAACAACGATCCTCTTTATATTGTTGACGGTATCCCTAGTTCAACCATTTCAATGATTAACCCCAATGATGTTGAATCAATTTCTGTTCTTAAAGATGCCGGTGCGGCTTCCATTTACGGATCGCGTGCATCAAACGGTGTTATCGTGATTACAACCAAAAAAGGTGCAACTGGCGTTAAAGTTACCTACGACATGTACACTGGTACACAGTTAGCCGGTGGAGGTCCGACTAAAGACCTTCTTAATACCAAGGAATATGCGAACCTTCAGTGGTTGGTATATAGAAATGATGGAACAAACGAAACACATCCTATTTACGGCCCATCATCGAATGCATCCCCAACATTGCCTGGCTGGGCTGCAGATACCGACTGGTATAAAACCATTACCAGGAATGCAAGTATGTCGAATCATGATGTTACCCTTTCCGGTGGTAATGAGAATGCGAAATTCTTTGCAGGAGTTGGCGCTTTCATTCAGAATGGTATTATTAAAACGACCGACACCAAGAAATATACGGCCCGTTTCAACTCTGAATTTAAAGTACTTGAAGGACGTCTGACTATCGGCGAAAACGTTTCAATGACCTATGGTTCAAGTCATGGTGTTACAAACCTGGCTGAAGGAAGCCCAATCCAAATGGGGCCTTACCGCTCGCAACCCATTGTGCCGGCAATCATTACCAAGCCAATTAAGGGTACCGGACATGATTTCGTTCCCGGAGAATATGGTGGAACCGGTATTATTGCGCGTTTAGGTAATAATACCAATGCTTTGGCAAACCTTGAAAGAGCCAAGGACAATAACAACTACAATTTAAGCGTAATGGGAAGCGCATTCGCTGATGTGAAGATCATGGATGGTTTGAATGTCAGGTCGAGTTTAGGAGGTCGTTTCTTTAACGGAGCTTACTATTCATTCAATAATTCGACTTACGAAAATGCGGAAAACAACGCTACCCCAAGTATGACTGAAGGGGCTAATTATGGTGGTCACTGGACCTGGTCAAACACAGTTTCTTATAATAAAACATTCGGAGATCATAAAGTTTCTGCTGTAGGCGGTTACGAAAGCAATAAAATTAATATTTATCGTGAACTCGGCGGAACACGTGCAGGATATTTTTCTGATGCTGTTGACTATCGTACCTTGTCAAACGGTCAAACCATTACTGCTGCTTTTTCATCCGCAAGCACGCCGGTTACTTTGGTTTCTCAATTTGCCAAAGCCGATTATTCTTTCAGGGATAAATATCTGTTTAGCGCTACCATTCGTCGTGATGGTTCTTCCGTATTCAGTGAAGATAAACGCTACGGAATTTTCCCATCATTTTCTGCCGGATGGCGTATTAAGGACGAATCATTCCTTAAAGATTTGAGCTGGCTTAGTGATTTGAAATTAAGAGGTTCATGGGGTACCCTGGGTAACCAACTTGCAGTTAACCCTGCGAATGCCTTCTCTCTTTTCGGTGGATCTCCAGATCAGTCATTCTACGACATCAGTGGAACTGGTAGCTCTTCAGCCCAGGGATTTCGCAAGAACCGGATTGGTAACCCTGATGCACAATGGGAAACCAACGTTACCACTGACCTCGGTTTTGAGGCAACTCTTTTCAACAGCAAAATCGGAATTGTTTTCGACTGGTATTCCAAACAAACCAAAGACCTGTTATTCAATCCTGAATTACCGGGGACTGCTGGTAGCGCCAGTCAACCTTATGTAAACATTGCATCCATGTCAAACAAAGGCCTCGATATTGAATTAACTTACAAAAATACATTTGGAGATCTTGGTTTTAATGCAAGCGCTGTACTTACTACAGTAAACAATGAGATTACTAAAGTTGCTGACGGTGTAAATTTCTTTGACTGGGGTGGATCAAGAATCGGATCATACAACAGAAACCAGGTTGGACATCCAATGTCGGCATTCTTTGGTTACCAGGTAGCTGGTCTGTTCAAAGACGCTGCTGAAGTTGCTTCTGCTGCTAAACAGGATGGCGCTGAGCCAGGATTTTTCAGATATGCCGATATCAACAACGATAAAGTAATTGATCCTAAAGACAGAACCTTTATTGGTAATCCAAATCCTGATTTTACTTACGGTTTGAACTTAGCATTAACCTATAAGAACTTTGACATTTCTACATTTATATATGGTTCACAGGGTAATGATATTTTCAACAACAACAAATGGTGGGTTGACTTCTGGCCATCTTTCCAGGGACAAAAAAGTCAGGATCTGCTGTACCGTAGCTGGACTCCGTCAAATACCGGCGCCAGTGTTCCAAAAGCGTCCAACAAATCAAATTTCTCTACCAATACAGTTTCTTCAAGTTACTACTTAGAGGATGGTTCATTCGTCAGAATGAAAAACCTGCAAATTGGTTATACAATGCCTGCCAGCAGCTTAAGTAAAGTATATCTGAAATCAGTAAGAGTATATGTTCAGGCTGTTAACTTATTCACTATTACCAAGTACTCCGGATTAGATCCTGAAATTGGCGGAGGTGACCGCGCTTTCGGTGTTGATGCCGGTAACTACCCCAATGTGAAGCAATTCATCATAGGTCTCAATCTTACTCTGTAATTTTATAAACTAATTGAATATGAAAAAGAATAAAATTTTATTTACCATAGTCCTGGCGGTATTTGCCATATTAGTTGGCTGCAACAAGGATTTTCTGGAAATCAAGCCAAAAGGGAGCTTGGATGAAGGGGTTTTGGCAACCGAAAAAGGTGTTAATACCCTTCTGATTGGAGCTTATTCCTTACTTGATGGTGTATCTTCACAATTTGGATGGGAAGCAGCTTCTTCCAACTGGGTATATGGCGATATCCGTGGAATGGTTGGAAACAAAGGAACTGATGCAGGTGACCAACCTGATATTAATCCTCTTCAATCGTATTCTGAAACTTCTACCAACCCTTATCTGAATGTTAAATGGAGATCAGTGTATGAAGCTGTTTCACGTTGTAACAGTGTAATTACAGTAGCTGCAAAAGCTTTGGCTGCCGGTACCATAACCAAAGAACAACATGATTCATTCGTGAAACAAGCCAGAGCTTTACGCGGATGGTATCATTTTGAAGCATGGAGAATGTGGGCAAAAATTCCTTATGTTGATGAAAAAACTGATCTATCAAAAGTTGCCAACACTGAAGATGTAAAGGCCAAAATTATTGCAGACCTTCAGGAAGGTACTTCTTTACCAAACAACATGGGTCAGGTTGGACGATTCAACGGAACTGTTGCCAATGTTCTTTTGGCTAAGGCCAAAATGCAAATGAACAAAGACTGGGCTGGCGCTTTAGCAAATTTAAATGCTGCCAAAACTGGAACAAAACCCAATGGAACGCCCATCGGACTTGCTCCAACCTATGGCGAAGTATTTGATATCGTTAACAGGAATGGGATTGAATCAGTCTATACTGTACAGTATTCTGTAAATGACGGATCAGGCGCCTGGAACGGTGGTTGGGGCGAAGTTTTGAATTTCCCTTACAAAGGCGGTGGCGGATCACCAGGTGGATGCTGCGGTTTCTTTCAGGCTACTCAGGAATATGTAAATTCATTCCGGACAACTGCTGACGGTTTGCCTATGCTTGACAATTCATACAACAATTTTCCGGTTAAAAGTGACGTAGGTTTAACCCCTTCTCAGCCTTTTACTCCTGATGCCGGTAACCTTGATCCACGTCTTGACTGGTCTGTTGGCCGTCGTGGTATTCCATATTGGGATTGGGGAAAACATACCGGTTCTGACTGGATTCGTGACCAATCGTATGCTGGTCCATACAGCCCAAAGAAACAAGTTTATCAGAAAAAACAGGAAGGTCAATATACCGAAGTCGGAAACTGGACTTCAGGCTGGACTGCCAATGGTTACCGTATGATTCGTTATGCTGACATTCTTTTGTTAGCTGCCGAATGCCAGATTGAAACCAATGACCTTGCCGGCGCTCTGGCCAACATTAATGCGGTACGTAACAGAGCTGCCAATCCTGATGGTTTTGTAATGGATGGCGCTGCTCCTGCTGCTAAATATGTCATTGCTCCTTATAAACCATTTACTGATCAAAACCAGGCTCGTTTAGCTGTCAGAATGGAAAGGAAACTTGAGCTTGGTATGGAAGGCCACCGGTGGTTCGATTTGAACCGTTGGGGAATTACCCAGACCGAACTAAACAGGGTTCTTGCCTATGAAAAAACGGTGCCATGGGGTAATTCCATGTACGGTTCTGCAACTGTAGGCCCGGAAGATGCAACTTATCCGATACCTCAACGTCAGATTGACTTGAGTAATGGTAAATTGGTGCAAAACAGGTAACATTGTTTTAATACATACGAAAGTGGACTATCTTGATTGGTAGTCCACTTTTTTTTTATATTTGCGGCTCGTTTTGAACCTAATGTAACTAAAATTAAAATGAGGAATCTATTGCTAATAGTTTGTGCCGCGTTATTATTTGCTTGTTCCGAATCTTCCCGGTTTCAGTTATTGAGCGCCAGCAGGACAGGAATTAATTTCAAAAATACGGTTACCGAAACCGACAGTTTCCATGTGATGAGTTACGAATACATCTATAATGGCGCTGGTGTCGGAATTGGCGATTTGAATAAGGATGGCTTTCAGGACATTGTTTTTGCAGGGAACCAGGTTTCGCCACAGGCATATTTAAATACCGGTGATTTTAAATTTCAGGATATTACTGAAAATTTTACCGGGCTTACCAATAATCAATGGTTCAGCAGCGTAACTCTTGCCGATGTTAATGGTGATGGGTGGGTAGATGTGTATTTCACTTCAACAGCAAGCAACAATCCGAAGAAATGTATGAACAGGTTATGGATCAATAATGGTATCAGGGAAGGTAAAGGCCCAACTTTTACTGAAATGGCAGAGAAATATAGAATAGCCAATGAAGATCAGTCAGTTAATGCTACTTTTTTTGATTATGACCGGGATGGCGACCTTGACCTTTATGTCCTGAATAATACGTTGACTCAGCGGATGAACACTTCGTACCGTACAAAAGTTACAGATGGAACCGCTGCCAATAATGATAAACTTTACCGGAATAATAGCGATGGTACTTTTACTGATGTAACGCAAGAAGCAGGTATTTTATATGAGGGATTCGGACTTGGACTGGCTATTGGTGATGTCAACAAGGATGGATACCCTGATATTTACGTTTCAAACGACTACATGTCGAATGATTTGCTATATATTAACCAGGGAAATGGCACATTTAAGAATGAGATTCGAAAATATTTGTCGTACCAGACTAAATCGTCTATGGGCAATGATATGGCTGACGTAAATAATGACGGAAACCTGGACATCATGACTTTAGATATGTTGCCTGAGAAATATTACAAAAAGAAACAAACCATCAACGGATTCAGCTATATTTTCTATGTCAATGATGCAAAATATGATTACGAACACCAGTATCTCCGGAATATGCTTCATCTTCATAACGGGTTTATAAACGATGAAATGCTTCCCTATAGCGAAGTTGGCCAGATGATGGGTGTTTACCAGACCGAATGGAGCTGGTCGCCCTTATTTGCTGATTATGACAACGATGGTGATAACGATTTGTTGGTTACGAATGGATATCCACGTGATATGACTGACAAAGACTGGACCCGCATGAAAGCGCAGGTATATGGATTCGTTGGTGACGAGAAATATGTGATTGATCTGGCCCCGGCACTGAAAGTTCCCAATTTTGCTTTTGAAAATACAGGCAATCTTCACTTTGAAAATAAATCAAAAGAATGGTTGCCTAATATTCCTTCATACTCTTATGGAGCCGCATTTGCAGATTTGGATAATGATGGTGATCTTGATTATGTGACCAATAATCTAAATGACGAACCTTTTATCCTGAAGAATACCACCATGGAGAAATCAGACGGCAAGTCTGGGTTCCTGAAAATAAAACTTGCCGGAAAAGGAAGCAATACCATGGCCATTGGAGCTAAAGTAGAGTTATGGAGTAATGGAAATTACCAGTATGCCGAGCACTTTATGACCAGAGGATATGCTTCGTCAGTTGATCCAATTATTCATTTTGGGTTGGCTGCCAACTCAGTTATTGATTCGGTTAAAGTTACCTGGCCTGCTTCAGGAGAGGTATCGTTGCTGAAGGATATTAAGATCAACCAGCAAATTGAAATGAATGAGAATAGTTCAAAACCTGCAACAAAGAATAATAGAATTTCCGGAACCAATGATTATTTATTTACCAAAAAAGACGGATTGATCAACTATACCCATGATCAGAAGGATTTTATTGACTTTTTCCTTCATCAGAATATTATACCGCATAAATACTCACAGATTGGACCCATCATGGCCAAAGGAGATATCAATATGGATGGGCTTGAAGATTTAATCATAGGTTCTACCAATACGATTCCAACCACCGTATTGCTTCGAAAAGGGAATGATTTTAAAGATGCTGCCTTCAGTGGTTTAACTACGCAAAAAGAGTTTTCTGAGGCTGATCTGGCAGTTGTTGATATGGATAATGACGGAGATAATGATGTAATTGCAGTGGCTGGTGGTTATGAAAATCCGGAAGAAAAGGATTACCAGCATTTCCTCTATGAGAATAATAAAGGTTCTTTTACCCGGAAAGCTTTGCCTGTTCCTGCATTCCCTGCCTCCGTAATCCGACCATTCGATTTTAATCATGATGGTACTATTGATTTGTTTGTCGGCGCCAGAGTGAAAAAAGGAATGTTCCCTTATGCCAATCATTCCTGGCTTATTCTGAATGATAAGGGAAATCTTTCGGTAAATGCTTCTTCGAAGTTAAATCTGGGAATGGTGACCGATGCTGTTTGGAATGATTACGATAAAGATGGATGGGAAGATCTGATAGTAACCCGTGAATGGAATTCTATAGTTGTTCTTAAGAACATGCAGGGAAAAGAACTCGTTCCCCAAATTCTTCCAGGGTTTGAAGATCATCATGGCATTTGGAATTCAATCGTTGCCGGCGATTTTGATCTGGATGGCGATGACGATTATATGGTCGGCAATTTAGGTGAAAACCATCGCTTTACGGTAAGCGATCAGTACCCGTTAAACTTGTATGCCATTGATTTGGATCTCGATGGTAATATTGATCCTGTTTCAACCGGTTATTGGGAAGATAAGGATGGTAAAATGACCGAATATCCAATTAATTACCTCGATGAGTTGATTGCACAATCAACCTTCTTTCAGAAGAAATTTCCAGACTACAAGACCTTCAGTTATTTAGGTATCAAGGATGTATATGATGCTGAAACGCTGAAACGACTGGATTTCCAACTTCATGTCAGTACAACTTCGAGCTATGTTTTATGGAATGATAAAGGCCTGTTCAGGTGGGAAAAGTTGCCCAAACTGCTTCAGTTCTCACCAATTAAGAAGATGATTGTAAAGGATTTTAATGGAGACAGAATTCCGGACATTTTGATTTCAGGAAACGATTATACCTACGACGTTGCTACGGGTTATTACGATGCAAACAAGGGGTCGCTGCTTTTAAGCAATGGTAAAGAACAGTCATTCAAACTTCTTCCTCCTTCGGAAAGTGGAATGTTGCTTCAGGGCATGGTTGGTTCATTGCTGTATTTTGAAGGTGACTCACCAATTGTGGTTGCCGGAATAAACAGGTCAAAGGTTGCAGTTTACCAGCTTAACAGGAAGTAAATCCGGCTATTTCAACCGAACCAGGGTGCCATCCATATACTGATAGTTTACTATTTCGATACAATGTGAACAATTATATAAGGGCGATGTCCGGGGTTTGGTATGAAGTTCACCGGTAATTATTCTGTCCTTTAATTTTACAATTTTCAAATCCAGTTCAAAAACCTTGTCCAGTATTAATTTGCCATTGGTATGGATTAGAACCAGGTGTTCGGGCAAACCCGGATCTTGTTTGTAAAAGGAGGTTAAAGTGACCAGGGCATCGAGGTTTTCATCCGGGTCAATCTGGCCTGTAAATATTTTTGAAGGATCTATCCGGTATCTTTTCTGATCATCTATCATGGTAATAATTCCAAAACCATCAACAGTTGTAGTTGGGGCTTTTAACTGCCCGGAGGCGTAATCTTTGGCAAGTGCTATTGCTTCTTTTTTTATTTTCGATTCTAAGCTTTCAGGCTGAGTTTTAGCAGGATTCCGGTTACAGGAAATTAAAAAGCCAATGACGAAAATAAATAGAAATGTATATCTCATCTTTAATTGTTTTGGATTTTAAAGATAAAACTAAAAATCAAAATCGTATAAATTTTCAAGTATATTGGTGTAACTTTGGTTGGTAATATCACTCTCAATGAGGGTTTTCATCAATTAGTAATGAAGGGGAAGCCTAATATATCTTTGGTCATTTTTTCGCTTTTTGCTGTTCTGATATCATGCAGCAGGGATTTTCTTGATATCAAACCCAAAAGCGTCCTTGACAGTAACGTGCTGGCAAATGCAAAGGGTATTGATGCCTTGTTAATTGGCGCTTACTCCATGCTCGATGGCGTCTCAGCTCAATTTGGCTGGGAAACGGCCTCGACGAATTGGGTTTTTGCCGATATCCGGGGTTTGATTGCAAACAAAGGAAGTGATGCCGGCGATTCAGGTAATGATATCAATTTCATCCAAACTTTTTCTGAAACTGCAACAAGTCCTTTTGAAGCTGGAACCAGTTGGCTGAATTTGAAATGGAAGGAGATCTATGAGGCAATTTCCAGGTGCAACAGCGCTATTGAAGTTACAAACCTAGCTCTCAGAAAAGGGACTATTTCATCCAATCAGGCTGAACTGTTTTTAATGCAGGCCAGGGCTCTGCGGGGATGGTTTCATTTTGAGGCGTGGAGAATGTGGCAGAAAATTCCTTTTGTTGATGAAAATACGGATCAGGATACCTTAACCAATAAATTTGATGTCAGGAATAGAATTATAGCTGATCTTCAGGATGGAACAGCATTGCCAGACAATATGGGGCAGATTGGAAGGTTCAATGGAACCGTATCGAAAGTGCTTCTTGCCAAGGCCATGATGCAAATGTACCACGATTATGCCAGCGCCTTAAAATTGCTTCAGGCTGCTAAAAACGGAACAAAGCCCAATGGGGCGGCAATCGGACTTGCACCTACTTTTGGTGAAATCTTTGATATTGAAAACCGGAATGGGATAGAAGCTGTTTATACCGTTCAATATTCGGTAAATGATGGTTCAGGCGGTTGGAACGGGGGCTGGGGTGAGGTTTTAAACTTCCCGTATAAAGGCAATGGAGGATCGCCGGCAGGTTGTTGCGGTTTTTTTCAGCCAACCCAGGAGTTTGTGAATTCCTTCAGGACATCGGACGGCTTACCACTGATTGATTATTCCTATAACAATTTCCCTGTGAAAAACGACCTTGGATATTCTCCCTCTCAACCTTTTACAGAGGACGACGGAACACTTGACCCAAGATTGGACTGGACTGTCGGAAGACGAGGTATCCCCTATTGGGACTGGGGTTTTCATTCTGGTCGTGACTGGATTCGTGATCAGAACTATGGTGGCCCTTACAGCCCAAAGAAGCAAGTTTATAAAAAATCACAGGAAGGCCAATATACCGAAGTTGGAAACTGGACATCAGGATTTACAGCAAATGGTTACCGGATGATCCGTTTTGCTGATATTCTGTTATTAATTGCTGAATGTCAGATTGAAACGGGCGATCTGGAAGGAGCCAGAATGAATATTAATCAGGTACGGTCTCGTGCAGCTAATCCTGAAGGCTTTGTTAAGGAACCAGATGGAGTTACCCCGGCTGCCAACTATGTGGTTTCACAATACCCCGCCTTTTCTGACGTCAATCAGGCCAGGCTTGCACTCCGGATGGAGCGAAAACTGGAACTTGGTATGGAAGGCCACAGATGGTTCGACTTAAATCGCTGGGGGATTACGGTCGAAGAACTTAACAGGGCGCTGAACTATGAAAAATTAATGCCCTGGAGCCGGAATTTATATGGCAATGCATTTGTTGGCCCGGAAGATGTGACCTATCCTATTCCGAAATACCAGATTGATATCAGCAATAAAAGGTTGGTGCAAAACAGATGACCAATATTTCCATTTATTTCTGAAATCTTTTTTCGGTCATCTTTTTCTCTTTTCCTTTTTCCTAATCCATTGCATCGAAAACGATCACCTTTTCCCAGAGGTGCTGACAGTCTTCAATAAACTGGAGGTGAATCGGATGGGTTTGATAAACGTCCTGATCTTCCTTGTTTTTAAAAAATGTCAAAAACGAATAAGTAAACGAATCATCAACTACTTCGCGAGGCGATTCAACCGGGGCGCCGATATGGCTCGATTGTATTTGCGGTACTTTAATCAGTTCCTGTAATCCCTTTTCAAATTGAGCCCTGACTTCAGGATTCTTAGGTTCTTTTAACCAGAAAAATACATGATGTACAAAAATATTTTTCATGGGAACCTCACTGGCAATTGCATGCCCTGATGCTGAAATAAAACCTGTTGTCGCCATTCCGGCAGCAATTTTCATAACAAAACTTCTTCTGTTTTCCATTTTTAAAATGATTTAACAACTTGCCTGAGTTGCACAAGCCGGGTTAAAAGTCCTTCCAATAAATCGAGCTGAAGCATATTTGCCCCATCGGATTTCGCATTTGCAGGATCAGGATGTGTTTCAATAAAAATACCATCAACGCCAACAGCAATTCCTGCACGGGCAATGGTTTCGATCAGTTGAGGTTGTCCGCCGGTAACTCCGCCCGATTGGTTTGGTTGTTGGAGCGAATGAGTAATATCCAGAATTACCGGACAATTGTTTTTTTGCAATTCCGGAATTCCGCGGAAGTCAACAATCAAATCGTGGTATCCGAAAGTTGAGCCGCGTTCAGTCAGGAACACATTGTTATTCCCACTTTCGCGGACTTTGGTCACAGCAAATTTCATAGCTTCGGCCGATAAGAACTGACCTTTTTTGATGTTGACTGCTTTACCCGTTTCGGCTGCAGCAACTAAAATATCGGTTTGCCGGCACAGGAAGGCCGGAATTTGCAGCATATCCACAAATCCGGCAGCTATGGCGGCTTCAGGCGCTGAATGAATATCGGTGACCGTGGGAATGTCGAATGTTTCGCTAACCTTTCTCAGTATTTTCAACGCTTTTTCGTCGCCAATTCCGGCGAACGAATCAAGCCTCGAACGGTTTGCTTTCCGGTAGGAGCCTTTGAAGATATATGGAATTTGCAGCTTGTTGGTTATTTCAACAATCCGTCCGGCAATTTCCAAAGCCATCTGCTCTCCTTCAATGGCGCACGGACCAGCCAGAAGAAGAAAATTAGAGTTTTCGAATTTTAGTTTTGGAATCATCCTGTTTTGATATTTTAGGTGAAGATAATCCAATTCATCAGAATTTTAAACTATATCCGATTCCGATAATATTCATACTTTCTTTATCAGCTTCCGAATAATCCTGTAAACGGTAGAATAAGCCCACTTCATTATTTTTATTAATCGAATAGGCCAGACCAGCAGTATATCTTATTTTGTCAACATCTTTCAGGATCAAATCGTGAAAAGCTTCAACTGAAAAAAACGGAACGAGTTTACTTCCTTTGACATCGTAATCGAGCTTTGCGCGGTACCTGAAATAGGAAGCCTTGTCATCGGTAGTCTGGTCAAAATCAGAGCCATTGGTATAACGCACACGAACTTGAAGAGCAAAGCGTTTCAGTTCAAATCCTGATTTGGCATCAAAAGCCATCCGGTTTGATGAAACTTGTCCCTTGTAAGCGCCAGTGCTGTTTTTATACTTCCATTCGTTCTCGAAACGATAATATCCGGCCAGGGTAAGGTATTTATGCAATTTATAGGAAAGTCCTCCTTCCAGGATGTACGAATCCATTTCGAAGTTACCCAGTAACCTTAATTCAGGATTAAATTCAAGCTTCAGGTTTTTTACTATTTTCTTGCTGAATTCAAGTTCGACCCAGGTGGATGGCTTACTTTGGGCATATCCTGAAAAAGAAGGGAGAAAGGCCAGGAACAGTACAAGGATTTTATTTCGCATCGTTTTTATTTTTGCCGTATATGTCGAAGAAAATGTAGATGTAGGCAACATCTCTCAAAAAATCAATACGTTCTATTTCAAAATGTTTAATGTCAATCCCTGTTCGCTCTTTCAGGTCGGCCAGCAATATTTCTTCTTTACCGGCCTGTACATTTTCAATTTTTTCATAGATGACCCGGTACGATATTTCCTGCTTTAAATTCAGTATTTTCTCCAGTATATATAAACCGATAACAACCAGTAAATTGGTAGTAATCAATTCGGCATAACTGATTTTTTTATTGGCCAGCGCATTAATTACCGAGACCGCAATGACCACAAATAAATAGGTCATTTCTTTAATCGGAATGGCATCGGTGCGGTATCTGATGATGCCAAAAATAGCAAACAGACCGAGAGCAAAACCAAGCTCAATTTTCACACTTTCGAGCAGGAAGCACAGTAGAAAAATGACGATGCTTATTGCAATGTAGGTAAAATAGAAGTCTTTCCGCTTGCTTGTTTTTGCATACAGCCCAACTACGATCAGGATAATAACACCCAGGTTAAGGGTAAATCGGGTTATTAGTTCAATGTAATCTTCCGAATTAATTAATTTAATGCCCAGGAACCGTAATTCTTCCTCGTTCGGAATTATTTGTAACAAAAGGTTTAAAAGATACATGATTAATGGTTTAGTTGTTATATTCCTTCCTGATTTTCAGCAGGAGGGGTTTAAAATTGTTTTTCTTGATTTGATCTTCAAGGAGTGACCGGCCGATACAGTATTTACTAAATCCCTGGCTGCTTATTTTATTTTCTTTCAGAATTTTAGTTATCAGCGCGGGCCTGGCCGTTTTGCTTTGTTTTACTTCAATAATTACCAGGCTATTCAGGATTATTTCTTTTTCGTGATTCTTAAATCCGGGAAAGATATCAATGGTTACCCGTTCAGTAAATTCATTGTCAACCAAGGTAAAACGGTTAAAATAACTGCTGATTTTAGGCTCCAGTTGAAGCCCTGAATAAGTGGATGACTGACTGATGAAACTTAATTCGTTTGGTGCGAAAACTGGTATGAAATCTAGTCTTTCGACTCGTTCTTTCATCGTTCTTCCTTTATTATTCTTGAATTTTACTTCCAGAAAATGATCAGTGGTCAGTACATATTTCCTAAGCCTGATTTTAAACCTGTTTCTCTTTCCGTTCTGGTGCGAGATATACATTTGATTGTCAGGCGTGTCGAAATAGGTGTTATCGTATTTAAAAATGGTTTCATCCTGAATTTCCAAAAGGGAATATCCGGTTTTAACCGCATCTAAAATGCCGGGTAATTTAGAAATGTGAAGGCAATATTTCCGGTCAATCCTGTTCATTAATTTGACCCTGTCTAAGTCAGACAATGTTAGTTTATTGAAAGATCCAAGTGTATTTATGATTGTGTTCATTGTTTTTTTAGTCTATGCGAAACTAATCTTTTTTACTTACCAAGTTGCTACAATATTGAACCATGAATGTAACATTTCCATCATTTTGGCCACATTCTACTGAAATTAACTATCGTACCGTTTTCCCCAAAGACTTTTCAACCGCTCCAGTATTTTAATTTCCAGTGGATTGTTTTGTGGTGAGTACAATCGTTTGTTTTTTATTTTTTTTGGCAGAAAATCTTGCTCAACAAAGTTTTTCTCAAACGAATGGGCATATTTGTAGTCCTTTCCATAACCCAGTTCCTTCATCAGTTTTGTCGGTGCATTACGTATATGCAATGGAACGGGCAGATCACCGGTAGCTTTTACCAGTGCAATTGCTTCGTCAATGGCCGAGTAAGCTGAATTGCTTTTAGCCGATGTAGCCAGGTAAATGGCGCATTGCGAAAGTATGATACGCGCTTCGGGATACCCGATTTTATGTACCGCATCAAAGGTGCTTTGCGCCAGCAACAGGGCATTTGGATTCGCCAGTCCGATATCTTCGGCAGCCAGGATCAACATTCTGCGGGCAATAAATTTAACATCCTCGCCCCCTTCAATCATACGCGCCAACCAGTAAACCGATGCATCAGGATCGCTTCCGCGCATGCTTTTTATAAATGCGGAAATGATGTCGTAATGCATTTCACCGTTTTTATCGTACATAGCCATGTTATTTTGTAGCCTGTCTATAACTTTATCATTGGTGATGGTTACGGTTTCATTTTCTTCGGCATTCACAACCAGTTCGAGTACATTGAGCAGTTTACGGGCATCGCCTCCTGAAAATCGCAACAAGGCTTCGTCTTCTTCAACCACTATATTTTTTGTTTTCAGGTAGGAATCTTTTGTGAGGGCAAGGTTTACAATTTTCAACAGGTCGGCCTTATCCAACGATTTCAGTATATAAACCTGGCAGCGTGATAGAAGCGGAGAAATTACTTCGAAGGACGGATTTTCAGTCGTGGCGCCAATTAGCGTAATTATTCCCTGTTCAACGGCTCCCAGCAACGAATCCTGCTGTGATTTACTGAAACGGTGAATTTCATCAATAAAAAGAATCGGATTGGGCTGGTTGAAAAACTGATTTCGCTGCGATTTTTCAATCACATCGCGTATGTCTTTAACTCCTGAATTGATAGCGCTCAAGGTATAAAATGGCCGGTTTAAGGTATTTGCAATAATCCTGGCCAGAGTTGTTTTTCCAACTCCGGGAGGGCCCCAAAGCAGAAAGGATGAAATTTTACCCGATTCAATCATGGTACGCAAGACCGCCCCTTCGCCCACCAGGTGTTCCTGCCCAATGAAATCGGTTAAGGTAGCCGGGCGTAGTCTTTCTGCAAGTGGTTGATTGGCAAATTGCATGATGCTTTAAATTGATGAAATTTCGGAACTACGAAGATACACTTAATTGCAATACCGCTTGATAATGTTGTATGCATCCTGAATACCGAGTTCGCCTGCTTTGCTCAAATCCAGAGCGCCACCTTCAACATCGTCGAGGTAAATTTTCGTCAATCCGCGGTTGAAATAGGCCTCAGCAAAATCATTTTCAATTTCAATGGCTTTGTTTAAATCATCCAGGGCTCCCTGATAATCATGCATTTTGCATTTGACATAAGCCTGATTAAAATATGCAAACGGAAATTTTGGGTTTTTTTCCAGACAAGTGGTCATATCTGATAAAATGTCGGCATAATCAATCACGGTTTCAACAACTGTTTCTGTTTTTTTATTGGCCTCATTTTTAATCGGAACTTTGATTCGGTCGGATGTTTGTTTGACCTGTTCAATGGCATCTGTCATCTTCATGCGACAGTTGGCTCGGGCAAAATAGGCCAGCATGTTTGAATTATTCAATTCGAGAGCTTTGTTTAAATCCTTCATCGAGTTGGAATAGTCTTCAATAAGACAGTAAAAAATGCCTCTGTTCAAATAATTCAGACTTTCCCTGTTGTTGATTTTAATTTTTTCGTTAAAGAAAAGTATCTGATTGCTGAATACTTCTTTCAGATCACCTGCTGATTTATTAGAAATAGTAATTACCGGATTGTAATTGTTGTAATTATTGATCGTTTCAAGTTCAGGATTATAATACTGCGGACGTTCAAAATCAGTGGAGTATTTATTGTACGACGAAAGCATAAAAACAGGCTGAAGGTCTATGACAATGTTTTTATCTTGAATTCGTCCATCAGTTGGTTCTTCTTTTTTTGCGGTCGGAACATTTTCTGAACTGGAAAGGGCTAACCGCAATCTTCTACGCTCCCTCTCTTCTTTGGTCTCTTTTTTTGGCTCTTGGTTGGAGTCCTTATCAGGCTGATCTTTTGGTGTATTAGCGGCCTGATTGGGTGTGTTTGGTGGCGGATTTGAAGGTGGCGGATTTGGATTTTGCTGGGTTGATTGATTCGCTTTTTTCTTGGCCTGTGCCAACGAATTGTAATCAACATCCTGCGGATTAAAGGCAAACTTGGGATCGAGCCGGGCAGCAAGGGCATAATCCTCATTATATCCGGGCAATTTAAGCATTTCCTTCGCAATTCCCCTGTTCATATAAGCATTGGCCAGAGTCGGATCAATTTGGAGGGCCATGTTGTAATCGGCAATAGCGCCTTTAAAATCCTCCAGTTTTTGTTTAACGATCCCTCTGTTGTTGAAGGCATAGGCATTACCCGGATCGAGTTTGATGCATTGGTCAAAATCGCGTAAAGCCGAGGCATAATCATTTAATTCAAAACGGGCCGATCCTCTCAGTAGATACGCGCTCGCAAAGTGAGGCCTGATCATAATGGCCTGGTTCAGATCCTTAATGGCCCCCCGGATATCGTTCTTCATCAGGCGGGCATTACTTCGGTTAATGTAACTGTTTGTGAATTTCGGATTTATTTCGAGCGCCTTGTCATAATCAGCAATTGCGCCGTCAATATCTTTGGTTGATATTTTTGCGATACCACGATTGTTGTAAATAATTGCATTATTGGGATCAAGTTCAATGGCCCGGTTATAATCTTCGATGGCTTTCTTGTAATCATTGATTTGAAGATAGGCCAGTCCGCGATGCATGAATGCGTCCGGATAAAATGGTTTAATCTCGATGGCAGTATTGTAATCCTGAATAGCTCCCCGAAAATCTTCAAGCTGATGCTTGGCAACTCCCCTGAAATAATATGGTTCAGGCAAATGTGGTTTAAAACGGATGACTATATTGAAGTTTTCGATGGCGCCGACATAATTGCCAATCTGGATGCGCGTTTCGCCAACACGGATAAAATGGTCAATATTCAACTGACCAAAAAGTTGACTGGTCGTTAGAATTAAAAGGAAAAAAAAGATATTCTTCATGCCGGCGCAATTTACAGAGAGCAAAAATAGTATTTTAGCCGGATTGCCTTATATTTAGCTTCTTTTTAATATTTTTTGAATCCTTAACAGTTATTACCCGGATTATGGAAAACCGATGTGAATGGGCTCAGAAGAATGAGCTGATGGCCAGATATCACGATGAAGAATGGGGCGTACCTTTACACGATGATATTAAGTTATTTGAATTCCTGATTTTGGAAGGTATGCAGGCCGGTTTAAGCTGGCAAACCATTTTAAACAGAAGAGAAGCGTTTCGGCAGGCATTTGATAATTTTAATCCTGTAATAGTAGCTGCTTATGACGATATGAAAGTTAATGAACTAATGCAAAATGCCGGAATAATCAGGAATAAGGCTAAAATATTGGCCTCCATTAATAATGCAAAAAGGTTTATTGATGTTCAATTAGAGTATGGTAGTTTTGATAACTACATCTGGAAATTTGTAGATTATAAACCAATAATAAACAGCTTTAGTTTCTTGAAGGAATTACCTGCTAAAACATCATTATCGGATACTATTTCAGCAGACCTAAAAAAGAAGGGATTCAAATTTATAGGCTCCACAATTGTTTATGCCCATATACAGGCCACCGGAATGGTGAATGATCATTTGGTACATTGCTTCAGGCATACTGATTAGCGGCATAACTTCATTTCCCGGTCAGGTTTTTATCAGTTTTGGCCAGTTTTTTTGATATCCTCCCGTTGTCTCTTATTTAAAAAATAGCTGAAAGATAAAACCATTGTCGCGTCAAGGTCTATAATTTTGGAATTAGCATAGTGAAAATTCTCGGTGTTTATTGGTCTCTCAATAGTTTTTTGCCCCTTTGCCAGTAGATTGATTCTGAATTTGGAATTTACCGAATAAGAAACTCCAGCCGCACCTGAAAGATAAAACAAATTTCTTCGTTCAATATCCTGATATAGTCCACCTCCGGGTGAAATAGCATCGTCATTACTTTTAGATAATCCAAATCCAAGTCCGGCTTCTATTAACGGCAGTAACTTCCTTTTACCAAAATACTGTCTGATAAAAACACCATACAAAGCTGATCTGAATCTGTCTGTATTATGGTCATATTTTTTTAGTTTGTAAATATGCTTGTGATATTGGAAGTCAGTTCCGAAAACAAAATTCTTAAAAGCAACATAACCAATTCTTGGAGCAATCGAGTAGCTGAAATAATTTCGCGCCAAATAACTGTGAGTAACTCCGTCACTAAAATTTTTGGTGAAATTTTCTTTTGAACTGAATGAAAATCCGGTAGTTCCAATAAATGTGGGATTTCCTCCAGGATTGGTTCCGACTTCAATCAAATAGGAACCTTTGTTGATTTGAGCGATCAATTGCAACGAAATAATAAATGTCGAAATGAGTAAGGTAATTTTTTTCATCTGTTTATAATTTGTTTTTTAATTGCCAGATGGAACTCGCCATTATAATCATCCTACAGTGTGTGAAGTTCTCTCTCATGGCTCGTTTCATGTTGTCAATGTCTATGTGAGATGAACTATGTTTGGCTGCTATTTTTTGTTCAAACGAAACTATTCGTTTCACTTCGGAGATTTTGCGCACGAATGTACCTAAACCGTACTGATTTATTAACAAAAAAAATAATCGTGGAGAGATTTAATTAGCCAACGGCTGAAGCTATTTGGATTCTGAAATTGAACATGGTAGTCTCCGGATATTCGAGTCAAAGCCTAACCGGGTATATGCACCAGATCTGTTACCTCTGCGCGTATTATCCTTATCGTTCGCCTTGCCAAAAGACTGATAGGCCTATCATTTATTCACCTAAATGATAGGTGTCGCCTTTCATTATAAAGTAAGCCCGCATTACCAAAGTTCTCCACATTGCTGGATTTTTATGCAGCCACCACTGGTAACCATAACCATCTCCCACTCCAAATTCGGTGGGGTAAATCCAGGACTGTGTTGATTCTTCCATCCACTGCTTACTGATTTTGGCTGTACCATTCCATTCTCCCTTGTTTAAACAAAGCTGCCCAATTTTTGCCAGATCACGTGGAGCCAGGAAAAGATTACCAGAGGCAAAAACGTGTTTTCCTCTGATCGCTTTCCATTCAAAGCTATTAATACCCAAAGGAGCAAAAAGATTTGTCATGGCAAATTGCCGGAGATTTTATCCCGTTGTTCTCCTGATCATTTCTCCGAGTTTATTGGTTCCTCCGCTATTGTAATGAAACTTCTTACCGGGAGTTGCTTCGAGCGGCAGGTTGAGAATGTAATAAATTGGGTCATCTACTCTGACAGAATCAGATACATCCAGCCAATGATTTTAAAATCTTTTCCAGTTTTTAAAAATAACAAATAAATTAGACCGAATAACTAAACACCTACTGCCGGGAGATTCATTAATAACTGCATCACAATGAATTGTGAAACTTGAACATGAACTAATTGTGATGAATATAATTCAATCATGTGAAATATTACAGGCCAATTATGATTTCTCTGCCAGATAATATTGGAAAACTTTAATGGGTTAACTACTGAAGTTGAAGGTTGGCACAAAAAGGAAATGCCGGAAAAATCCGGCACTCCCACTTACTTGTGAATTTAAAACTACCTGACGATCTGATTTTCAGGGACTGTAGCCCAGTCGGCATAAGAGCCGACATAGCAATGTGCATTCCGGAAACCGGCAATTTCTTTTAATGCGATGTAGATAACCGCTGCTTTAATGCCTGAATTGCAGTAAACGATGGTTGGTTTTTCGGGAGTAGCTCCAAATTTTGCCGCAGCGGCAATAATTTCGTCTTTTGATTTGTAGGCTCCGGTAGTTGTCAGCACCTCCTTGAAGTTCATCCATACTGCTCCGGGGATATGTCCTTTGCTTTTCTTTGCGGCATCGGCGCCTTCAAATTCGTCCTTCTCACGGCCATCGAGCAATAGAGTTCCTTCGGCCAAATTTTGAACATCGGCCATGGTGTAAGCTTTATAAGCGCTTTCGGTAACTGCAAAAGTAGTAGCTTTCGCTGTTGAAGGAGTTGCTGTAAGCGGAATCCGGGCTGCTGCAAACTGATCCATATTGAAATGTAAAATGGATACATCGGTTGCGCCAACCGATTTCAGTATCCACCAAACGCGACTGTTGTAACGGTTCGACCCTTCGTCGTACAGCACAATTTTAGCGGTGTTCGAAACCCCTTTTTTGCCAAAAATAGCAGCCAGTTCTTCGTCGGGTTTAATCTGGCCTTCAACATCCCCAGGTTTGTAGAGCTCTTTGTGTGGCAAATTGATGGCTCCCTGAATGTGCTGTTTGCTGTAAATATCGGCGCCGTTTACATCAATCACCACCATATTCTTATTGACTTTCAGTTCGGCGGCGAAGTCTTTGGCCGAAATTAGCGGACCTTGTGCAAATGACTGAAATGCAGCCAGTATCAGGATTATAACGAATAATTTCTTTAACATGAGTTCACCATTTATTTGAGTTTGAATTGTAATTGAAGAACAAGCATGTCGTTCTTAATTTCGTTGTAATGGGTAAAGTCGGTTGCCGAACTGGCTTCGGTGTTGTACAGGTAGTTCAGTTGAACCCGTGTCCAGTCGTTCATGTAATAATTGAAACCGAAAATCCAGGTGTCTTTTTTGTATTCTTTGGAGTCGGTGTTATTGAGGTCCATATTGGGATCGTAGCTCTGAATTTTAACTACAGGTTCAATTTTCCATGGAGTTTGGATCATCAGTTGTGAATAGAAACCATTCCGTTTGAATGATCCCTGAACCACTTCAGGTGTAGCCCCGCATCCACCGCCAACCATTTTCGATCCATCGTCTTTGGCGAAAATGTATTCTGACTGTGAAATGAATCCGAACTGGCCAAATGATTTTTTGAGCTGAAGATCGGCTCCCCAACGGGTCAGTTCGTCGGCTTTAGTTACTGTGGGGTCGGGATTTTTCTGTTTGCCATGATGGTAACTTCCTCCAACCTGAAAGAAATTGCACGGAGCAAAAACCACGCGGCCGATAATATCTTTCGATTTGTTGTTGTCGGATGCGTTCAGTCCTGTGCCATTGGTTATAGCCAATGAATAGCTCAGAACATTGGGTTTTTCGATACCGAAGAGTTGTAGCGAATCGGTGCCTCCGCTCAGCATGATTCCCTGATCGCGGAAAGGAAAAGCCAGTTCGTTGACCACTAACGAACGGTCAACGGTAAACAGCGATTGACAAGGAGTTGACAATTCGAGCCCAAAAGGAGATTTAAACTGACCGGCAGAAACTTTCAGGTATTGGCCGGCAGCTTTCCATGTTAAAAAGGCATCAAGAAGATAAGGTCCGCCGAAAGCAGGACTTAATTCGGTCATGACATAGTAGGTGAAATTGTATGGTATTGTTCCGGTTACACCTATTCGTGCCCTGCGAAAAGCAAAAGAGTTTGTTGTCAGGTCATTTCCCGACGCATCAGCGCCAAGGAAGGTCGTACTATTTTCGGCTTGCACATAGCCAATAACCTGTGGCCCGGTTGATGTGCCCGATGGTTCCATGCAGCCTTGAGAAAAGGCTGACGAACTTGCCAGTGCTATGAAAGTAAAAGTGGCAAATAAGATTTTCTTCATGTATTTATTTTCTGAAGTTGATAATATGTGAAAAGGAGAAAAATGAATATGCCATTTTCAAAGTGAAATTGCCTTCATTTAGAAGGCAATTTCGTTCTGAATGGATTAAAAAAATTACTGATTGGTTACAGTCCAGGTTTTTGGCCCTTTGTAAATAGTTTTTCCTGCTGTTTTCAGGGTTGAATAAATCATTCGGTTGGCACCATAGCCAATACCTTTTGTTTTATACCCCAGTACATTCAGCCAGAATGTAGCTACACTTGATGTTTGGCCAGTCCAGCAATAAACCAACATTTCTTTCGATGGATCGAATGCTTTGTTTAAATCGCCAGCCAATGATATTACTGGCACATTGTATGCTCCTGAAAAATGCCCTAACGTGGTGTAGTCGGCAGCAGACCAGTAATTTACAATGCTGTAAGTAGCAGGTGAAGCCAAAACTGCAGAACCATCGGCGGTTGAAAATCCTGCGTTAAGTACAGCCTGTACACGTTCTTTAAGGATAGCCGCTCCATCAGTTGATGTTGAGGTGAAATTTGGTTCGGCAAACGAACCCGTTGCCGGAGCAGCAGTGGTAACCCAGTTGGCAGATCCGACAGCCAGGTCGCCGTTAGCAGGAGTAACAAAACCTGAGTTGCTTACCCATGGTCCCTGGTATGTTGCATTCCAGCCAGCCATACCCCATTTCAATACCTGTGCGTTTTTCCATCCCAGTAAACGCAATGCCATCACAGCTTGTCCTGCAGTTTGACCAGTAAAACAAACTACGAGAATTTTCGCATCTTTGGCCAATCCAAGTGTTTCGGTTGTGGTGATTACATCTTTTAATATTACATTTTTGGCATTTTTGATGTGGTTGGCAGTAAAATCGGCAGTTGGGCGAATGTCATAAACCGTATATCCGGGAATACTACTGGTTGCATCGTCAACGATTCCGGGAGGAGTATTTGTTGCGCCAAACGGATCAACTACCCAACCAGATAATAAGGCTGGTAAATCAAGGTTGTTGGCCACCATGTACGATTTCAGGGCAACGAATGCATTGTCCGGGGTTGGCGGCGGATCTTCCTTGCACGAATGAAGTAAGGAAACAAGGACAAGCATTGCCAGAAGGGCCGCTGATTGAATAAATTTTTTCATAATAGGTTGAATTTGTGTTTTTTTAATGTATTTGTCTTTTAACTTTCATAAGAATGTTTCAAAGATAAATTGAACTTAATCCTGTTGAAAGTCATGCACAAAGCTATGGCGGCTTATCTGATATTTTTAGCAGCAGGACTTGATTTTCATTGGGATAAAAGCTAATTTTGGTCAGGAAAAAACTGACTTTATACAGTTATTTTTGTGATGAATTAAATACTTGAAATAGGATATGAACCAAATCATTGAACCTAAAGGCATAAGCCATTGCTCCGTTTTTGATACCGAACAAAGCTGGTACAACCTGTTAACCGAAGATGAGAAATTGCTGATTGACGAGAATTCTGTAACCCTGGTATTCAAAAAAGGGGAAACTGTATGCAAACGTGGCGCTTTTGCTTCGCATATCTACTTTCTTGAAGAAGGTTTAGTTAAGGTTTATCTTGAAGAGAGGAATAAAAATTTAATTCTTATGCTTTCCACCAAAAACAATCTGTTGGGACTGGCAGCCATTTATGATGGTAATAATAAGTTGCCATACACTATTACAACCTATACCAATTCGACGGTCAGAATGATTGATATTCAAATTTTCAGGCAACTGTTGAAACAGAATTCAGAGTTCTCCTTTCACATCATCAATCTCCTGAACGAAAAAACCGCACAAATCTATGGTCGTTTCTTCTCACTGACACAGAAGCAATTGCATGGACGACTGGCCGATATCCTGCTTTGTTTGGCGAACCGGATTTTTAAGAGCAACACTTTTGAATTGCCACTGTCGCGCTCTGATATGGGCGATCTGACCGGCATGTCAACCGAAAGCGTTATCCGGATGATGAAAGAATTCAAGGACGACGGCCTGATTGAAATGCATTGCAAAAGCATCGAATTGATAGACATTGCCCGTTTGGAACGGATCAGCGAATTTGGGTAATCCTAAATAACTTATTTATTTTTTTTCGAGTAAAAGATTCTTAATAAACAGATCAGTGAATAATTTTAATCAGGTTGCCCGCGAATGGGACAAAGATAAAATGCACATGGATCGTTCGGTAGCTATTGCCGCTGAACTCGAAAAGATGGTACCGCTTAATCCTTCGATGAAAGCCCTTGAATACGGAGCAGGAACAGGTATCCTAAGTTTCCTGCTAAAAGATCGGTTTTCAGAAATTACCCTGATGGATAATTCCGTGGAAATGGTAAAGGTATGTGCTGAAAAGACCGAATTCTACCAAACCAATCACATTCTGCCAATTTGTTTCGATTTGGAACACAAGGACTATGATGATCATTTCGATATCATTTACAATCAAATGGTTTTACATCATGTAAATGATTATGAGGCCATTATTTATACTTTTTTTTCTATGCTAAATCCGGGAGGGTATTTGGCCATTGCCGACTTATATACGGAAGATGGCTCATTTCATGGCCCCGATGTAAAAGTCCATTTAGGTTTTGATCCTGAAAAATTAGCCAAATTGCTCCGGAAAATTGGATTTAAGAACATCAAAAACAAAACTTGTTTCGAGGTGAAACGAGAAACCGGAATAAAATATCCGGTGTTTTTGCTGGTGGCACAAAAATAACAAGGAAAGAGGAAAAGGGAAAAAGGAAATAACTTAAATCTACGAAAGGCCTTCAACTCCAGAGGAATGAGATATTTGTAGAATCAGCCATAGGATGGTGGCAATCGTCTGCGAGATATCTTGAATATGGCTGAATTCTTATTCCGGACGAAATGGAATTATGGTTTAAGTAGAAAGTTGAATCAGAGAAACTATTGACTTAAAACAGTAAATAAAATCAAATGAAAGCTGAGCCACCATTCCGTTTTCCCCTTTCCGTTTTCCTTTTTACTTGATATTGAATCAGCTTGTTAAAATCTTCTTCATTGAGTTTCGTTCCTTCTCAGTGAGGGAATCCATTTCTTCCAGTGCATGCTGGATTCTTGTCTTGAAGTTCCAGCAGGTCATTTGGCGCAACGAAAGCCGACGGCCAAATTCGTAGGACGAAACATCCTCTTTCCCCTTGCACACCTGGTAAGCGATATAAAAAGCTTTGCTGATCGGGAATTTTACGCCATGAAAAACCGTTCCGTTGGTAGCAGTTTCCTTCGCTTTGCATTTGGTACAGCGACGCGAAAAAGGCTCTTTTCCTGGACAGGAGTTGGTATTGCCACATTTCTTACACACAAAACCATTGGCCCATTTTATTCCCGCCAGGAATTCGAGGCATTTATCGTCGCTCCTGAACATTTCCTCAAGCTGTTCAGGACTTAAAATATTACTGAAAATCTGGCTCATAATTTCTTTCTGATGCAAATTTAAACAAATTAGTGTCACTAAAAAGATTTAAGTGTCACTAATGCGATTTATTATTTTTCTTTATTAGTTTTGCAGGCAAACAAATAAGAACAAGTGTTATGGAAAATAATTGTGAAGTTAAACCAAGACCACGAACAATCAAAGAGTTTTTTAAATCGTGGTTTTTCTGGAAGCCATTTTTAGCAATTACAATCGGAGCCCTCGCCGGATTTTCGTATTATTATTTTGTTGGTTGTACATCAGGAACTTGTGCGATTACAAGCAGTCCTTATATGAGTACATTTTGGGGTGGTATGATGGGCTTCTTTTTAGTAAATAGTCCTTGCAGCAGAGGAAAGTGCTAAGGAATTTGATTTTGACTTTTATGCCGAATGGTGCGGCCCATGCAGACTATTGTCACCCTGCGTAGAAGAAATCGCGAAAGAATATGCCGGGAACCATATAAATATTCCCGGCAATTGAAAATTTTTTAAATGTTGCATGTTCCGTTACCCTTGCTTCCTCGTCCCTTTCCAGCTTTACCTTTTCCATTTCCCTGGCCGTTTCCCTGATCATTCATACGGTATTGCTTCCCTTTTTCCATAGCAGATGTCGCGATTTGGGTATATTCATCCTGACTAATAAAAATCGGGATATAGGTTAACCCGAGGTTTATCAATTTCAGATTAAATGCCCTGAGATGGTTGCGCGAACCTTTAAGCAGATTTTCAAATACCAGTGCAATGTTCTCATTTGTCGTACCGGAAAGTGCTACCGTAAGGTCTTTAATATCCATTTCCTCAATCAAAGCTCCGGTTTTATAGGCTTCTTCAATTGATATGCTTGCTTTGGCAACCAAATCGTTATACAATTTTTGAATTGTAGCGTCAGCAAAAATACCTGCTTCGTCCATTGAAGGTTCGGTTGAACCATATTTTGTGAGAAGAAGGATAATGGCGTTCAGGTGGTTATTTTCTGCTTTCGCGATGTTTGAGAAAATCTGACTTCCCCATTTCTGAGCAAGGACGGCATAAACATCCCTGGCGAATTTTTCTTCTACTTTCATTTTTAGTAAAGAAGCCAATTCGCTCTCAGTTAAATCGGAGGTTTCAATCAACGCTGATTTCAAATTGGCTTCAATTACCGAAGTTGTTCCATCTTCTGAAACACTTAATACACTTGCATACCGCACGTTTTCAGCATTCATGTCATCTTTCTGGCACGAACTTGACACGAATAATGAAATAATAAAAAAGCTGCTTATCACTAAACTTTTCATACTTGTTTTCATACGTATATTTATATTTTATAATTTTTAATAACTACTTTTTTTGAAAGGCTTCAAAGGTGTCGCAAATCCCGTTCAGATTGGCATCAACAAAATTTTTGCCTTTTCCTTTGCCCTGTTTTTGTCCCTGTCCCGTGCCAGTGCAATTACCAGTTCCATTTCCTTTGCTTCCTGATGCTGTAGTAGTGCGGTTTTCGTAGGTATCACAAATGCCATTTTTGTTGGCATCAACAAAAGCAGAACATTTATCTGTTCCATTGCAATTTCCATGGCCATTCCTCCTTCCGGTACCTGGATTTTCAGCGCCTGCAAAAGTTGTTAAAGCCACAATGGCCAATCCTGTTAAAAAAATCTGTGCTTTCATAATCTTTGTTTTTAATTGATTTACTTATGTTCGTTTGAAAAATTGAATTTACATTTGGTATTTATTTCCATTTCCTCTGCCTTTTCCTCTGCCTTTTCCGCCACCGTTTCCTTTACCGTGGCCATTCCCTTTTCCCATTCCTTGCTTTTGGTTCTGATTGTTTTGAATGCCTCCATTGGTTTGAAATTGAAGGAATTGTTTTTGCTGATCGGCGCTCAAAACAGATGTTACCGCATTCCGGTGAGTCTCTGCCTGTTTCTCTGTTTGTTTCCTGATCTCTTCTTTCTGAGTCTTTTCCGTTGCCGAACGTCGTTTTTCCTGAAGATCATTTAAAGCATTATTATTTTGAGTTTCCATTGCGGTTATCCGTTCTTTCTGATACCCACTTAGTCCTGAAATTGAATTGATGCAGGTTTGATGTGCTATCCCATTACTTTTGCCTTTCCCATCCGGATTGTTATTCGAAATTGCAGCCCTAGAAGTTAAAGTTAAGGCAAAAAGTATCCCTGCAAACCGGATTAATCGACTTGTTTTCATAATTGAAAATCTATAAATGATTGTTTATTTATTTCTCCATCGGCTTCCCTGATTTCCAGGCTGAGGAAGGTTTATCCGATTGTCTTTATTGAGCATCGCCTGAAATATCTCATGCAGTTTTGCTTGTTGCTTGGTTGTGCATATCTTTTTCATATTCAGGTAAAAAGTGGTAGTTACCTGTTTGAGTTCCCGATGATTATTTCCGACTTCTATAGCCATCTGGCTGAGGCGGGCGCTATCGGGATTTTGAGTACCCAGTTCCTTGATCAGATCCTCACGCAATTGAGCCAAATTCATTTCAATGCCTCGTGCTGTCCGGTTAAAAGTCCGGTTGATTTCGCGGAACTGATCGAGCTGTTCATCATTCAGGTTTAATTGATCCCTGAAAAATCGGGTCCGTTGTTCTCCCGGAATTTCTTTTTGATCTTCCTGTTTGGTTTCTTTAGCTTCCGAAATTCGGTGATAGTAAAAGGATCCGATGGTCGAAAGATTGGTGGCAACCAGGATAACGATGATCCAGATCAATATTCGGTATATATTTGAGGAGTTCATAATTCGTCCAATAAAAATGATTCAATCGGTTCAGCGGCAAAGTCGTTGAGCATTTGGACACTGGTCGCTTGATTATTTTCTTTAGTAGTTGAAGCATTTCTGCCCAATTTTAATCCACTATAAATTCCGATAAAAAGCAAGAGCAAAAAGAATGCTGGTTGTGACAATCGTGCCCATTGACTTTGTGCCTGATGTTCCGGATTTTCATTCAGTCGTGCGCTTAACCGGGTATAAAAGAAAGGCGATATCTCCGTATTTTTTTCTTTTTCGATGATCTGCATTCCTTCTTGTAAGAAAGCTAAAAAGCTGCGGCAGTCGGCACATTCCTCCAGATGTTTTTCGACGGCAGTCCGCTTGTCAAACGATAATTCATTGTCGAGGTAAAAAATCAGGTCTTTATGGATGCACTTTGTTTTCATTTTGTTGCTTTTAATGTAAGACACCATTCGTTTTAAAAACTTGCATTCAGACGCACTTTTTTTTGTAACAATCCAAAAGTTGTTCCTGAAGGTTCTTTTTTGCCCGGTGAATCAGCGATTCAACTGAAGCTAAAGAGATTTCCATGATTTCAGCAATTTGCTGATAGGACAGTTCTTCATATTTATTCAGGGTAAATGCTGCGCGTTGTTTTTCGGGTAACCGGTCGATGGCACGGTGTAACAAGTCGGAGCGTTGTTGGTCGGTAATGTTCCGGTCGGGCTGATCGCCACGGTTCTCCGATATTTCACTGTTTCTGTTTCGTCCGCCGGTAAAAGTATCTTCGATGGACTGAAAAAAGCGTTTTCGTTTATTGTTGCGAACAAAATTCAGCGACCGGTTGGTGGCAATCCGGTACAGCCAGGTGGATATTTTAGAATCTCCCCTGAAATTTTCGGCAGTCCGGAATATTTCCAGAAATACATCCTGAGCCAGATCTTCCGCATCAGCTTTGTTATGGACAATTCCCAGACAGGTATTCACAACCATTCGCTGGTAGGTTTCTACCAGAATTTGGAATGATTTGCGGTCACCCTGTTGAATTCCTTTGATGAGTTGGGCTTCGTCCATTCGTATTTGTCAAATGTGAATTTAGCTAATTTGACACCACAAGTTCGGAAAACTTGCACGAGGAATCACAATTTAACCTTTTTTAATTACTCAATTCTAATCGTTTTCTTTTTAGATGTATGCGCTTTAAAATATCCCAAAGCCCCATTGTTTATATTTGATGCAGGGTTGGCTGGTGTAGCGCTCGATTGATTGATGTTTTCGTTTAAGCCGAAAAAATAATTGTACACGGTCTTGTCGATACATTGCAAATCGATCGTCACAACATCACCTTTGTCTGTTTTTACCCTTAGCGGAAGATGCGAGGAACTGCCATTGAATCCAACATCATTTCTTATAAATACATCATTCACCAATGTATCATTTCGGGTAACCTCAAATTGGTAGTAATTTTCAGAATTAACAGGATCGGTATAATGCGGGGTAATTTGAATGATCGTTTCGTAATCATGATCACCTCCGGGATTGCCCGGTCCACCTGATCCGCCTGGCCCGCCACCTGTACCTGAACCAGCAAGGTTTTCCTGTACAAGTGAATCAAGATTTACGCTGTTGGGCATGGTCGAAACGGCTGTAAAAATTTCATTGCCTATTTTAACCATCATCGTGTAAGGATGGCCTTCAATACCTGCCAAGCCTGACTTGAAGTATATTCCTGCAGATGTTTCAGTAAGTGTATCTGTTTGATTCAGCTTATTATCGGTTATTGTAACCAAAGTTCCGCTGATTGCCGGATATGCAGTCGTTTCGTCAAAATTGAGCGTTTTACTGATCCTGACTTTTGATGCACCTGCTACGTTACTTAGATTGCCTTCGATTACAAATCGTGGATTACTTTGATTGAGGTCAATATCAATTACTTTTTCGCAACTGATTAGAATAAGCAGGACAAGCGGTATGAGAATATATTTATTCATCTGATTATTTAAATTTAAAGTTCCAGGAAACAGAAGGCACCCATCTGAACAAAGAAGTTTGAACTGCAACTGTTTTATTGGGATCTGTATCGCTTTGTTCAAACGTAATGATGTAGGGATTTTCGCGTCCATAAGCGTTGTAAAGGCCAAACGACAATTCAGAATTAAAACGTTTCCGTTCTTTAAGTTTGAAAGTTGCACCCAAATCCAACCGGTGATAGGCTGGCATACGGTAGCCATTGCGTTCGGTATAAAGCCAGGTGGTTTGTCCGGCCACTTCGTATTTTCCACTCGGGAAAGTTATCGCATTGCCTGTTTGATAGACCCAAACTGCCGACACATTCCACCGTTTTGAAATATCATACATGGTCACAACAGAAATATCGTGGGTACGGTCCTGACGGGCAGCATACCATTGGTTCTGATTGATTCCGTCAATCTGCTTTTCGGTTCTGGAAAGGGTGTAACCCAGCCAGCCGGTTAGTTTTCCCTGGTTCTTTTTAAGCAATAATTCCAACCCGTAAGCCCTGCCTTTGCCGTATAGCAATTGTGTTTCAATAACAGGCGCCCGTTCGTCAGCATTGTCTTTATAATCAATTTGGTTTTGCATTGATTTGTAATACGTTTCAGCGCTAAACTCAAACATATTGTTGTTGAAGTTATGAAAATAGCCAAGCGATACCTGATCGCCAATTTCAGGCTTAATAATATTGGTGTTCATGATCCATTTGTCAGTAGGATTGGTGGTTACTGAATTTGTGATGAGATGCATATTTTGGGTATTGCGTGTGTAAGCCGCTTTCAGCGAATTGTTTTCATTTAGTGTATAGCTTAACGAAAAACGGGGCTCAAAATTCAGGTAGCTTTTCACCGGATTGTTTTGATGAATGGTGTCGGTGATGTTTTTATCATCGTCCAAAGTATAATAATCGCTTCCGCCCAGTACAATAAAATTGCTCAGCCGAAGTCCATAATTAATTTTTATCCTTTTGGTTGCCTGCCAGTCGTTGGTTGCATAGATTGCCGATTCTAATCCATTTCTAAGCTGATAAGGATTGTCGGTACTTTCTTCGTTCGTGATTTGACCGGGAGTAATGGTGTGGTATATCACGTTATAGCCAAATTTCAATTCATTTTTAGTATTGGGGAAGTATTGAAGCTCTTGTTTTAAGTTCCAGTCCCGAATTCTTGAAAGGATTGAGAACGGATTGGCATTGTTTTGAATTTCAATGTTATAGTCGTAATTGCTATAAATAAAAGAGGTGTTCGAAAACAATTTACTGTTAAAAAGGTGGTTCCAGCGTGCAGTAGCGGTTGCGTTTCCCCAATCGATGCCAAAACGATTGTTTAGGCCCAATCGGTCCCTGCCAAAATACCCCGAAACAAAAAGCCGGTCTTTATCCGAAAAACGATAGTTGAATTTTGCATTCAGATCGTAAAAAGACAAATTGTTGTCCTTAAACTGATCGGTTAATTTCAGAAAAATATCAGCGTAGGTTCTTCTTCCGGTGATCAGAAACGAGGATTTACCTTTTTGGATAGGCCCTTCAATGTTTAGTTTGGAAGAAATTAAGCCAATGCCTCCGCTAACAACATAGTTTTGATTGTCGCCTTCGTTCATTTTCACATCGACTACCGAAGATATGCGTCCTCCAAATTGTGCAGGCGCTGTTCCTTTGTAAAGCGTTACATCTTTAATGGCATCAGAATTAAAAGTAGAAAAGAAGCCTAACAAATGTGACGCATTGTAAACCGGAGCATCATCCAGCAGAATGAGGTTTTGGTCAATTGAACCGCCCCGGACAGTAAACCCACTTTGCCCGTCGCCCCCCGATTTGACGCCCGGCAATAGTTGCATTGTTTTCAGTATATCCCTTTCGCCAAAAAGCACAGGTAATTTGCTGATGGCAGCCACATTGATCTTTTCAACGCCCATTTTTGACTGGCTGATTTTTTCGTTCACTTTACTTGCCGAAACAACCACCTCACCGAGGTTAGTACTAACCTCTTCCAAACCTATATTGATGGTCTTATTTTCGGTAAGGGTTATAAATATAGATTGCTCCCGGTAGCCAATAAAAGAGAACGCCAGTTCATAGTTTCCTTGTGGCAATTTAAGCGAGTAGAATCCATATTCGTTGCTTATTTTACCGTTGGTTGTGTTGTCCTTTACTCTGACAACGGCCCCAATCAGGGTTTCCCCATTTGTTTTATCGTTAATATACCCACTAATTGTAAAGGATTGTGCCAGAAGTACATAAGGTAAAATGAAGAAAGAAAAAAGAAGTGTTATATATTTCATATTGGTTGTATTTTGCTTTAGAATTTAATTTGTTTTTGTGGTATTGGCATACCCTTATTGGCTAAAAAAGTCTATGACAACCAATTTTTTGCTTTGAGCAGTTGCTTTATTCGGCGTGGCGATGTATAAGACTGTAATGAATGGATTTACATTGTCATGGCTAAGTTATCTTATACTTCATGAACTTCAAACTTCCTGTTTTTTAAATATTTTTCCATAATAATAGCAATCAGAATAATAATAGGTAATGACAGGAGTGTTCTGAGTATTGAAAATTTCCAACCCAAAAAGCCGATTTCGAATGTGATCATCGGTATTTTTATGGTACAAAATGCCCCTATATAAATAAATATGTTACGGATACTGGCTCCTTTTTTCCAAAGTAAGTAGGTTACTGGAAATGCTCCATATAACGGACCAGCCTGTGCCATTGACAAAAATATTGCGAGTAAAATCCCTTTTAACCCAGAATCTTTACCAATATGTTTTTCAACTTTTTCTCTATTTATCCATACATCGCCAAGACCAATAAGAATAAACATAATGGGCAAAAACAAAATCATCTCCTTAAAAAAACTATAAAACTGTTCTTTAAATATGCTTTTACCCGGATTGTAATCAATACTGAATGACACTGCAACAAATACTGCAAAAGCAATAATAATTGCAAAATTTACCCAGTTTTTCTTAAATAATCTTCTCATAATATGTAAAATAAACCAATTAAAGAGCCTATAATCAATGCTCCGAAAAAGTAAAGCGTATTGCGGATAAGGGAAACCCGGACACCAAAGAATTTTATTTCAATGGGTAAAGTCAAAATACCTACCATCATTAAAGTAGTTATAAAAACAGCAATAACAGGATAGCTAACACCAGTTTTTACCAAAATGCCCGCTAAAGGGTATGCTATAAAACCGGGAATTAAGGCAATTGAACCTGCTATGGCTGCAAATACATAGCCTGTGAAACCTGCACCTGCACCCAAGTATTTAACAATTAATTCATTCGGTAGTAAATAGAGTATTATACTTACCAAAATCAACACCGATACAATGGCAGGGAGGATTTTTACAAACATCACTGAACCTTTCTTTATACCTGTCCAGGTCTTACGCCTGTCTGCAATCAGTGATGCTATAATAGCTAGTAAGGCTATGATTGTAAGTATCTCCATATTACAATTTTTGTTTATTGATTTGAAGACCCAAAAGACGTGATGCCCTCGTGGCTTTCATAGAAAATTTTGCGGGTTCTGATACCAACAATTCTCCTTCTTTCAATAAGGATTTTTGATTATCAACAATTACTTCCACTTCACCGGAAACCAACGAAAATATTACATACGAATTCATTTGGCACTCGGGTAGCTGTTGGTCTTTTTCGAGTTCGATGATCCGCATTTTGAATTCATCAACTTGAAAAAACACATTTCTCTGCCTTTCAGAATAAGGAAATGCTTGTAATGTTTTTGTATCAAAAATTTTCATTGCTTCAGGAATTTCTATTTTTTTAAAGGATTAGGTTGTAATTCATAATCTCACCATCTTGCATTTCGATTACCTTGTCAGATTTCATACTGCAATAAATTATTCACTCCGCAATGATTCAATCGGATCGAGCATAGAGGCTTTGCGTGCCGGATAAACCCCGAAAAATAAGCCAATTGCCAATGAAAATAAAAATGAATATATTATGGATGGAATGGAAATGCTTAAAGTCCATTCAGTAGCGATACTTGCCATAATTGCGATGAAAACACCGATAAAAATTCCTATAACTCCGCCACCAACACTAAGAATAGAAGCTTCAATTATAAATTGAAGTAAAATGTCTTTTCTGCTGGCACCTACCGCCATTCTCAAACCAATTTCTTTGATTCTTTCTTTTATTGCTATCAGCATTATGGCAAGTATTCCTATTCCCCCTACAATCAAAGAGATGCTTGCAACACTTACTATAAGCGCTGTAAATGTATCAGTAGTTTCCTTTTGCGTTTCCAAAAGTTCAACTTGGTTTTGAATCGTAAAATCATCGGACTTATTTAATCTGTCTAACCTATGGCGCTCACGCAATACTTCCGATACCTGCTTTATAGCAAAATCCATCTCATTGGACGATAAAACCTGAAGATTAATCGTGTTGATATAAGTCAGATTAAAGACTCTGCGTAATGCAGTCTGTACCGGTATGAAAATTTGATCATCCTGGTCAACTCCATTAAGATCAGTGCCTTTTGATTCCATTATACCAATAACCTTAAATGGGACACGCCCTATTCTGAGAGTTTCTCCAATCGGATCGTTTTTCCCAAACAGGTTTTTTACGACAGTTTGCCCTAAAACAGCATATCTGACAGAAGCTTTATTCTCTTCTTCAGAGAAGAAAGTACCCCTTTCAATATAAAAATTTCTAATGGTTTGGTAATCTGAGGTAGTGCCTGTAATAGTAGTATTCGAACTCAGGTTTCCCCATTTAACCAGCAACTTCTTTGTTTGAACCGGTGTAGATTTGCTAACAGCAGGACACTCGCTTGCCAATATATCTGCGTCCTCAATTGTCAAAGTTGTTACAGTTCCTCTTATCTGTTGTCTGCCGGAAGTTTTCTGAACTTGCCCGGCATTGACAACAATAAGATTTGTGCCCATTGACTCTATCTTGTTTAGCACCTCCTTCTGTGCACCGTTACCGATAGCAACCATTATTATAACAGCAGAGACGCCAATAATAATTCCGATTAAAGATAGAATTGTTCTGATCTTGTTGGATAATAACTGATTACGTGATATTCTAATACTCTTTGATATTTTCACGAAAGTTTCAATTTATTTTAAGGCTTCGATGGGTTGAAGTTTAGCTGCTCTTTTTGCAGGCTGTATCCCGGCAATTATTCCAATTATACTTGAAGATACAACACCAACCAGGATGCTTTCCCATGAAACGGATATTGGCATTTGCATGATCACACCCAATAGTTTTGCACCTACACCACCGAGTATGATTCCAATTATCCCTCCGGTAAATGTAACGGCTAAAGCTTCAAATAGGAATTGTCTCATAATATCTTTGCTATTTGCACCAACCGCTTTTCTTAATCCGATTTCTTTTTTCCTTTCATTTACCGAAATCGACATTATATTTGCCACAACAACGCCGCCTGTAATTAGAGATATACCTGCTAAAAGCGCAAGGAACAAGTTGAATGTACCTGAAATCTTTTCAGCCATTTTTGTTACTTCAGTGGGAGTGATAATTGTAAAATCATCTGGAACACCAGTGGATATGTTATGTCTTTCTCTTAAAATCGAGTTAATATTCTCAACGGTAGTGTTCATCTCCTTTGAGTCGTGTAATAAGATTTTTATTGCAGCTAAATAATCGACATTAGCAACACGCCGCATAAATGTAGAAAGAGGGATCATAATTCGGTTATCCATATCTCCCCCTCCAGGGCTCGTTCCTTTTGATTGCAGGATACCTTTCACTTCAAACTGTATGTTGCCAATGTTTATTTGCTCACCGATAGGGTCTTTCTCACCGAAAAGCTCTTTTTGTACCGTAGGACCTAATAAGCAAATACGATTAAGCGCGGCCATATCTTCATCGGTAATAAATTCCCCTTCAGTAACATCCCAATCCCAAACAGAAGCATATGAAGGTGTAATGCCAAGCAATGTTGTTGTAGTCGCTTTTTCAAAATATTTTACATCTGCATTTCCTTTACGATTAAAAGGAGCTATTTCCTTAATCGCCGGAATTTCACGTTTCAAAAATTCAGCATCATCTAATTTTAAAGTAGCAGTAAGCTGACCAGTGGATCCCATTTGTGAAATTTGGACACCGCCTCCGGCAGTTACCATCAGGCTTTCCAGCCCGAATTTTTTGACCCTTTCCATTACTAACCCTTTGGCTCCAAATCCTACTGAAACGATCACGGTCAAAGCAATTATTCCGATAACAATGCCTATCATCATCAGAAATGAACGAAGCTTGAATTTCCAAAGGTTTTTAAATGCATTTTTTAATATTCTTTTAGTTCTCATTTTTGACCTCCTTTACTAATTTATTGAGTTCGGTTTCGGCATTCCTGGGTGAATTATTTAGCTCATCACTTACTATTCTGCCATCTGAAACTTTAATAATTCTTTTAGCATGTTCAGCTATATCCAGTTCGTGAGTCACCAATACAATAGTTCTACCTTCTTTATTTAGCTTCTGAAAAAGCGTAATTATTTCATAACTCGATTTTGTATCAAGATTTCCGGTTGGCTCATCGGCAAAAATAATGTCTGGATCGTTCACAAGAGCTCGCGCAATTGCAACACGTTGTTGCTGTCCGCCTGATAATTCACCAGGGTGATGATGTACTCTGTCTGCCAGCCCAACTAAATTTAAAGCATCTTTAGCAAGTTTAGTGACATTAACTTTATCGGAATAAATTAACGGTAGTTCCACGTTTTCCAAGGCACTTGTTCGTGCAAGCAAGTTGAATGATTGAAATACGAAACCAATCTTCTTATTTCTTACCGAAGCCAGCTCTTTATCGCCCAGTTTGCTTACTTCCTTTTCTTCAAAAAAGAGAGATCCTTCGGTAGGTTTATCCAAACATCCGAGGATATTCATTAATGTTGACTTTCCAGAGCCGGAAGCTCCCATTATTGCTATTAACTCGCCTTTGTGTATTTCAAGCGACACATCGCGCAAAGCGAATACATCACCTCCAACTCCTTTGTTGTAAACTTTAGTTAGTCTTTCGGCTTTTACAATTATGTTGTTCATTTTTACTTCCCTTCCTATTTTAATGTTATATTATTGTATTTCAGTGTTTTTTAAATATTATTCTGATAGTAAAATAAATTCTCCTTCTTTAATTCCATCCACAATTTCGGTGTAACTGGCATCATACCAGCCGGTCTTGATTTTTTTTCTTATATGAGTATTATCCTTTAGCACGGTAACAAATCGTTCACCTTTTTCTCTTTGAATCGCTTTAGAAGGAATAGCAAGAACATTCTTTCTGGTCTCTAAATGTATTGTTACAGTCGTAGTCATTTCAGGTCTTAGTATTTTATTCTGAAAATCTTTTATCTCAACTACCACAATGTAATTAACAACATTATCCTGAATAACTGCCTTGGGATAAATCGCTGTAACTGCGCCTTTAAAGTCAGTTCCCGAATAGGTATCAACAGTAAAGGTAGCTTCTTGTCCGTCCTGAATCTTGCCGATATCTGTTTCATCAACATATACCTGGACTTCAAGCCGACCGAGGTCAATGATATTTACAAAAGTCGGGGCTGATAGTCCTGCTGATACTGTTTCTCCTTCCTGGGTAGAAACGGAAGAGATAATTCCTGATGTTAAGGCATAAAGAGTAGTGTAAGAGAGCTGTACTTTTGCAACTTCAACGTTTGCTTCTGCTTGCTTTAATTGAGCATCGGCTATCTTGTACGCATTTTCCGATAAATCATACTGTTGCTGAGAAATATAGTTTTGCCCGAGCAATGATTTCTGTCTTTCCAGGTTTAACCCTGCATAATCATAATCTGCTTGTGCTTTATTCATGGCTGCAAGACTCAGATTTAACTTTGCTCGAAGTTTGGCGTCATCAAGTTCGGCAATAATTTGGCCTGCTTTAACGTAATCACCGATGTTTGCACGAAGTTTTTTTACTATACCTGAAACCCTCGAGCCAACCTTTACTTCGGCTCCAACCTTAGGTTTTATTATTCCTGTTGCAAGTACGTTTGAGCCGATATCCCGCCTAATGACTTCAGCGGTTTGAATTTGTTTCTTTTCATTACTGTCTGATTTATATACATAATACCAAACAAAAAAAGCAGATGCTATTATGATTAAAGCTCCTGTAAATAGATAAATTTTTCTCATCTTATTGATTTGTTTTTGATTCATTTCCAATAGTTCTTTCTAATTCGGCAAATGATATTTTATAGTCAGATAGTGCCTGTATATAATTCTGATCGGCAGTTATAAAACTTGTTTGAGCATCAGTTAATTGAATGATAGATCCGACACCTTCTTTATATTCGCCTTCTGCCATTGATAAATTTTCACGTGCACTTTCTACCCCTTTGGATGTAGTTACAATTCTTTCAACAGATTCTTTAACTGCAAGGTATGCGTTCCATACTTCCTGACTAATTTGTTGTTTTAATGATTCAAAATCTTTTTCAAGACCTTCTAATGAAAGTTGTTCCTGGGATACCCGTGCTTTAGCTGAAAAGCCTTTAAAAACAGGTATGGTAAGTGTCATTCCTAACCACCAGTTTTGTTGTAATCCTGATATTTCTGCTCCTGCAAAATTGTAATTTGCATTGGCATTAAGTGATGGATAAAAACCACCTTTTGCCACCTGGATGTATTGTTGCTGCGCAGACAGCAGTGATTGAAACTTTTTTAGCTCAGTACGTGAATTGATGGCTTCATTATACAACGAATCAAATGGTTGGATCAGATTTTCATTGACGACAGACAAATCATCCACTATTTTTATCTGATTATTTGATTGCAACCCCAGTAACATGTTGAGATTTCCTTTAGCCGTCAGAAGTGTGTTCACTGCTTTTATCCTATTCAATTCTACATTCGAAAGCTCAACTTCAGATTTGAGGATATCCGAGCGGGTTGCCATTCCGGCTTTTTGCTTGGCATTGGCAAATTCTAAATGCAGATTAGAGCTTTTTACTGCTTCTTCAGCGCTTTTTAAAATACGTTCGCTCTGTAATGTCTTGTAATAAGCATAGATGATATTGAATATTAGATCCTGTTTGTTGGATTCATATTGATAAATATTTGCCTCGTAATTATCTTTTGCTGCGTTGTAGGTTGCTTTTGTCCTGAATCCATCAAACAAACTATACGATGCTGAAATGCCACTGTTATAATTATTATATCGCTGACTGCCATTGTTTTTCGAATAGGTATCTGCATTGGTATTTAAATTAATAGCAGGATAATAACCCGAACGTACTTCATCAACTTTGGCTTTGTTTTCTTCAACAAAGAATTGAGAAGACCGTAACTTGGGGTTATTTTGAAGTCCAATACTAATACAGTCCTTTAGTGTTAAAGTATCAGATAAAATATCCTGTGCCGGTAATTGTTTTACAAGTAGGAATAACACAATGATTAGTAAAGTTTTATACATGGTTACCAGTTTGTTTTTATTTTGAAATAAATTGAGAATCATACGGAATTGGTATTTATATAAGATTTACATCAATCAGTCTTTTGACAGACGAAATTGAGTGTATTTTCGGTCCACAGCAAGTGTTTTAATGCCGAAACGGACAAAAAAGGAGGTGAGATATTCGATAGGAAAGTTTAAATACCCGATAGCCAGTTTAAAAAATCTTTTGATTTTTCTTTACTAACAAATATTTTTTCGGAGAAAGGTATTGTAAGGTTAATTGATAGCTTACGGGTGAAGTACTGGGAAGCATCCTTTATGGCTTTACGATTGATAAAAAACTGCCTGTTAGTCCTAAAAAAATCACTTCCTGTAATTTTCTCTAATTCTTCAAGTGTTTTACTTATTAAGTATTTTTTTTTGTCAAAGGTAATGAGATGCGTAACTTCGTGTTCAATGTAAAACAGTGCTATATTATCTACTTTTACAGGAATTATATTGTCTTTTTGATAGACCAAAACAGAAACCTGCTTTTGATTTCTTCTGCTTTCGAATATTTCAAGAATTGTTTCAAAGTGCGTCAAATTATTTACGAAGCTATTCTTTAGCTCTTTGAATTTATTCAGAGAATCTTCAATTGTTTTCTTGGTAAAAGGTTTTAAAATGTAATCAATTCCATTTGCTTTAAATGCCTTTAAAGCGTATTCATCGTATGCAGTGCAAAAAATAACCGGAGCACTTAAAGGTTGTTTATTAAATATTTCAAAGCTAAGTCCATCTCCCAATTGAATATCGCAAAAAATCAAATCTGGTTTTTCGTTTATTTGGAAATAGGAAACAGCTTCTTTAACAGACCGTAAACTTGCCACAATTTGTATAGTTGGATCAACCTTTAAAATGTTATCAGCCAGGTCTTCCGCTGCAAGCTGTTCATCTTCAATAATTACTATTTTCATTGCCAATAATTTTTATGCTCACAGAAAATTGATTATCAGAAGTGCGAATGATTATTTCATCACCTGACAAAATTTTGTAACGTTCGGCAAGGTTTGTCAAACCCATACCGGGTGAAGTTTCTGTAGATAGTTTAGGTTGTAAGTTGTTGCTAACAATGATCCTTCCTTCCTCATAAATTATTTTTACTTGCAAGGGCGATTCATCGGTTAATGAATTATGCTTTATTGCATTCTCAGATAATAACTGAAGTGAAAATACCGGAACATATCCAATGTTGTAAATTTCATCAGGAATATCTATACTAAATTGTAACGCACTGCCATACCGTATTTTTTGCATCTCTAAATAATCGAGGCACAATTTCAGTTCATCACTTACCCTTACAATATTATCTTTCCCCGTTGAAATAGAAGTTCTTAAAAAGTCTGACAACCTTATGAGATAATCTTCTGCGGCATCGGGTGATTTATTTATAAGAGATTTAAGTGTATTTAAGGAGTTAAACAGAAAATGAGGATGGATTTGCTGCTTTAAATGTTGATTCAAAGCTTCTGTATTTTTCAATTTCAACTGGGCATTTTCAATTTCAACTTTGGTCTTTTTCTCTTTAAGTAAGATTAAGTCAAGTATAATTAAAATAACAGTATTTAGTGAAATTGCCATAACAATAGTGGCAAAAGGAGAATGTGAGGGCGCTATCTCGCAGGTAGTATTAATTCCGGAAAGAAATAATTTGCGCATTCTCATTGCAAACATGATAAAAGAAACAGATAGCAAATAGCTTACAAAGTATCTTATATTGAAAGATGATTTCCTAAATTCAAATTTTTCCCAGTAATGAATAATTGAAATATTAATCACCCATGCAAAAAAGATGATTAGTGTTATTGATAGAACAGCCCTTGGGTACATATCATAAGACAGGGTCTTCATAATAAACATTGGAGTAATCGCTAATATGCCTATTAAAGGCGAAGTATAGAGCGCTACCTTTAAAATCTTTTTTATCTGGATGTCTTCTTTCATTCTAGGCAAAAGTAAGTTTAAGTTGGATTAATTTAAATACAAATTTACCTAAACCGGACAACAATCTAAGTGAAACGGATAATTTAGAATGTGAGGCGAAGACAAAAAAAGCAAATGTTATAGATTTCATATGTTAACGATAAATTGCTACTCCAAAACCAAATTCTACGATATCTTTTAACGGGATTGAAGAGTTCCCAAATTTACTTGCCAGGTATAATCCCCGGCTTCCCATACGAACATAGAATGCAGTTCCCGATGCAGGAGTGAAATCACTTAATAATTTAGTTTTTACTTCCCCTCCCAAAAATATACCAGCGTTTCTTCCCGGCGCCCACCAGTAATATTTTTCAGGATAATGTGATGGCAATTTTATCCAGTATTCGTTGCCAAAGGTATGATGAATAAACCACCCGAAATTCAGAGGCATTAACTCAATATTCTTATTGACTTTAACCCGGATCAATTTTGCAGTTAATTGTAAACTTACACTGTGCAGATCATCGATTGAAACAGATTTTGGTATATAACCATAAAAATAGGTTATATCTAATTTATCCTTAAAAAAAACGTAACCTATTCCTGCAGAAATGAATCCGATACCTCCGCCAAATTGCATTTTCACATAGTCAGGCAAATACTTTTTATACTTTGCAGAATCAGTATTTTGCGACTCCTGACTGTAAATATCGAATGAGATAAAATGTAGCAAAGAGATTATCAATACTATTTTAAAAGTCCAGTGTCGTAACTTCAAATTGATCATTTGATATTTTAATTACATTGAATTTATTGTATTCAATACTATATACATTTACGCAGGTAATGTCATCATTATAAGGCTTGTATATTTCAAAGTTATGAGAATGCCCGTGAACTGTAAACAGAACATTGTTGTAGCGTATTAAGGTGTTATGAAACGATTCATCCAGGGAGGCATCAAAATCTCCATGCATGGGTGGTACATGAAAAATCACAACAGCTTCGGTAAATTCCATGTTTGGCTTTAATTGATTGTCAAGCCACTGTATGTCTGGAACCTTCCCGTTGAATAGAAATTCCCGGCTATTTGTATTTAAAAAAACAAATTTCAATTTGTTGTAAATGAAACTAAAATCCAAAGGACCAAACATTTCGTTGTAAGCTGTAAGGCCATTCCCAACTAAATCGTGATTTCCAACAACAACAAAATATGGGATATTCAACTTCAGCAAATACGAATTTCCCCATATATATTGTTTGGGTAATCCAAAGTCAGCTATATCGCCAACATGTATTACGAAATCAACAGATGGTTTTTGATTTACTTTTGCTACGAACTTTTCTGTTTCATCAAACCAACGATGGGTATCGCCAGTAAAGGCAATTGTAATTGTATTGTCTTTTGTCTGATTAGTTAATTTCCCGATATTTTGTTGATTAACATTTCTGTTTTCTTCGCTAAAATCAATTATGTAAGGAGAGTAGTCAAACATACCATCACAAGAGTGTAAAGCAATAGCAGTAATGAAAACTATCAGTATGTTTCTGATTGTCATAGTTTTGTTATATTTACTCCAAGGTAAACTCCTTTGGCGGTATTATCCAAGCCTGTTTTTCTTCTTCAAAAACCGAATGGTTAAATAACAGATGAGCAATATTCCCCCAATAATTAAGAAGTAAATGAAGCTGATGTGTTTTTGATATAACAACAGAAGCAGCAATCCGCCAAGATATAGATAGAAAGAGTTATACTCTTTTCGGATCACTTTTTTCAAATTGAATTCCTGACCTTTGAATGCTTCTTTGATTTTTGTGAAATCAGGAATAATTGCATTGACATTCTTCTTGTAAAGTTTATATTCCTCTCCGAATTTATTTTCCAGAAATGATTGTTCGGCCAAAATAATTGAAGCGTACAAAAGCATGAAGATTGGAACTGTCAGGAAAACAAAGAGCGCCGAATTTGCAAAAATACCAATTCCCAGAAGTATCAATAAATTCCCAAAATACATGGGGTTTCTGCAAATGCTATATATGCCCGAGGTGACAAGTTTATCGGCAAAAATTTGCCTGTAGAGTCCACCCCGAACGATGTACTCCAACCCGATTGTAATACCACGTGACATAACTCCAAATATAAATATTACCAGACCCAGCCCAATTTGAATCCTCAAATCATTGGTAAGAGCAAACGATGGGATGAACAATGATGCATAAAAAAGAGCGAAAAACCAGTTGCGGTTGTGAAAAACCCAATTTCCAAATTTCACCATAACTCAGATTATTTAATTGCGATTATACCCGCAAAATTGTACCATTTAAAAAAGACTTCGGTTTTGCTAAATCCAGCTTCCGCCAGCATTTGCAGGTTTTCGCTTAATTTATAAGGAATTAATACATTTTCAAGAGCTTCCCTTTTTTGCGAGATTTCCATTTCATCGTAGTTATTCCGGCGCTTCAAATCATAGTAATAGTTTATAAACTTTCGGTTCAAGTCAGAATCTTCAGCCAGAATCTTTTCGATTAAAATCAAACAAGTTCCATCATTCATCTGCTGATAAATAGATTCAAGCATTTTCTGCCGGTAAACTGGCCGTATAAACTGAAGTGTCAGGCATAAGATCACAACCGAAGCATTCTTAATCTCAAAAGGTTTGTAAAGATCGGCTGTAATCAGATCATACGGACGGGTAAGTCCGTTATTTCTGAAGTTGCTGTGCGAGTTTTCAATCATTTCTGCTGAAGAATCGACACCAACAAACCGGACAGTCTGATCCAGCAGCTTATCCAGGGAAAGAAGAGTCGTGCCTGTAGAGCAACCAAGATCATAGATTGATGTATTTGGTCGCGCATAATCAGGAATAATTTCTGACATCATACGTTGCATTTCGAGATAAAAGGGAACCGATCGTCCAACCATGTCATTAAATACGTCAGCCACCTGTGCATCGAATTTAAAATCGGTTGATTTCTCCATTGGTGCTTTAAAAACCTGATCTGTTTTCATACATTTTTACTTATTAGTCATTCGCATTTGTGCATCAAATTGTTTTTCAAATCCTGATTAATGATTTCAGTAAGTTGACAAGTAATTAGCCTTTTCATAATTTTAAGGTTTGGTGAGTTATTAAAAATTGAATTAATCAGGCCATTAATCTCTTCATCTGTTTTAATTAATTCGGTAATCAGTAAATTATTGACTTTGATTTCATTGACAATAAACCATACATTATGGGCTATATTTATATTTTTATTGATTGCCCGAAAAAAAGACGATTTGAATTCATGATTTGGCCAATACTCCTTCGTATTCAGGAACTCAGAAAGCAAGCTCAGGTTATTCTTAAGAACCAGAGCATAAATATTTTCTTTCGATCGAAAATAGTAATGAATTGCCGCCGTATTAACTCCTGCTATAGTCGCAATCTGTTGGAGGGTAGTACCATGATATCCGTATAAAAGGAAGACATTTTTCGCAGCTTCAAATATCTTGTCTTCAGTGTTTAACTCATTATTTGACATGTGTTTAAATTTAAAACCTTAATTTTTCGGTCATTAACCCAAACCGAAGAACATCCAGCCTGTGACTGAAATACATGTTGTAATAATCCAACCCATGATAATACTGGACAAAAAGCCCGATATCCTCCAGAAATTTTGGGTGATAATAAAAAGTCAAGCTCAGGTTGAGCCTGTCTGATGAAACCTGATCCCAATTGTTCACATCACCAAACATCCACGTAGCTTCTGCTTTAACCGAGATATCTGCATTTTTTCCGGGATACCGGTCATTTTTTGCCGGAACCTTAAATATAGAAACCGCATTGTGCCAGCGAACTTTACTGTAAATTCCGTCAAGTTCAGCGCTACTCGAACCTGGCGGATGGATTTCAACAGAAGTTTTGAAAAATTGGTAAGCATTCAGTCGTTTATTTACATTTGTAATGATGAATCCAGGCTCAAAATAGTTGGTAGCAAAATCACCTGATTTTAAGTTTAGTTCACCATTTTCCAGGAAAAAATCGCCCTCCTGTCCGTTTGAATGATGTGCCAGCCTTACAAATAAACTTTTAGTGCGTGATCCCGATTGATTTTTAAACTGATAATAGATCGTTATCTGCGGCATATAACTCGGAGTGCGCACAGGAAAAGAAGGCTCATTATACATCCGGATGATAATCTGCGGTGTCAGAACTCCCATTAACCGGGAGTTTCTGCTTTCACGGAGGTAAAAATTCGGGATAACATTTCCTTCGAACCAGAGTGGTTCAATGTTACCAATATCAGCAGGAAAAGTGATATAGCTATTGCCCTGGTTTACCTGAGATATTATTGAAAGCCCAATCTGGGGTATTGAGTCTCTTTCCTGTCCTAAACCTGAAAGGGCAAGAAATAGTGAAATCAATATCATGAGTGAGCATCGTTTCATCTCTTACAGGTATATAATATTAACCTTTATTTTCTTGTCACTCTGCAAATTAAAAGACGCTTTTGTAAATGATGGCCGGTTCGAAAAACTAATGGATTGAAAATTGGAAAAGCCTATTCCCTCTTTGGGTAAGATGATTCCTTTTTTAATTTTCCCGTCATTGTTTTCATCGTGCAGAATATTTACTGCATATTTCCCTTCCGGCAGGTTCTCGAATGTTACCGACGATGCTCCGTTTACTATTACACCGGTAAGTTTTTTGAAATACTTTTTGTAATGTTCATCGGGGAATGCATCATCTCTGTTGTATAATGCGAAGAGTACGGTGCCTTTTGAATTTCGCAATTCACTCACATCAATTGTTAATGAGCAGGTTTCCTGCTTTTGAATACTAAATGAAGACAGTAGTACGATCGCTAAAAACGATTGAAGGATTATGATTATTTTATTCATTTTATTTATGTTTTTTATTTGCGATTTTTTCTTTAATACGATCTACAACGTAGTAAACCATCGGGACTAAATAAACAGTCAAAATCATAGACGACAGCAAACCTCCGATGATCACCCATGCCAAACCGTTTTTCCACTCGCTGGCTGTACCTTGTGCCAATGCAATAGGTAACATTCCGATTGCCATAGCAAGCGTGGTCATTAAAATAGGGCGCATGCGCTCTTTCCCTGCAATGATCAATGCTTCTTTATAATGTTTGCCCTGTGCTTTAAGTTGATTTGTAAAATCCACAATCAGGATGGCATTTTTTGTTACCAGACCCATGAGCATGATTAATCCTAACTGAGCAAACAAAGTCAGATGGTTTAGCGATAAGTTTAAGGCAAGGAATGCACCTATGGCAGCCATCGGGATGGCAAATAAAGCAACAAAAGGATAAATATAGCTATCGTAAAGGGCTACCATGATCAGGTAGATCAGTATAAATGAGATGATAAGAACCGAACCCAAAGCCCCGAAACTTTCATTTTGTGTCTTGATATCTGCCCCCCAGGTTAATTTTACACCTTCGGGCAATGGTTGCGTTTTCAGAAAGCTAATTGCTTCATCAGCTAAAGTTCCTGAAGGTCTTCCAAACGATTCAGAAGTTATGGTTACAGAAGGTTGCCGGTCCAGTCTTTCGAGTAAAGAAGGCGAATTGTCTTGCCTGACTTCAGCAAATTGTGACACTTCAACGGGGATGTTCATCGGGTTGACGATAGAAAGACGCTGCACATCTTCGAAGTTTTTCCGGTCAAAGTCATCCAGCCATATCCTGACCGGGTATTCTGTTCCATTTTCAGTTAACGTTGCATCATCATTTCCGGTGAAGGCAGTCCTCAAATTTAACCCGACATAGGCAGTCGTCAATCCCAGTCGCTGCATTTTATCTTTATCGGGGATCACCTTGAATTCAGGGCTTCCTTCTTTTACTGATAGCTGAACATTATCGGCGCCCGGTATTTTTTCAATAGCTGCTTTCAGCTCATTTCCTGTTTTCATTACCAAATCCAGGTCGCTTCCGCTCAGGGTTATTTTGATTGGCGCCTGTTTTGGCAGTAAGCCTAAAACTGCCATTGAAAAGTTTACTCCCGAAAATTGCTTTTTCAGTTCTTCGCGGAGCGATTTCATAAACGGCTCAGTTTTGATGTCCCTTTCCTTTTCCGGCTTTAACTGAATGGTAAATTCAGATAAATTGGATGAGCCCACCCCAAGGCTGCCGATACCTGTACTTGGCCCGGCAATGTTGCTGAAAAGTGTGGCTACTTCAGGTTGCTGAAGGATAAAGTTTTCTACTTTTTGAGTTCTGATATTGTTCTCCTGAACTGTCGTTGTTTTATCATATTCCAGGTTCAGACGGAACTTTCCCTGGTCGCCTGTTGACATCATTTCTTTTCCGATAATGCCTTGTTTCATCATCACCCCAGTCATTACCAAAAGGAAAATAACTATTCCGGTAAAGATGAGTTTATGGCTAAGTACCCATTCTAACTGACGGCCATACCAATTGATGAAGGTTGTTAATTGTCTTTCAAACCAAAGAAGAAAACGGTTAATGATGTTGGTAGGTTGTAAATCCTCCTTTTTCCCAATCCTGGAAGCCAACCAGGGAACCAGGGTAAAACCCACCAATAAACTGGTAAGTGTAGATGTTATTACAACGATTGAAAATTGTTTCAGCATATCGGCCACAAAAACCTGCAAAAACAGAATGGGCAGGAATACAACCACGTCAACCAGGGTAATTGAAATGGCCGAAAAACCAATTTCCATACGCCCTTCCAATGCCGCAGTAGCTTTGTCTTTGCCCATATCGAGGTGGCGCTGGATATTTTCCAGAATTACGATGGCATCGTCCACCAGGATTCCGATAATTAACGACATGGCCAGCAAGGTCATCAGGTTTAAGGTGAAGCCCATCAGCCACATCACGGCAAACGCGGTAATTAATGAGGTCGGGATTGCGATTAAAACTATCAACGAGTTCCGGTAGCTTCGTAAAAACAAAAACATAACCAACGAAACCAGGATTACAGCCAGAATCAGGTCGTCAACCACTGAATTTACTGCTGCAATAGTCATATCGGTTGAATCATCGGCAACAACAAATTTTACCCCATAGTTGGAGTTTGCACTTTCAATTTGTTTGAGTTTCGTGTGAACTAATTTGGAAACCTCCACAGCATTGGCATCGCCTTGTTTTTTTAACAAAAGCCCTATTCCGTTTACCCCGTTGTATCGGCTTACAGAACTTATTTCTTTCACCCCATCAATAACGGTTGCCACATCTTTTACATAGACCGGCATTCCCGGCGCAGGCATTGCTACCAGCACATTCATGATGTCGTTTACGGTCGAAAATTTTCCGGTTAACCGGACTGAATTACTCTCTTTATCGGTTTGTGCTTTACCGGCGGGCAAATCAATACCCGAGCGGTTAATGGCTTCAACCACCTGATAAAGCGATATTTTATAGAGTTTCAGTTTATCCTGATCGGCCTTTACCTGAATTTCACGCTCTTCACCGCCAAGAAGGGTAATTTCAGCCACTCCTTTTAATTGCTGGATTTGAGGAAGATATTCGTCCTTCATTTTTTGATGAAATTCAGTCGCAGGCAAACTACTTGTTGCACTGATCGAAATAATTGGCAAATCGTTGGGCGAAACTTTGCTCATCACCGGACTCAAAATGTCTGCCGGAAGATCTTTTTTAATATTGTCGATATACCGCTGGGCATCCTGCATGGCAATGCTCAGGTTCGTTCCGTATTTCAGGTTGGCAATAATAACTGAAGCGTTGGGCATCGACTTGGTTTCCAGGTAATCTACACCTTCGAGATTTGACAAGGCATCCTCTATTTTTCTGGAAACAGAAGTTTCTACTTCATTGGGTTCGGCACCAGGGTAAATTGTTTTTATTACAACCACCGGCTGGTTAAAGTCTGGTAACAGTTCATACCCCAGGTTTGTAAATCCAATGATCCCCAACAAGGCAAATACGCTGAAAAGAACGATGATCAGCGATGGACGATTGATTGCTATTTTTGTAATGTTCATGATACTTATTTGCTAATTGTCACATTTGCACCATCAAAAAGATTGATAAACCCGTTGGTTATAATTACGTCGCCTTCGGTTAATCCACTTGAAACCTGTACTTTATTTTGAAAACGGGTTGAAGTGGTGATGTTTTGTAGAATGGCTTTATCATTTTTGACCAGATAAATCTGTGGCTGAATGTTAGTTCCAACAATAGCAGATGCCGGGATAATGATTACCTTTTCTTCTCCATCGTTTTTCAACTCTACATTTCCAAACATTCCTGATTTTATTTTTAAATCGGCGGTGTTGTTTACTGAAAATTGTACCGGAAAACTATTTCCCATATTGGCTTTGCTGCCTGTCAGGATCACCTTTCCCGACAGCACAGTTTCAGGATAAGCATCTGAGGAAAGAGTGTATTGTTGATTGGTTTCGAACTGACTTAACTCCTGCTCGGGAACATTTACAGTAAATTTCAGGCTTGAAATATCCGTGATTTGTAGCAACGGAATACCAGGCGCTGCGTAAGCTCCTTCTTCGGTTAGTTTCGCGGTAACAATTCCGCTGAAAGGCGCTGTAATAGTCGTTTTATTGATTTGCTCTTTTATTGTAGCCTTCTGTACTTTGGCTGATTTTAAAGCCAATTCGGTCTTTTCCAGCTGAACGCCTTGAATGGCATCGGCATTGGCCAGAACGGTATATCTTTTCACATCTGCTTCCAATCCTTCAGTCTGAATTTCAACGGTTTGCAATTGAAGTTTCAGTAAGGAGTTGTCTAATTGAACCAAAGCCTGACCTTTTCGGACAACACTTCCAGCATCCACCAAAACTGAGTTTATCTTTCCCTGAATATCCGCGCTGATTCTTGTTTCTTTGTTGGGCTCAAAAGTTCCCGTGTAAGAAATATCGTTTTCAGCACTTTCAAGCTTCAGGGTGATGGCCTGCACATGAATGGCCTGCTCTTTATCGTATTGATAAACCCTGCTGACAGTGGTTTCTTTATTTTTCTTAAGTTGAAATACCGTGATGGCTATTAACGCCAATGCTACAATTATATAAATGATCGTTTTTTTCATTTCCCTAATTTTTAATTTTTAATTTTTAATTTCTAATTGAAATCAGATTTCCTGTTACCCGTTTGTATTCCAGTTCTGCTTTTCGAAGATTTACCATTGCAACGATATAGTTTTGCTGTGCTTCGCGTAAGGAATTGTCGGCCAAAAGCAAATCGGTAATGTTAGCTACGCCTTGCTTGTTTTGCAGCACAGTATTGGTATAAATCTTTTTTGCCAGTTTTATTTGATTGTCCACAGTTACAATATTCTTATTTGCAAGTGAATATTGCATTTCGGCGTTAATCAGGTCGAGTTTTGATTTTTCAGATACCAGTTCTTTGTGAATAGTTGTTTTCTGTATATCTATTTTTTTTTGTACAATCCTGTGTTTTGTAATCGTGCCATTAAACAGCGGGATCGACAGTTGAGCGCCAACATAACCGATTGGATGAAAATTGAAAAAGCTATTGGCGCCGGTATTGCCATAACCTGTTGTACCATAGACTCCGTAAGCACCCAGCGAAGGCAATTTTGAATTACGAAGTCCTTTAAGCTCAGCGTAATTAAATTGTAATTTTTTATCAATCAACTTCATATCTGTAGTCGCTTGAATCTGAGGATCCAGTTGAACCAAAGTGTTTTCAGTTATTGCAACCTGGATGGAATCAGAAATTGGTTTTCCCATCAGAAATTTGAGTGCATTCAGTACTTGCTGCTGCTGCGAAAAAACGGTATTTCTTTGATTGGTTACCTGATCCAATTGTAATTTCAGCCTGTCCACATCAGTTCCCTTTGCAATTTGCTGTTGATGCAGTAAAGTTGTTGTTTGCACCAGTTTGTTGGTATTGATCATGTTGCTATCCAAAAAAGCCAGTTGATAAAGCAGAATTTGTGCATTGTAATAGGCATTTGAAACCTCCAGCACCACGTCTTCGTCAGTTTTTATTTTCTGAATTTCAGAAAGTTCACTGGCTATCCGGGTTGTTTTTATCGCTCCTAAAGCTGTTGGGTTGTAAATTGGCACTGTTAGTTGCAGATTGGCATTCAGGCTTTGTGGAACGCCAAACTGAACCTCTTTATAAGTGCCTTCCGGTCCGCCAAAAGCTGCTGCAGGCATTAGCTGATAAGGCAAATCGGTGTAATAACGATAGTCAGTCATCCCATTCAATTTTGGAAACAGATTGCCCTTGGTCTCCTTGTTTTTCTCATTGGCCAGAAAAACATCCTGTTGCGATAGTTTGATGGTTCGGTTATACAGCAATGCAGTGTCGATGCATTGCTCCAGCGAGAGTGTTTGCGCAGTCAAGGTTCCAGAAACCTGAATAAGAATCAATACAAGGACAATTCTTATTAATTTTTGATGTAAGTTAATATTCACTAACATGGTTGGGTAAATTTTTTTATAGTTGTAATTTTTTATTTTTTGAAATCATGAAATAAGCAAGTGCTGAAAAAACAAGCGTTACAGTAATTCTGAATGCCATCGCGCCAATTGTCTTTGTTTCGTAAATACCACCAGCGTTGATGTGAATAAATAACCCGGCAAATGCGAGTATGAGTACTATTACTGAAATGCCTAACAGAGGAGCAGTCCATTTTTTGCTTTCGATAAATCCATACGCAGCGAAAAGATAGAGCATACTACTCACAAAATTTGCACAAACAACAAAAAGCACATAATTGCCCTCTTTAGCCCTGACTCCAAATAAATCAAATATTATAGAGGTACTCAGGAATAAGGTAAGCAAACCAAAAGCAGCTAATATCGATGCCAATAAATAAGGAAGTGCCTTTTTCATATTACTTATTTTTAATTAATGTGAGAACAGATTGAATCATTTTATTTCCGCTTGTTTTTATGTCGAACTGAAAATCCTCTAATCTCCACCTGAACATTAGTAACCTGAAGGTTCCCATTAAAATGTACATCAAATCTTCTGTAGAAATGGTATTTGTAAACACACCTTTCTGCTGGCCCTCCAATAATATCGGGAACAAATACTTAATTTTCACGCTTATGACCTTAAGAATAGCTTCATTGATTACCTGGCTTTCTTTCAATAAGCCATCTGAAAAAACAGCCACGACAAAGTGTCTATGATTTTCAAAGAAAGTAAACTGACTTTGAAAAATTGCAGTGAATTTTTCTTCAGGATCCTCAATAGTCTGAATTGCATTCTGCAACCGTTTGTCTATTGTTTCTGCCAAATAATTCAGCATTGCTACTATAATTTCCTCTTTGCTGGTAAAGTGACGGTAGATCGCACTCTCGGAAAACTGCATTTCTTTCGCCAGATTCTTGATGGTTAACCCACTAACTCCGGATGAGGTGAGTATTTTTCCGGCTGCTTCAATAATCTCTAACTGACGGGGAGTAATTTCCATATTGATATTTTAATGTAAGTGAATATTCGCTCACAAAGATAAAACAAAAAATTATTCATCTCCAAGAGAAAGTTTAAAAATATTTTCGCATCCAAATAATTCGTGCTAACCAAACGCGAAATAAAACATTTATTGGTTGAATTTGAGTCAGTTATCAGCTGTTCGTGCAGATAGATTTAACCTTTTTTACTGATTTCGAGTAATTCTTTGTGGTTGACAACCACGATATCTTTCTCGTGCAGTTCAATCAAACCGTCTTTTTCAAAGCTCTTCAGGAGTTTTACCGCACTCTCAGTAGAGATTCCAGCAAAATCGGCCATGTCTTTTCTGGAAAGAAGCTGAAATATCTCCGGATTTTCTGCTTTTAAGCTATCAACATACAATAATGTATCAGCAATCCGACCATTCATCTGTTTGTACAGTACCGTTCGCAGGTTATCGAAAAGATTGGTATTTTGCTCACAATACCGTTTAATCATATTGAACCCGAATTGTCCGTTTTGCTTTACGACGGAGGTAATGGCTTCTTTCTCGACCAAAAAAACCTGGCAATCGGTCAAGGCAACCGAAGAATAATTAAAAGTATTTTTAGTGAAAATGGCAGACAGGCCAACAAATTCGCCAGGCTTGATGATCCTTAAATTGAAATTTTTGGTGCTGTCGCCTTCAATGTATTGTTTAGCCAGTCCATTGATTACAAACAAGGCATACGAAGCGAATGCCCCCTGTTTGGTCAGGTGATCGCCTTTCCGGAACAATACCTGTGTTTTGCTTGCCCTGACCAATTCGGCCTCTTCTGGCGAAAGCATCTGAAAACAAGGCGCCTGAATGTCGCAAAAAAATTCCTGGTCGGTTTCGAGGATGGGTTTCATGTCCAATTGAAATTACAATTGCCCGTAAAGTTAAAATTATACTTCGACCGGGCATAGTCCGAATTATCAATTTCTATCAGGTATTCAATCCCAATTCGATTAGATCAATAAAAAAGTTGTCGCAGTTCAATTCAGGAACGGATGCGCTTCATCCCAAAAATCTTTAACCAACGCGGCTGGTGACATAAATTTGTACCATAAACTTTAAAAATAAAAAGTCATGCTGTACACCAATTTAAAACACATCGAAAGCGCTGCTGAGCACGCTAAAGTTATCAATGAAAACGAAAATGTAATGGTCATCTGTGGCCGGATGGGACCTATGTGTATTCCTGTTTACGGAATTGCCGAAGAATTGGAAGACGAATATACCCATGTGAAATTCTGCGATATGGAATTCGACAATCCTGAATCGTATGTCATCCGTCAACTTCCCGAAGTTCGTGGTTTCAAGGGTATTCCGTTTACCATTTACTACAAAAACGGCGAAGTGGTAAAGGCAACTTCAAGTATCCAATCAATGAGTCAGGTAAAGGCAATACTCGATAAAGAATTTGAGGCAACAGTTAACGCATAAGTTTATGGAATCAGTAAATCATTATGATACTGTTGTTGTTGGGGGTGGGCCTGCCGGTTTAACGGCAGGTATTTACCTTTCACGGGCAAGGCTCAGAACACTTATCCTGAATGAGGGCGCTATGGGTGGTCAAATGGTCCTGACCCACGAAATTGCCAATTACCCCGGAGTTGAAAACATCAGCGGTTATCAGTTGGCCAATATCATGAAAAAGCAGGCCAAATCGTTTGGGTGCGATTTTAAATCGAATATTACAATTTCGGACCTTGATCTCGAAGGAGAAGTAAAGAGCGTGACCCTGGCAGATGGACGGATATTTACTGCCAAAGCTGTAATCCTAACACCCGGTGGACGTTCCAGAACGCTTGGTGTGACAGGCGAAGTGCGTTTTAAAGGTCAGGGTATTTCGTACTGCGCTACCTGTGATGGCGATTTCTTTACTGATAAGGAAATTGTTGTGGTTGGCGGCGGAAATTCGGCGCTCGAAGAAGCTGTTTCACTGACCAAGTATGTCAGCAAAATTACCATTGTTCATCAGTTCGACCACTTTCAGGCTTTTGAACACGCGATAGAAGAAGCACGGAACCATCCGAAAATAAGTTTTGTGATGGAATCGGCGATTAGCGCATTCATTGGTGACGAAAGCCTTGAAAGTGTTGATATTAAAAGCCTGAAAACCGGAGAAACAACAAATTTCAAAACTGATGGAGTTTTTATTTTTATTGGATACATCCCCAATACTGAATTGCTGAGAGGCAAAGTTGAACTGAACCCTTGGGGCGAAATTGTAGTCAAATCGGATATGTCAACCAACATTGCCGGAGTTTATGCAGCCGGTGACAGCATTGCCAAACGTTTCCGCCAGGTGACTACTGCCGTGGGAGACGGAACCATTGCAGCATTGGCCGCGTCCAATTACATTGACGAAATAAAAGTAAAAAACAAAGAACTTGTAACCGCTTAATATGCAAACAACATTAATTGTAATTGGAGTTATAATCGTTGCGTTCTTTATTTTCCGGACGATCACCATGGCGAAAATGAAAAACATGCCGATGGTTTCCGACCACGAGAAAGTATTGACACTCACCGAACAGAATTTTCAGCAAAAAACAAAGGGGAAAGTGGTATTGGTTGATTTCTGGGCCAGTTGGTGTGCTCCCTGCCGCATGATGGCGCCCGTTTTAAACGATGTCGCCTCTGAATTAAAAGGAAACTCGTATGTTGGCAAAGTTGACATCCAGCAATACCAGTCGCTGGCCAACAAATTCAAGGTCAGGAACATCCCTACCATGGTGCTGTTCAAAAACGGCATAGAAATCAACCGTTTTGTCGGAATCAAATCGAAAGAATTTTTATTGAAAGAGTTGGCCAAAGTTTCATAATTAACTCAGTATGATAATGAGAGTTTTAATTCTTGGCGGTGGTTTTGCCGGTATCCAAACAGCTATACAATTACAAAAAAGTGGAGAATTCAAGGTGACGCTTGTTTCCAACCGCGATTATCTCTATCTCTTTCCTATTTCAATCTGGGTTCCGGTACGTATCAAAGAATTCAACGACGTGAAAGTTCCATTAGCTAATATCCAGAAAAAATATCCGTTTGATGTAATTGTTGATTCGGTAAAAGAGATTCATGCTGCCAGCCAGGAAGTAGTTTGCAAAACCCAAACCCTGAATTACGACTTTCTGGTGGTTGCTTTTGGGGCCGATAAAATGAAACACAAATTTCGGTATTCATATTTTCAGAATAAAATAATCATGATGAAAAAAATTTTAAAAGTGTTAGTGAGCAGCAGGATGATTATCCTGGCAGTATTGGGTGTTTCGACGTACATAGGCATTTCGCACTATCATATTTCGTTGTGGTACATTCTGTTTTATGGCGTATTTCTTGGCGTCATATTTGGAAAAGTATTTTGCCGGTGGGTTTGCCCGATGGGCCTGATCATGGAAATGCTGATGGGCATGGGCGGCGACGATAGTAAAATCAAACAAATGTACCAGTACCACAAAATCGGTTGCCCGATTGCCTGGATCTCGGGATTCCTCAATAAGTATTCATTATTCAGGATTAAACTGAATGAGGATACCTGCAAAAATTGTGGAATTTGTGACAAAAAGTGTTATATCGTTGCCATGGAACCGGCTAAATTCAGCCTGTACAAACCTGCAATGGTTAAACCGGGGGACAGCTATACCTGCTCCAAATGTTTGCAATGCGTGGCTTCGTGCCCAAAAGGAAGCTTAACCTACAAAATATAATCATAAAAAAACATGAATTCTGTTGACAAAGTGATCAGGATACTGGTTGCTTTCGTATTTGCAATTTTTCTTTAATAGCTCTAAGAGCTACTTCCAAATCTCTATTTCTATTTTCTTTTTATTAATGGTTTGATCCTGAGTCATAGATATGTTTTGACGAATGGCCATGTAAACAATTTCAGCAATATCATGAATCGGTAGTTTGTTGCTTTTTGCAAAGATTTTTTTGCACAAGGGGCAAGCTGTTGCCAGCATGTCGGGCTGATAAGCCAGGTATTCGTCCAGCGCCTTGTCTCGTATCTGGTTTCGTTCGTTCATTTGTATCTTAATATTGGCCAGACCTCCTCCGCAGCAGTAGGACGCTTCTTTTTCATTTTTCATCGGAATCAGCGTTGCATATTCGTCTAAGAGCAATCGCGGCTGGTGATAAATGCCGCTTCCACGGCCAAGTTCGCAGGGATCATGATAAACAACCTGCAACGACAATTTATTTACCGGCAAACGCTTATCGGCCAACAGTCCGAGCAGGTACCCGGAATGATGCATAACCGTAATGCCCGGCAATGCATAATCTTCGTTAATTACTTTGTAGCAAATAGGGCAGGAAACGACCAGCTTTTTTACTCCTGAAGCCAGAATCCGTTCGCGATTGTGTTCAATCAGTTTTTTTGCTGCCTCGTATTGTCCAACCTGCATCAGTGGCCGTCCGCAACAGGCTGTTTTGTCCTCGTCCATAAACCAGTATTTGACGCTGGCAACTGTGAAAATTTCCTTCATAGATTTAATGATGGCTGGGGTCAGATGTGTCATGCAACCGGCAAAATAAATCACTTCGGTTTGCGGACTGATTGCTACATTTCCGTTTTTCAGGTAATCGTATGACGAATTGTATTCTTTGGTTGATTCAATCCGTTGTGTCAGTCGTAAATTATTCAATTCCAGTCCTACGGGGCAATCGGGCTGGCAACGTCCGCAAAGCAAACAGTTGAAAAGTTTTTCATCTGTCAGGTTTTTATTCCTGATGTGTTTCAGTACGTAAACCGACTGAGTGTCTTTGATATCCACGTGCGCCATCTGGCAACTGTCCAAACAAATTCCACAGCGCGAACACGAATACACCTGAATTCTCGAATATCCACCTATCCGTTTTTGTACCTTGATCCCGTAATTCCTGAGGAAAATAAGTACTGCTTCAACCGGAATGTGCATGTATCGTGAAACTGGCAACGCAAAGAAAAACAGGCCAAGCGTTCCTGAATAGGCCCACCACAAGGGCATTTCGAGCGATTTGACCGGAAGAATTGAAGCGAGCAATTGTCCGGTTGGCTGACTGATAAGGCTACCGTTGTGATGAATTCCGGCAGATACACTTTCGGCAAGAAACCGAAGGGGAAAAATGAGCCAGAGCGCGTAAAGTGCAATGCGGTCGCCTATTTTTAGCCGTGTGGTTTTTTTCAATCCGAATAACTGGCTGTTCAATCTTTTGCAGCAGGCAAGCGCTACTCCTGAAAGAACAAAAAGAAGAAGTAAATCCATGCTGGCAGCCAATATTTTTCCTGAAAGTGTGGTGGATGGTCCGGTAATAAAATAGCGCATAAAAATGGCTTTGTATGCCGGAACAAAAAATGTCCGGTAGTGAATCCATGCTTCGATGTGGCCAACTACGATGAGCAGAAACCAACCTAAAGCAAGACTCATGTGCATGTAGCCCAAAACCACATTTTTCCGGAAAATTTTGCGGTGAAGCAACGACTCCAAAACGATTTCGCGAAGGGCCAACCAGCTTTTGGGCGTTAAAATTCCGTGTATGATCCTACTTTTATCAATGTGCGACAAACTGGAAATCCAGATTCCGATAATGATCACCAAAAAGCAGGTGATAAACAAGAGTCCGATGGTAAATGGCCATATAAACGGAGTAGTTTCCATAGTTGTCAATTAATTGACTGGTTTGTATTTCGCAATACTCTTTTTAATAAGCATAATCACGTTACGGAGATTAATACCGCGTGGGCAAACCAACATACATTTGCCGCAAAGCATGCATTTCCGGATTTCCGATTCGAGCTCGATCGTTTCGCCGCGCCGCAATAGGAGGTTCATTCGCCTGATATTAAAACTGACCAGATCGCCTGCGCTGCAGGTAGCCGTGCATCCGCCGCACGATAGACATACTTTAAACGATGGTTCCATTTCGAGAATTTCGTTCAACAACCTCCCGTCGAACTGATCGTAGTCAATCGTGCGTTGTTTAGTAATAGTGTAGCCAAAGTCTTTCATTTTCCGATTTGAGTATCATTTTATGTTGTTTACCTCCATTCCGTCCGAAAAAAGACACTTTCATTGTTCAATGCTTTACCTCGGACGGCGGACGCTTACTTGATCTGTCTTACTACTAAGGTTAAATGTCATAGAATAAGGTTTTTACTTCTTTTTTTATACCTTCTTTTTTCTTTTTTTGATAACCTTAGTACAATTACGAGCAAAAAAGAAAACCACCTTATTACCTTATTTTTCTGAACTTCATATTGTCAAGAGGGCTGTTCCTATTCCGTCCGAAAGAAGACACTCTCTTTGTTCAATATTTTCTTGCAGACGGGCGGGCTTTCTTAATCCATATTACTACAAATATTTCGCTCCTATGGAGCTTTATAGCAACTAATACCTCTACAACATTGAACTCCGCAGCTTTTTCTGACCACTGCGACTGAACACTTTTTTCAATGACTCCTTAGCCATCCATTAACTTCCATTGCTGCCGATCGGGCATGCAAAATGGTATCGTTTACCGACATGGGAGCAGTACAGCTTCCGGCCAGAAATATTCCTTCCTGTTCCGAAAAATTCGACTTCAGGAACGAGTCCGTTGTTTTCAGAAATCCTGATTCCTCACAGCCAATGCCACAAGTTTCAGAAGCAGCGGCAGTTCCTTTACCGGCTTCCATGCCTGCCAAAAGTATCAGCAAATCAACATTCATTTTGAGTGGTCGCCCCGAAAGTGTATCTTCTGATTTGATCAGCAAACTTTTGTTGATCTTTTCCGAAGCTTCAGACAAACGTCCCCGAATAAATTGGATGTCATATTTTTCCTGTGCTTCGCGGTACAGTTCTTCGAAGTGTTTGCCGTACATCCGTAAATCCATGTAAAAGCAGTAGATTTCGGCTTCTGGTAAACGCTTCTTAAGTTCGATAGCCTGTTTTACGCTGGTGATACAGCACACTTTCGAACAATAATGGTTGCCCGATTTTTCGTCGCGCGAGCCAACGCAATGCACAAAAGCAATTCGTTTCGGGTGTTTTCCTTCAGCAACAGTAATGTCGTTGCCAGTTTTGAACAATTCTTCGAGATCGGCTGATGTAATGACGTGATCGTAAATTTTGTAGCCGTACTCTTCTTTCCGGCGTGCATCAAAAAGTTCGTACCCGGTGGCAACAACTATGGCGTCGGCTTCCAGTTTATGATCGTTCGAAGTTTCAATGCTGAACTTTCCGTTTTGCCTGTGAATGGTGCGGACTTCTGTTTTATTCAGAATAGAAAAGTCTTTGTTGCGGCATTTATCCTGAAGTTCGTCTATGATCTTTTCAGCGGGAGTAAAGGTTGGAAACAGGCATGACCAGTTGTTCAGTTTTCCGCCAACCTGTGCTTCTTTTTCGATCACAGTTACCCAATGTCCGGTATCGGTTAGTGCGCTGGCTGTTTCTATTCCGGCTATTCCGCCCCCTATGATTACAATGTGTTTCACAAATTCAGTTTAAAGTTTCAGGTTCCAGGTTGGCTATTTTGCGTTGATGTCTTACAATTGTTTCTTATTTCTTATTTCTTATTTTTCGTTCGATATTGGTTATTGAGCATTGAATATTGGATATTTTCTGTTCTTCAGATTTTCAAATTGACGAATCATAAATTTTCAGCATCCGCAGCCCGTCATCATTGGTTTTCCGATCAGCTTACCATCTTTTCCGGCATATTTAAGGTCGGGATCGTAATGAATTCCCATTTTGTCGAGCAATGGTTCCACGTTGGTCTGATGCATTTGCATGCCCATGTCCCATGGATTGTAGCCAAGCACCAATCCTGCTAATTCTTCGTATGTCAGAACCGGAATTCCCTGTCCGTTTTCGCCGTAAGTTTTGCCTTCCATTTCTTCAATCACATATTGCCAGCGATCCATAAACATAGGACAGCCCGGGCAGTTACTCACAATTGCATCAGGCTTATAGGGTTCCATTGATTCAAATTTCTTGCGCGAATTAGAGACCGAATAACCGCGGTTCGACATCACCAGGTATTGCCGGAATCCAAACCCGCAGCAATGGCGTCGTTCAGGGTAATCAATCACTTCGCCACCCCACGATTCGATCATGCCGGCCAGTACATAAGGAAATTCGGCGCCGCCAACTCCTTTTGAAGGAAACATTTTGGAATAATGACAACCAATATGTTCTACAATTTTTAATGGTTTTCCTGTGTGTTGGTTTATAAGCGAAAATTTTTTTCTGGCGGCAATGTTTTCCCTGAATTTATAAATAATGTCGCCCGCATGAGCCACATTCAGTGGTACTTCAAATTCGCGCCCGGTTGCTCTTTTCAGGCAGTTACGGACTTTTTCCAATTCAGAGGGAAATTCTTTCCAGGTTTCGATAATTTCGTTGTAGATGCCAAAAGAGGTGATGCACGAAATTGCCAGATTGTGATATCCTGCTTCAGTCATCAGCGCAAATTGCCTTGCTACAATGGTTTGTATGGTATCGAACGGAACAATATCTGCGTGGTAGCCAATTCCTGAACAAGTAGTGTGATGTGGATTTTCAACGATATCTTTTCCCAGTTCGGTGCGCACAATCTTCAGGAAAGTCTGCTCTGAACCAGGGAAAAAATTTTGCCGGATGCAACTGCGAACATAGAAATAATGGTTATCAGCTATTTCTTTCTGATAATCCTGCCAAACTTGTATTTTACCTTCCCTGTACATTATTGCCGGGTGTGTTTGCCGTTGTTGTTGGTATTGATGTATTTCACATAGTCCGAATAATCGTCCCCATCTTCAGTGAAACCCATGCTTTCGGCTTTTATTTTAGAGAAATGTTCAATTTTATCGAATCGCCCGAATCCGCCTGTAACTTCGAAAATCCGGTAAATTTCGTCCATCGCTTCCTGCGGTATTTTGCGCAGGGCGCCTTCGCCATCTCCCTGGTAATTGGCGCCAACCCGTTCATAAACTTCATCTCTGTTTTCGTAAATCCAAAGGCCAACCGGACCCTGTTCGGGGTGCAATTCAGGCACAAGGTTTTCAGGAAGAACACAATAACCGCGATAAACGATATTCTCGCCTATCACCCGCTTTATGGCCAATTGCTGGCGTCCTTTCTCTGATTCGGTAAAGTAACCAAGTTCCTGTGATAAACTTCGTAAAGCCATAATAATCAGGCCTGGTGTATTGCCGCGTGGGCATCGGGTTGTACACGACATACATTCGCCGCAATACCAGATGGTATCACCTTTTAATAGTTCTTCAATTCGTTCTTCGTCTTTGGATTGTACAATTGCCGCAATAATTCTGGGATCGTAGTCGTAAAATTCGGCTGCCGGGCAAATGGCTGTGCAAATACCACAGTTCATACATGATTTCAGGCCTTCGATAAACCGGACATCCCTGGTAAGTTCCTGATAGAGTTCCATTTTTGGCTTTGTAGATAATTCAAAATTAGTTTTTCAAATATTAAGCTGGTTCAGTCTAAAATCTTATTTTCAATAAGTATAAGTGCATATTTTGTTTTTGAAATCTGAATACGCTATTTTTACCAACTTTATTAATCAAGAATAAATTTCTATGAGTTTCCATAATAACCCGCACACGTTTCATATCCCGGTTATGGGCCTGGGATATTCGATTGATTCTCCGATTAAAGTAGCCCATTATGGCATTTCATCGGTTATTTCGTTGGTTGACGATATTTCGATGGAAAAAATGAGGGAGTTTTATTGCAAAAAATTCAACTTACCTTTTCAATCCATTTCACCAAAGGCAGAAGATCACCGCGCCAAGCGAATTACTGCCTATCTGAATACCGTTCAGGAAATTGTAAAACACAAATTCGAGAATCTTAAAAACTCCATTTCACATACTGAAGAAGACCTGAAGAAATACATCGATATGTTGCCTGAGATGTCGGAAATAAAATTGAAATTTAATCAGATGATCAACACCGGCAACCTCAAACATAAGCTCAATGATTGGTTGCACGAAAATCTGGTTGCAGGCGAAATTGATGTTAATATTATGTCGAAACTGGATCGCGACCGGTTCGAAAATGGCGAAAAGCTACCTTCCATCATGAGCGATGCACAATCGGCTTTACGCGGATTTGCCTTGAGCGACCTGAATTCCTCGATTGTTTTATCGGCAGGAATGAATCCACGCCTTTATAGTTATCTCGAAGAATTTGAAGACTTTTACCCAAGCGCTGATCTCGAACTGAAGAAAAAAGTAATCCTGAAAGTGAGCGACTATCGGTCTGCCCTGATTCAGGGCCGATTCCTGGCCAAAAAGGGAATCTGGGTTTCGGAATATCGTATCGAATCGGGATTAAATTGTGGCGGACATGCCTTTGCAACCGATGGTTTTCTGATGGGTCCTGTTTTGGAAGAATTCAGAACAAGCAAAGAACAACTGATACAGGCTGTTCACGATATTTATGTCAAAGCATTAGCCGACAAAGGTAAACCTGTTCCTGAGAAACCATTACTGGTTAAAATTACGGCGCAGGGAGGAGTTGGCTCTAATACCGAACACGAATTTCTGATGAACTATTATCAGTTGGATTCTATTGGCTGGGGAACACCGTTCTTACTGGTTCCCGAAGCAACAACCGTTGATGAGCAAACCCTTGAAGTTTTGTGCAATGCCAAAGAAGATGACCTTTACATGAGCGAAGTTTCGCCTTTAGGTGTTATTTTCAATAATGTACGGGGCACAGGGATGGATCTGAAGAAAGAGGCCCAAAACAAGCTTGGAAAATACGGTTTCCCCTGTACTAAAAAATACCTGGCCCTCACGCCTGTTTTTACTGAAGAAGGAACCTGCACCGCATCGAGGGAATTTCAGCACAAGAAAATTCAGGAGTTGAAGGAGCAGAACCTGAGTGAGATGGAATTTGAAAAAGAGCTTGGTAAAATTACGGATAATGCCTGTTTGTGCAATGGTCTGACAGCCTCGACACTGATGGCTCACGGATTGGATACCAAAATGGAAGGCACTGCCGTGAGCATTTGCCCGGGACCAAACCTGGCTTATTTTTCGAGCACTTACACGCTGAAAAAAATGGTTGACCACATATACGGCCGTACCAATGTGATGGAACGTACCGACAGGCCGAACCTTTTTGTGAAAGAGATGAAAATGTACATTGATTATCTGGGTGGGAAAATTGAAGAAACCATCAAACCTGTTTCAGATAAACAGAAAAAGTATTTTGATGCTTTTCAGGAAAACCTGAACAAAGGATATGAGTATTATAAAGACTTGTTTCAGAAATGTAAAACCCAGTTGGAAGATTCCACTTCAAAGAATAACCTGATGCAGGATCTGGAGAATATGAAGATTGAGCTTATGGCGCTGAAAGCAAAACTGCTTTAGAAAGTTTCAGGTTCCAAATTCCAGGTTCAATGTTTGTCTTTTAAATTTAAAGTGTTTTTATTAGTAAGGCCTTTTTTTGACATCCTGATAAGTATTCCAAAAACTAAGCAATTCTATATCATCTTTCTGATTGACTTGATAAAATAAAGTAATCTGTTTACATACCACGCACTTTCTTACATTGCCTTCAACAGTTAACGGGTATTCAACTATTCCAGCTTTTAAATTAAAAAGTATAGCTTCAACATTATTAATAAAATTGAGGGCATCAATATCGCTCCATTCCTTAAGAAGGTAATCAATATTCCCATCATACTCGAAAGAAGCAGTTGTGGTCCAGATTATCTTTCTCATTTTATAAGGTTCGGATATTTTTCTCTCATTTTATCCATAACTTCTTCATGAGTATGAATCCTACCTTCCTTAATATCTTTCTGTCCTGATTTTATTGCTTCTCTTTCTTGACCCGTTAAAGATAGCCGCTTTAATTTTGACACTTCTCTTTTTAATGTATTGGAGAGCTTTTCAATGATCGCCTCATCTTTAATTTTCATATATTGCTCCATAAAAAGACGTTTTTCAAATTGTATGTCCATATTGAAAGTGTTTATTTTACTATGCAAATTTAACGATTAAACTTTGTTTTTAGTTCTATTCCGAAAGATGAAATTTCATTTTCATTCTTCAAACGAAATCAGCGCCTGCCGGTTTTTTCCATCCATGATAATATGGAGTTCGTTGGAGAAAGTGACATGTTTAATGAATTTTCCTTGGTCGGTAACAGGCATTTTCAATAAAACATCCATATTGATGGTCGCGTCCTGCGAATGGTGGGGAATGGTGAAATAACCCACGTTCATCGAGGTCACATTATGGAAAAAATGCGAGCCCAAAGAGCCGTCGAGCGGAAAATCTTCGAGTCCCATTTCAACAATTATCCGTGCTTTCGAAATATTTGCCCATAAAACCGGTATTCCGGTAAACGGATCGCGCGTGCCCCATCGGCCGGGGCCTATCAGGATATATTCTTTATTCTGAACATCCATTTTCCGGTTAAATTGATTGATCTCGGCTGCGATCTCACGGGTTTTCATCTTGTCAAAATGCTTTGGATCAACAAAGATCACATCCAGGATACCGGTAACCACTCCGTTTCCCATACCTCGTTTAGCATACATCAGGGTTTTCTGCGGGTCAATATTTCCAAGATTCACAGTCAGTTGATCGTCACGGCGGATCAACGGTTTAATTTGCAGCAGGTAAAAGGTGGGAAGCTGGTTGTCTCCTTTTTCGAGATCAACAGCATACTCAATTTCGACCGGTGAGCCCATCGCTTCCTGAAATAACCGCATGAGTAACCTTAGCGTATCGGCCAGCGGAATATGTTTGTATTTCAGAATATTGGCAAAGTCAATCACCCGTAACCCCGGACTGTCAATTCCCGGAATCAGGCAATCATTTTCATGATCATATACCGATGCGCAGTGCTGCAAAACCCCATCTTTTTCGGCCGACGAGATCTTCATTTTCCGGATAGCCGCATTTTCACCCCCATTTTCAAGATCAAACTGCGAGTGATCCATGTCAATCGCATAAAATTCCTTTTGTGAGTCGCGTACCAAATCATGGTCGCTCGATGTGTTGATTTGTGGATATTTCGGACAAAAGCGGAAGGCCTTTTCCCCGCCAACCACATACATTCCCAGTCCGATTGCCGAAACAGCAAAGCCATCTTCAGGCTCCATATACGAAACCGGGTAGAAATTATACGACTGGGCAACCCCGCTGATTGACGGATAATAATGATCACTGTATTGGTGTCCAACAACCTCCTGAATAATTACTGCCATCTTTTCCTCTTCAATTTTGTAATTGACTGCATCGAAATACGACATGGCCGATTCGGTAAAAATACTGGCATAAACCAGTTTGATGGCCGTTTCGAGCTGCTGGTGACGAATGGCAATATCCGGATGGTTATTTGGAATTAAATAGGTTGAGTAAACTCCTGAAAACGGCTGGATCAAAGAATCTTCAAACAGTCCGGATGAACGGATAGCCAGCGGCATGGTCATTTTTTCGAGATAGACGTATAAACGTTCTTTCAGTTCTTCACTGAATTGTGCTTCAAGAAATATACTTTTCGTTCGCTCATAATCGTTGCTCGAATAGATTTCTTCGAACATATCGTTGGTTTCCAGAAATTTATCGAATTCCATTGCTCCGATAACTGCGGTAGCAGGGATTCGGATATTCAGTTCGGGAATTATCCGGGCAAAGTCGATGTTTTCGATGAAGTTGCTCATAAAGGCCATTCCACGCCCTTTGCCTCCGAGCGATCCTTTGCCCAGCCTCATCACATAACGGTTGCCGGTAATTAGCGAGGGATCAAAATCAATGATACTGCCCCGTAGTTTCTGAATACGTACTTCCTCAAATACATCTAGGCAAAACTGGCGCAAGTCGTCGGTGTTCTTAAAATCTTCAAGCCGCTTTGGGATAAGTTGTTCAGCAATGTTAATTTCACCCCGGGCCATCAGCCAGGTCGAAAATGAATTTCGCCGTCCGTGGTAGGCTAAAGCCATTTCAGGAACAATCCGGAACATTTCCTGAAACTCGGCCATGTTTCGGGCTATCATAATCGGATTTCCTTCCATATCTTTAAACACAAAATTACCGAAGCCAAGCCGTTTGTAAATATAATTGTGAATATCGAGCGCCAGACTTTCTGAGTTTTTGTTAATGAAATCGGCTCCAACTGCCCTGGCGCGCTGGGCATTGTTCACATCGTGGCTTTGTAAAAGAATAGGGATCGGGAATTTTAATGTTGCATTGACGTACCTTAGCAAATCAACTCCCGCCTCATCGTCGTCAACGCCGTTTCTCTGGAATTTTACATCAGAGATTACCGAGAGCAGGTAATTCTTGTATTTGTTAATGATTAAAACAGCTTCCTCGTAATTACTGACCAGAATTACTTTTGGCCTGGCCCTCATCTTCAGGATTTTATGCAGTTCGTCTGACGATTTGTCTTCCACCAGATTTTGAGTTTGGGTCATGATGTTGGTATATAGCATGGGCAAATACCGCGAATAATACTGGATGGAATCTTCGATGAGCAGAATAACCCGGACACTGCCATTTTTGGTATCTTCATCCACATTCTTTTTGTCTTCGATGTATTTGATCATGGCGAGGAAAACATTCGAATTCCCGTTCCATACAAATACCCTGTCAATGGATGCTATTTTGGCTGACGAAGCCTGAAAGTAACGCAGATCGCCGTTGTTATTGACCAACAGTAAAATCGGGATTTTGGGCTTCAAATTGTAAATGGCGTCGGCCGCGCGTACCGGAATGTTTTTATCTACCCCAACCATAATGATGACTAAATCAAACTCATGGATTTTTATCATCCGGAGCGCCTCTTCTTCTGTATTTACACTGGTGAACCGTGGATAGGCATAAAGGTTCAACTGCAGGAATTCGCCGAAAATTTTATCGGTAAATTGTCCTTCGCGAACGATTGAGTAGCTGTCGTATAGTGTTGCCAGCAATAGTACTTCTTTAACTTTCGTGGGCATCAGTTCCTGAAAAATATCGCGATCGGTCTTCTTCAGTTTGTATATGGATGAAAGTGATATCGAGTCAATGTTTTCCATGCTGTGATTGGTTATGGATGTACGCTTTTTGTTCTACGAATCAGGCGGTGGAAAAGTATAAAAAATCCGGCGGAAAGCTTTCTGATTGCAGATGTTTTAAAATTTCAGGAATAATTATTTACTTTTAGGCAACTAAATCATAAAAACCATGAAGACCATACTGATTTCTCTATTTCTATTTCTGTTTGTAACCGGTTTTGCCCAAAAGAAACAATCGCTTTTTAATGGTAAAAACCTGAAAGGCTGGACGATTTATGTGAGTGATCCGAAAATCGCTCCTGAAAATTTTTTCTATGTGAAAGATGGGGTCATCGAAACCATCGGAGTTCCTGTTGGTTATCTCCGCACCAAAAAGGAATTTTCGAATTATCGGTTACATGTGGAATGGCGCTATCCTGAAAATCAGGTAAACAGTGGAATCATGTTGCATGTAACCGGACCCGATAAAATCTGGGTAACTCATTTTCAGGCTAACCTTAAACACCAAAATGTGGGCGACTTAGTTGTTCATGGAGTAGGAGAGAAAGCTACCATTAACGGAAAAGAATATGTTTCGACTGAAAAAGACAAACCGGTTGTTGCCAAACTGCACCCAGGTAACGAAAAGCCTGCTGGAGAATGGAACAGCTACGACATTGTTTGTAAAGGAAATACACTTGAAATTAATGTAAACGGATTGCTTCAGAATACTGCAACTAATTGTTCGCTAACCAAAGGGGCAATTGCACTTCAGGCTGAAGGCTGTAAAATTCAGTTCCGGAATTTATGGGTAGAGAAGATTAATTGATCAGGAATAATATCTGGAGTTTCAAGATATAGATAGTCCACTCTTTTCTTATTTTCTAACGCGAACCGGATAGGCAGGCCTTTCAAGTTTTACCGGAGGGTTTTTCCTGAGTTGTTCGAGCGCTACCTCAATGGCTTTTTCCAATTGAGGGTCTCTGCCATTGATGACATCTGCCGGCCACATTTCAACTTCAATATCTGGTGAAACGCCTATGTTTTCCACAATAAATCCGTCTTTGGTCCATATTGCCAAATTCGGGGCAGTTACGAAACCCCCATCAATCAATTCAGGAAAACCAAGAGTTCCGACCAGCCCACCCCATGTAGCTTTGCCCACCAGGGTACCAACATTGAACTTGTGAAACATCCAGGGCAGCATATCGCCTCCTGAACCTGCTGTTTCATCAATAATCATCACTTTCGGGCCTTGTATCGAAGCGCTTGGTGTTTTTAAATCAATGCCATACCGCATGTTCCAATGCGACTGGTAAGGGCGTGTGAGCAAGTCAATGTAGTAGTCGGCAATAAGTCCCCCGCCATTGAAACGTTCATCTACAATGATCGCCTCCTTATTTGCCTGAGGGAAAAAATAGCGTTTGAAATACTCGTGTCCCTGTTTCGTGGTATTGGGCACATACACATAAGCAACCTTACCATCGGTGGCCTGGTTCACTTTTCGAAGATTGCCTTCCACCCAGTCGCGGTTACGAAGGGCGGCTTCATTGGCGATTGGCTCTACTTTAACCACCCTTGATCCTGAACCGCTGGCATTCGGACCGATGGTAATTTCAACAATTTTACCGGCAGTTTTCTCAAAGTAACTGTAAAGGTTCCGGTCGGCAGTAAGCTCTTTGCCGTTCACCGCCAAAAGGAATTCTCCTGGTTTTGCATTAATTCCCGGTTCAGTGAGTGGCGAGCGAAGTCCTGGATTCCAGTTCAGTCCGCCATAAATCTTTTTAAAACGATAGCGGTTTTCGGCAATTTCGTAATCGGCTCCAAGTAATCCTCCTTCGACACGTTCAGCCGTATAACGCTGGTCGCCTCCGCCAACCCGGTGATGGCCTACTGCAATTTCGCTGCACATCCACATAATCAGGCGGTTCAGATCGTTACGGCTGGCCACATCAGGCAGAAGGGCCGCATATTTTTCTTTCATCGCCGGCCAGTCGGTGCCATGCATCCCGGGGTCATAAAAATAGTCGCGGTTAATCCGCCATGCCTCATCAAATATCTGCTTCCATTCAGCAACCGGGTCAATCCTGACCTCTATGGCAGCTACATTCAAAATTCCTTTGCCGGTTTCGGGCTTTTTGCCTGCATCGGTAATTCCCCAGGTTTGAGCTTTGTTGTACAGCATTTTTTTACCGTCGTCCGATAGTGTGTAATTGTCAAGTTCCATAACCTCGCTCTCTTTACGCTCTTTCATATCGTATTTAAAGAGGCGTGCTGCACCCGAAAAATCCGGTGCAACTACATATAGGATTTCTCCTGATTTTGCCATACCCAGTTGGGAATAGTTACCCGCCTTTAGTGGTACATTCACAATCCGGTTTTCAATTTCATCAAATTCAATGGAAATATTTTTAACTGCTTCTTTCGGTTTTTCAGGTGATTTGGCTTTACTTTCTTTTTTTGTATTCTCCTTGTTTTCTTCTTCTTTCACTTCCGGTTTATCTGTTTCCTCATCACTTTCGCGGGCAAATGGGTTCAGGATATCGGCGCGGAGTGTTGCCAGGTAAACCGAACTGGTCTTTTGCATATCATGACTCGACTGGTCGAACCAATTGATTACCGGACCGGCATCGGTTGAAGCCAAAAAAATCAGGTATTTACCATCAGGGTCAAATACCGGATTGTCGGCATCGCTCAATCCATCGGTGATTGGGTATGATTTTCCATGATCAACCGAATAGATATAAATCTGTTTGAAATGGGTAGAAGTGACTTTGGTATAGGCAATCCAGCGCGAATCTGCCGACCAGTGCCCGAATAGGTTACGAAATGCCCCGGGTATGTATAGTTCGTCAGCGTCAATTTTTTTAATTGTTCCTGAAGCAACTTCGAGTAACCAGAAGTTACGCCCATTGTCGCTGAAAGTGATGTATTTACTGTTTGGTGACCACTCTGGAAAAGCATAAAAACCAGTGCCGTTAACAGGGTATGACCGGGGTTCGCCTTTTCCATCCTGTGAGTGGACATGCAATTGATATTCTCCCGTTTGATCAGAGAAATAAGCTACTGATTTTCCATCAGGCGACCATGCCGGGTATTTTTCGTGTACCCCGGTAGTTTCGGTAATGTTACGCGGATCGCCTTTTTCAGCGGGTACGGTAACAATGTCGCCCCTGAAACCGAATACAGCACGCGATCCCGAAGGAGAAATATGTGCGCTTCGTATATGCTGTACCCCTTTCACATATCGGGGGCGGAGTTCAGCTAATTCTGCAGCAATACCAAGCTGTAATGTTTTTATATTTCCGCTGTTGGTATTAAAGATATGGAGTTTCCCGGCCTGTTCGAAAACAATTTGGCCTCCGGAGGCATTAGCCGAATTGATTGGAAAGTCATTGTATTGGGTCAGTTGTGAAACTGCTTTAGTGGCCTGATTATACGAGAAAAGGTTAAATTCTCCGTTGCGATCGGAAAGAAAATAGATCGTATTACCCGTCCACATTGGGTTCCAGTCGTTACAGCGTTTTTCGGGCTGCGGGATTTTTACCGTTTCGTAGTTATCGAAATTAAATAACCAGATGTTGGAAGCTGTGCCACCCCGGTAATTTTTCCATTGCTGGAAACGAGGCGAAATCGGTGTATAAGCCATGAATTTTCCATCGGGGGAAAAAGTTGCCTGGAACGCATTTGGAATAAGCAACTTGGTTGGAAAACCGCCCGACAGGGAAATGGTGAAAAGCTGTGCATAGCGGTTTGAAAAATCATCGCGTTGCGAAGCAAATAAAACGGCTTTTCCATCGTGCGTGAATCCGCGGACCATGTCGGCCGATGGATGCCAGGTCAACCGCTGAGGTATGCCACCCTCTGTGGCAATGGTAAAAACATCGGTATTGCCATCGTACTCTGCGCTAAAGGCTATGAGTTTACCATCAGGCGAAAAGCAAGGATTTGATTCGATTCCGGTATCGGAAGTGAGCCTGCGCGGATTCGATCCATCGGAGTTTGCCAACCACAAATCGTTGGCATAAATAAATGCAAGATGTGTTGAGCTTAAAGCAGGTTGGTGCATCAGCCGGGTATCGGTTGTACTGACAGCAAACGAAGTCCAACTCATCAGAATCGAGGTGGCAAGAGCCAAAAATTGAGGAAAAGTTATTTTTTTCATCTGATATATCAATTAGTTTTGGTCACGGAACAGTTCAGAATTTCAGTATTAGCCTGCAATTTAATAATTCTGACAGAACCATCATCCGGGTCTGGTCAAATTAACCGATAAAAAATCTGGAATGAATGGCCCCGATCATTATCTTTGGGAATCATAAACCTGAAAGTTATGGAAAACTCAAACTATTCACGTAGAAATTTTATCAAAGGGAGCATCGGAACCGGTTTGCTGGTTGCTGGTTCGGGTTTGTTGCCCTCTTGCTCTATTTTTCGGATGTCTTCAAAATCAGGTTCGGACTACGATGCCAAAGGTTTGCCAACAGCCATTCTGGGAAAAACCGGTGTCCGGATTCCTCGAATTGCCATCGGACTCGGCAGTCGGTTTTGTACCATTAAAAGTAATGAAGAAGCATACCAGCTTCTGAATTTCGCGTTGGACAACGGATTGTATTACTGGGACACCGCCTGGGCTTATGAGAATACCAGTCTGGGCATTACCAGCGAGGAAAGGCTGGGAGAAGTGGTTAAAACCCGGCGGAATGAGATTTTCCTTTCTTCGAAAGTAGCCAGCCGCAATCCGGATGAAGCCATGCGACAGATTGAAAGCAGCCTGAAGCGCCTTAAGACCGATCACCTCGATATGCTCAAAATTCATGATGTACAGACCGAAGCTGATGTTGCCAAATTAAGTGAAAAGGCTGGCCTCATCGAAATTTTAATGAAGCTGAAAGAACAGGGAATCACCCGGTTTATAGGATTTTCGGGACATACCGAAGCTCTGGCTATGAAAATGATGGCAGAAAAAGGTGTTTTCGACAGCATGCTAATGGCCATGAATCATTGGAACATGGCCACCAATCAGGAAAAACGACAGGAGTTGGCTATTCCGGCAGCAAAAGCGCAAGGTATGGGAGTGATGTTAATGAAAGTGATCCGTCCGCGCGAAACGATTAAAGAACTTGATCCCAGGGATTTAGTACGGTATGCCTTGTCGCTCAAAGAGCCCAATGGCATTGTTCTGGGTATGGATAGCCAGGAAGTCGTGAAATCGAACCTCGAAATCCTGAAAAATTTCAAACCTATGGATGAGGCCAAAATGAAACAAATGGCCATGCAACTCACCCCCTTTCATAAGCACGAAAACCTGCCATGGATGAATCCGGACTATTGCGACGGACACTGGGCATAAAAACATTAACAACCATGAAACATTTACTTATTTACATGCTTTTTTTTGTCCCGTTTCTGGCAAATCGTTCACAGGTTATTGCCAATGACAAGGTCATTCACATTCAGGAAGTTTACAAAACGATTGATTCATTGAAGCTTAAGGTTGATATTTTTTATACCGATCAATCGTTCGGGAAAGAGAATAATACAGCGATTGTTTTTTTTCACGGTGGGGGATGGGCTTATGGTACCCCCAGTGAATTTTTTACAACCTGTGAACGATATGCGAGGATGGGAATTGTGACGTTTTCGGTAGATTATCGTTTGTCAATTGAAAATGGTATAACTCCACATAAGACGATTAGCCCAATTGAATGTGTAATGGATGCTAAGTCCGCTATGCGCTGGGTGCGCGAAAATGCATCCAGGTTCCATATTGATAAAAATAAAATAGTTGCGGCAGGCCAATCTGCCGGAGGTCATTTGGCATTATCAACAGCAATGATTGAAGATCACACTGAAAAATCAGACAACCTTAGTATAAGCTGCCGCCCTGATGCGATTTTGTTGTTTTCGGCCTGTGTAAATGCAGTTGAAGGATGGTGCGACCGTTTATTGGCTGACCGTAGAAACCAAATATGGAGCATCTCGCCAGCCCATCATATTAAAAAAGGATTACCTCCCATGATTGAATTTCATGGAACTGACGATGAACAGGTTCCGAAATGGACCGTTCAATTTTTTGAAAGTGCGATGAAAGAAGAAGGAAATTATTTTGAACTACATATCTATGAGGGAAGGAAACACTATCTGGGCGATGGGAATTCCAAATATTCGCGCTACTTTGACGATGAAATATTAAAGCTCGCCGATGATTTTCTTCGAAAATATAAACTCCTGAATTAATTCTGCTTAAACCAACTAACCATGAAACCATTTTTTATCTACCTGCTTCTGTTTTTACCTTTCCTGGCAAATTCAGTCAATGATGGCGTACGGACGGTGATCAATCTGAACGGAACCTGGCAATTCGACCAAACGGTCAATGCCTTTCCTCCGGCGAAATTCACCCGCACCATTCCTGTTCCGGGGCTGGTGCATTTGGCAACTCCGAAAATTGACGATTATAGCAAATTTTTTAATCGTGCCGAAAAAGTTGTGGCCAAAGATCAGCACAACCTTTACAACATTGATTATACGCCGCGATACAGTTGGTACAGAAAGTCGGTTTTTATTCCGAAGGAAATGGATGGAAAGGAAGGGGTGATCACCATTAAAAAAAGCCAGTATGTAACTCAGGTTTACGTGAATGGCATCGACCTTGGAACCTCGATGGCCTGTTACACGCCGATTGAATTTCCCCTTTCAAAAACGATTAAATATGGCGCTGAAAACGAAATCCTGATCAAGGTTGGCGACCGGGTTTGGTTACCTTCTGAAGCTGCGGGTGGTACCGATAAAGAGAAAGAGCATTATCTCCCCGGAATTTGGGATGACGTGTTGCTGTCGTTTACCGGAAATGTTCGGGTGAATCGCTTGCTGGTTTTGCCTTCTGTAGCCAATAAAAAAGTAACGGTCAAAGCTCAGCTTCGAAACTTTAAACCGGCACAGATTTTTTATGGCGATGCGATGAGCGATTCGGTAACTCTGGAAGTTTCGGTTGCTGAAAAAACTTCAGGAAAAATTGTTGCAACCAAAGCTGGACGATTCGCTGCCAAACGTGATAATCTGACCGAAGCAATTCTTGAAATTCCACTGTCTAAATTCACGAACTGGACACCCGATCAACCTTTTTTGTATTTGGCAAAAGCAACTCTAAAAACCGACAAAGACATTTCCGACGAAACAGGCAAACAATTCGGGATGCGTGATTTTACCCGAAAAGGCAAGTTCTTTTACCTGAATGGAGAGAAAATTATCCTCAGGGGAACAAACGTTACGTTACAGCGGTTTTTTGAAGATCCCGATTGCAGCAACCTGGTTTGGGATAAGGAATGGGTGAAAAAACTGTTGGTTGAATATCCGAAACAACTCAACTGGAACATGATGCGCATCTGTGTCGGGATTGCTCCTGATTTTTGGTACGACATTGCCGATGAGTATGGATTGATGTTTCAGAACGAATGGCTCTACTGGCAAAATCATGGCTGGGACGAGCAAATCCAGAAAGAATATACCGATTGGATTTGGAGCGACGGAAATCATCCGAGCATTGTCATTTGGGATGCGATAAACGAAAATTGGGATGATTACATAGGAGGGCAACTCATTCCGGAGCTCAAAAAGCTGGACCCCACACGGATTTGGGATGCCGGGTATATGACAGGAGATCAGATGTCGCTCGATGAAATGGATGAGCCGCATCCATATCAGGGAGTGGTGAACTGGATTCAGCCCGGCGCTAACCGGGATATTTATCCTTTGGGCGACCTCGATTTTAATCCCGCGATTATGCAGGAGATAAACAGTGCCGGCTCCGCCCAACTGGTAAACGAATACGGATGGATCTGGCTTTGGAGAAATGGTTCGCCAAGTAAACTAACGGTGGAGGTTTTCGAACATTACCTTGGCAAAAACTCCACTCCGGAACAAAACTGGGAATTTCAGGCCTACTGGATGCAGCTCGAAACCGAATGGCTGCGTAGCAACCCGAACATCGCGGGCGTGCTGGCATTCTGTTATCTGGCCAATAATTACGGCTATACCGGCGACTGGTTTATCGGTAATATTAAAGATTTGAAACCGACCTTAACTTTAGACTGGTTCCGTCATGCTTTTGCGCCTGCCGGAACTTTTATCAACCTGGCCGATGAACGATATGTGAAAATGAAAGAGCCACATCAACCAGGTTCAAATCTGCTTTTTAACCTCGCTGGAGTCAATAATAATCCGGCAACAACTTCCGGAAAAGTGATAATTAAACTCCTTGATTCAAGTGGAAAAACTGTATCGGAACAGACGAATGTTGTGAAATTGCAGTCTTTCTTACGAACCGATTTGCCTGTTTCAATCGCCTTACCAACGCAATCTGGCGGATATATACTGGTTGCCGAATTTACTCCTGAAAAGGGTAAACCTATTGTCAGTCGCAGGTTTTTGAAAGTTGGTCAGGCAGAAAAATATAGCTATTTCAATTTAAACCCGATAAGCAAATGAAGCATTTAGAAATCGGGAAATCTCCTGTTGAGTTGAACCTCAAAAATTATCAAATGACAGGAGAATCCATCAACAATCAAACACGGAAATTGAAAGATTTGAAGGGAATTTTTCAGGATCAGGAAACTTTTGAAAAGATGGATATGGAGCAAATCGCTTATGCTGTTCAATCTTGGCTACCAGTTGGTGAGGGAACCCCTGGCGGACTTTTCATCGGGGCATCGACCATATATCCGGGCAAAGTAGGCAACGAATATTTTATGACTAAAGGTCATTTCCATTCGTTGGGCGACCGTGCCGAATTTTACTGGGGAGTTCAGGGGAAAGGCATGCTGATATTGATGGATCGCGACCGGAACGCCTGGGCAGAAGAAGTTTATCCCGGAAGCCTGCATTATATCGGTGGCGAAATTGCCCACCGTTTGGCCAACACTGGTGTCGAAAAGCTGATCGTTGGCGCCTGTTGGCCATCGGATGCCGGACACGACTACGAAGAAATTGCGGTGAATGGTTTCTCTGCTCGATTGGTGGAATTGGATGGAAAACCAAAACTGGTTTAAATTGAAGTATCGCAACTACGTTCCTTTTGGGTTTAATATAGCTTCATTCTACAAAGATATCGCAACGATGTTATTGAAAAGAAATCTGCGTAGCAGTATAATCTTTGTAGAAACTAAATTAAGTTAGAATGCAAAGCCACGTAGTGGCGACATGTGTAATTGGTTTTTAAATCGAAAAATGACATTTTTATTGGCTTTTAATGTCTAAATCTAATATCGGATAATCTAAAATCTATCATCTAAAATCTTCTTCATGAAATCATACGTCATTCTCATCTCCGTGGTAGCCGCGCTGGGCGGGCTTTTGTTTGGGTTTGACACGGCAGTTATCTCGGGAACCATCAATTTTATTCAGCCATACTTTGGTTTGTCCGAGGTTGGTTTAGGCTGGACAGTAAGCAGTTTGTTGTTTGGCTGCATCGCCGGAGTTTTTATTGCCGGAAAAGCGGGCGACCACTATGGCCGCAAAAAAGTGCTGATGCTGGCGGCGCTGCTGTTTTTTATTTCAGCTGTCGGAAGCGCTTCTGCTCATTCGCTTTACTTATTCCTGATTGCACGCATTTTAGGTGGAATTGCGGTTGGCGTAGCATCCATCCTTTCTCCGATGTACATTGCCGAGCTTGCTCCAGCCAAATACCGCGGCACCTTGGTTTCGTTGAATCAACTGGCCATAGTGATGGGCATTTTGGTGGCGTTTTTCAGCAATTACCTGTTGGTTGGAACCGGCGAAAACAATTGGCGCTGGATGCTGCTGGTAATGGCCGCTCCGGCGGTATTGCTTTTCTTCAGCCTGTTTTTGGTTCCTGAAAGTCCGCGATGGCTGGTTGCCCGTAACCGGAATGATGAAGCGCTGAATGTGCTGATCAAAACTTCAGGCATGGAAATGGCAAAGTCGGAACTCAACGAAATTCAGGAAACCCTGAAAAATCAGGAAGAATCAACTTTCACCGATTTGCTGGCGCCTAAAATCAGACCGCTTTTGTTTACAGGGATTATTCTGGCAATTTTTCAACAGATTACCGGAATCAACACGATCATGTATTATGCGCCGAAAATATTCGCGAATGTGGGCCAATCGAACGATTCTGCCTTATTGCAAACCATTCTCATCGGCGGGACTAACCTGGTTTTTACGTTGGTTGCCATGGTTTTGATTGACCGATTTGGACGCAAACTCTTAATCGTGGTCGGCTCAACCGGCATGATGCTGATGCTGGCCGGATTATCGGCTTTGTATTTCACCAATCACACTTCCGGAGTATTGGTGCTGGTATTTATTTTGGGTTACATTGCTTTTTTCGCTGCTTCGTTGGGTCCTGCACTTTGGGTAGTGGCTGCTGAATTGTTTCCGAACCGCTTGCGCAGCAAAGGAATGTCAATCGCCATCGTGTCACTTTGGATTGCCTGTACCATTGTAACCATCGTTTTCCCGATCATGCTCGAAAAGCTTAGTGGAGGAATTACCTTCCTGATTTTCGCGCTGATTTGTATGGCTAATCTGGCGTATGTACTGAAATACGTTCCTGAAACCAAAGGCAAAACGCTGGAAGAACTGGAAAAAGAATTTGCAAAATAGAACAAAGGAAAGAGGAAAAAGAAATGACAAATATTCAATATCCAATTTCGAATAACCAATAACCAAATTAGTAAATAGCAAATGAGAAAGCCATCGCATACCGATTCAAACTCCCCCTCTTTGGGAGGGGGTCGGGGGGAGGCTATCATCGCCATCGACCTCGGCGGAACCTTTATCAAAATTGGTTTGCTCAAAAATGGTGAACTCATTGACCGGAAAGAAATTCCGGCACAGGCGGCTTCAGGATTGAAATCACAACTTCCGGAATTGGAAATGGTGATAGATCAGATTTTAAAATCAAATCAGGTTCAGAAAGAAACTGTTCGGGGCATTGGTTTTTCGTTTGCCGGATTGGTTGATCCTGTTGCGAACCGGATTTTATCCACCAATCAAAAATATGAGGATGGTCCGGAAACCGATCTGGTTGGCTGGGCGCATGAAAAATGGAACTGGCCGCTGTTTGCAATGAACGATGCCCGAATGGCATTGTTGGGCGAGTGGCAGCATGGAGCCGGACAGGGTTGTTCCGATTTGGTGATGGTGACTTTGGGCACCGGAATTGGATCTGCTGTTTTGATTGGAGGGCAACTGCTAATTGGCAAACATTTTCAGGCCGGAAACCTTGGCGGTCATTTTGTAGTGAACCACAAAGGTTCGGTCTGCACCTGCGGAAATATTGGTTGTGTTGAAGCCGAAGCCTCTACATGGCGCTTGCCGGCTTTGCTGAAGGAGCATCCGGAGTTTCCCGGAAGTTCGATGAAAAATGAAGAATTTCCCGATTTCAAAGCGCTTTTTCATCACGCTGGAAATAATGATCAAGTTGCAAGAGAAGTATTGGATCATTGTCTTTCGGCATGGGCTGCCGGAATCATCACCATGATTCATGCTTTCGATCCTGAAATAATCATCCTGAGCGGAGGAATCATGAAAAGCTCAGCTATCATCCTGCCTGCACTTCAGGAAAAAGTGAACCAACTGGCCTGGACTCCATGGGGTAAAGTGAAACTTGTTGAAGCTAAATTTCCTGACTCCGCTGCATTATATGGCGCTGATTATCTGGTACGTTCATCGATAATAAAATAGTTGAATATATTGCCTTTTTTAAGCCTCCCCTTTTGGGGGAGGTTTGGAGGGGGCCGAATAATATATAAATGAAGAAGTATTTAAACAAGCCCTCGAAATTCACCAACCTTCCGGTTGTAGAGGTATATAACGAATCGTACAAAGTTGAAAACGGCTGGGCCGACATTTGTACCCGACTAAACAAAGAAATTTCAGCGATAAAAAATTCGAAAAAGATAGTGGTAGTTGAAACCTACCAGGGCGTAATTCACGAAGAAATAATTTCAAATCTTCAAGCCGGACTGAAATGCGACTGCTTGATTCAGGCTGCCGATTACATGCTTCCGGAAGATGAAATTAAAAAACTGGTATTTCCCGATGTAACCAACGACCGTATTTTTGGTTTCCTCACCCGCCTGACCATGGATGCTTTTTTCGATTCAGAAAAAGTAAAAGCCATTCAGGATGATATCATTTCAAGTAAAGATGGAATCATCGTAATATATGGCTGCGGTGCATCATTGCTGCTTCCAAACTCCCCCTCCACCGGAGGGGGTTGGGGGGAGGCTTTTATTTATGCCGACATGGCCCGCTGGGAAATCCAATTACGGATGCGCCAACACCTGGTCGATAATTTAGGTATGAAAAACCGCGATACCGCCGACTGGATGTTGCTCTACAAGCAGGGCTTCTTTGTGGATTGGAGAGTGTGCGACCGCCAGAAAAAGACACTTTTCGACCGATGGGATTTTCTGCTCGACACCAATAAAATAGGGCAACCGAAAATGGTGGAAGGAGAAGCTATTCTTGAAGGTCTTGAACTTGCCACCAACCGACCATTTAGTGTGGTTCCGTTTTTCGATCCGGGTCCATGGGGCGGTCAATGGATGAAAGAAGTTTGTAATCTGGATGAATCGGCTTCCAATTATGCCTGGTGTTTCAACGCGGTTCCAGAAGAAAACAGTCTTTTATTGAAATTCGGCGAGGATGTGATTGAAATTCCATCAATCAACCTTGTGTTTCGTCATCCCAGAGAACTGATGGGCGATCTGGTTCATGGCCGTTTTGGCGATGAATTCCCCATCCGTTTCGACTATCTCGATACCATGAAAGGCGGTCATCTGAGTCTTCAGGTGCATCCGCTAACAGAATACATTCAGGAGAAATTCGGGTTGCATTACACGCAGGACGAAAGCTATTACATAATGGATGCGGAAGACGATGCCATTGTATATTTGGGACTGATGGAAGGTATCAATCCTGAAGAAATGCTGGCCGATCTGGAAGAAGCTCAGGCAGGAGGAAAACCATTCGAAGCCGAAAAACATGTGGAAACCTGGCCGATGAAAAAGCATGATCATGTGTTGATTCCGGCGGGAACAATTCACTGTTCAGGCAAAAACAGCATGGTGCTCGAAATCAGCGCCACACCCTATATCTTCACCTTCAAACTCTGGGACTGGGGACGTTTGGGAATGGATGGAAAACCACGGCCAATAAACATTGAACACGGAAAAAAGAACATCCAGTGGGACAGAACCACCGAATGGACACGCCAAAATCTGGTGAACCGTATTGAAAAAGTGGCTAAAGGCGATGGCTGGGTGGAAGAACGCACCGGATTGCACGAACGCGAGTTCATAGAAACCCGCCGGCATTGGTTCACAAAAATGACCGAACACCACACCAATGGCGGAGTTCATGTGATTTGCCTGGTTGAAGGCGATGAAGTGATTGTTGAAAGTCCGACCAATGTGTTTGATCCCTTCGTGGTTCATTATGCCGAAGTGTTTATTGTTCCGGCAAAAGTTGGCGCCTACACCATTCGCCCTTATGGAGCTGGCGAGGGCCAGAAGTGTGGGACGATGAAAGGATATGTGAGGTATTAAAAATAGAAAAATGAAATTTAATCCCGGATTTGATATCCAAGCTACCACCCAACCGATAGGTTTTGAATATGGCGCCAATGTTTTTGGGCCTGAAGTAGAAAATCGAACCCTTGATTCGATTCGAAAAAGCCTGCGAAATCCTGAATGCACCGGTCCCGATCCGGTCTATTCCATCGCGATGGATGTGGGCAAATCGGAGCATCTGCCAATTCTAGAAAAACTACGTTTATTATATGGTGCGGTGACTTATGCCGCCGGTCGTTTGGGCGATGAGCCTGTCCGCAGTCAGGGGCATATCCACAAAGTGTCGCCGCTTTCGGGATGGTCAACTCCGGAAGTGTATGAAATCTGGAGTGGAAAAGCCATTATTTATATGCAGGAAACTGCTGAAGACAACCCGGGGCGATGTTTTGCAGTGGTGGCTAATCCGGGTGATGTGGTAATTGTTCCGCCGTACTGGGCACACGCCACCATCAGCGCCGATACCGGAAAACCGCTCACCTTTGGCGCCTGGTGCGACCGCGAATATGGTTTTGAGTACGACGGAGTGCGCGCCCACAAAGGATTAGCCTGGTTTCCGGTGATTTCCCCTTCCGGAGAAATTGAATGGCAGAAAAATCCGAATTATCTGGAATGTGAATTGATCGTGAAAAGTCCCGAAATATATTCACAATTGGGAATAGAACCCGGAAAGTCAATTTACGAACAGTTTGAGGAAAATCCGGAGAAATTTTTGTTTGTGCCACAGCCACAGTTGGTTGAAGAGGTTTGGGTGAATTTTGTGCCTTAAAATTCATTCTCTATTTCACAATTTCGAGTATGGAATGAATTCCAAGTTTCGGAATTAATACCGATGATTTTCCATTCGACCAGCTAAACTGCATTTCCTTACCTTCGGGTTGCAGAATAATTTTTGCCGGTTTTGCTGCTGATTTTATGGTGACTGTCAAATCGGTGATCGGCGGAATCTCATCGTAAGCAATTGCAGCCTGATTGGTATGTTCGCCGGCTACATTAATCAGGTTAATCATTATTTTACCCTTCAACTTGTTGACCGCCACATGAACCAGATGCGAACCGGTAACTTCAATCATTTTTTCAGGCGATAACCGGGCAAGGGTTTCAGCAATAAAATCGCGGATGATCGGTGTTTTATATTGCGAATAAGCAGTTCCGGCATTGAAATAAATGGCTGCAATTTTTCCTTTCCCGACTTGCCGGATGGACGAAGCAACGGTTTTGCTTTGGTCGCGATAGTCGTTGCTGTTATAAAAACTGGAAATGACTTTGCTGTCGGAACCCAGTTCTACTGAACGAATTTTAGAACTGACTCCACCCAGACGGTTTGCTGCTGAAATGAACCAGGTTTTTTCATCAGTCGTGTTGGCTGACTGAATACCCAGTTCACGTGCAAATATGCCGGACGTTTCAGCGCCAATAATCAACAGATTTCCACCGTTTTGAGCGTATTCGTGAAGTTCAATGAGCAAAGCCGGATCGATATAATCACATTCAGGAATGACAATCACAGGATATCGGCTCATCTTTCCGCTCAGGTTATGTTCCATCATCACTTCAACCGAAAGCTGATTATCGAGCAGGGCATATAAAGTAGCCTGAAGATTGTCGGTTGGGAAAGAATAAGCTGATGAGGAATTTTTTAGGTAAGATTTGGTTGGGTAGAGCAGTGCAACTTGCGGAACGGCTATTGCTTTGTGGCAATATGTCTGGCGTTCGCGGCAAAAATTACCTATTTCCGAAAGCTTTCCGGCAAGCCAGGGTTTGAGCGACAGATCGCGGTTTTGCTGAAAATAAAACTGAACACCTCCGCCCATCGCCATAATTTCAGCAGCTTCTTGTTTTAGTTGGATAATCGATTTATCGCTCATCGGCATTTTAGCGCCATTCCACGAAAATCCCCAGGCCATCAAATCCCATGGTTTACCTTGCGGTGCCAGGCAACGTGCTTCAAAAGCCGAGCGGAAAACTCCATTTTGCGGGGTAACGTCTCCTGAAAGAAAATCAACATTGATCTCAACCTTTTCGGGCATGAGCGAGGAATAAGCCCAGTTGCTGGTAATCTGAAAATTGGGATCAAATTCATGAATAGCGTTGATGTATTTGCGCATGTGATCGCGGAAAAGGCTACGGTTATATTCGATGTATTCAGCGTAATTCGGATCATTCTTAGTTTTTGGAACAGTAGTGAACCCGGTTCTGCGTGTCCATTCCTGAATGGCTTTTTCGCTGTAATCGGGTTCAACGGCCCAGCATTCGCCATCAACCCATGCGCCATCAACATGATATTCGCCGCTCAATTCCTTGAGTTGTGGAATCATTAATTGGTCGAGGTACGGACTGAAAAAGGAAGTTTTCTGAGTGCTTTTTTCACCGTTTGCTTTTACAATTGCCCAGTCAGGATGTTCGGTACAAGCCTTTCCATCCCAAACTCCGGAATAATGCATAAACAAGGCGACCTTGTTTTTTTCAGTCACCTCGCGCCACAATTTTAGCGGATCTTTCTGAAACCCTTTTACATGATACCCCACTTTGGTCGGATAACTCGTTATCCCTGGGTGGCCTTTACAATCAATCTGGATAAAATCGGGACGAACTTTGGTCAGAAAAGTGTCAACCATTTCAGGAGTCAGGGTTCGTCCGGCATCAGTAATGTCCTCGCTGGCATGAAGATCGAAATGCACGCCGAAAAAACAATCGGAGCGACGAAGTTTCTCGGGATTTTGTGCCTGAACTGGTTGATAGATCAAGCCAAACAGAATCAGGATAGAAAGTGTAATTTTATTCATGAAGTTTAGATTTTCCCCATCAATTTCTCTTTTAAAAAATTAGTCATTTTGGTGTAGAGGTGAAGGCTGGTATTTCCGCCTCTGATACCGTGATTCCGGTTTGTATAGGCTGCCATATCGAACTGAACGCCAGCCTGAACAAGCTTTTCTGCAAATTCCATAGTGTTCTGAAAATGCACATTGTCGTCGGCTGAACCGTGAATCAGGAGGTAGTTTCCTTTTATTTTGTCTGCATGCGACAGCGGTGAATTGTCGTCATAACCTTCCGGGTTTTCCTGCGGGGTCCGCATGAAGCGTTCGGTGTAAACGCTATCATAGAATCTCCAGTTGGTAACCGGGGCAACCGAAATCCCGGCTTTAAAAACATCTGCTCCCTTTTCCATACAAAGCGCTGCCATGAAACCACCATAACTCCAGCCCCAGATGGCAATGTTATTTTTGTCAACAAACGGAAGTGCCCCCAAATATTTGGCAGCTTCAACCAGATCGTCAGATTCAAATTTTCCCAACTGCATGTAGGTCATTTTTCGGAATTCCTCGCCACGGGCGCCAGTTCCCCGTGGATCAACACAGGCAACAATGAATCCTTCCTGTACCAGGTAATCGTCGAAGCCAACACTCCATTTATCGAGTACCTGTTGTGAGTTTGGTCCGCTGTATTGTGTCATTACAACCGGATATTTTTTCGCCGGATCAAAATTGGCCGGTTTGAGCATCCATCCGTTCAGTTCAACGCCTTCCGGAGTTTTAAAACTGAAAAATTCCTTTTTGCTGATTTGATATTCTTTAAGCAATTTATTCAGATTGCTGTTGTCTTCCAGAGTACGGATGAGTTTCCCGGTCTGGTCATGAAGTGTGACCAGTTTGGGCGTTTCTGTATTGGTGAAATTATTGATAAAATATTTCATCCCATTACTAAAATCTGCATCTTTAGTTCCTGTTTTTGTGGATAATTTTCCGAATTTTTTACCATCGAGGCTTACAAAATAGACTTCGCGGCGCATGGGCGATTCTTGTGCTGCCTGGTAATAGAACAATTTCTTCACCGGATCGAAGCCATAAAATTTAGTAACATCAAAATTTCCGCTGGTCAGTTGTTTGATTTCAAATCCCTGGCGGTCATACAAATACAGGTGTGAAAATCCGTTTCGTTCACTGGTCAGGACAATGTATTTGTTATCAGGCAGAAATTTGAAGTCATCATAAAATCCTTCATCAATGTAGCGTTTGTTCTTTTCAGTAAAAAATGCACGGGTATCGCCGGTATAAGGATTTGCTAAATCAATATCCACTTTATTTTGAAGGCGGTTTACTTTCATAATGGCTAAATCAGAAGCATCAGGAGTCCATTTGATGCGCGGAATATATTGTTCCTTGTCGTTACCAGTTTCAGCAGTGACACTACTTTTGGCCTTTATGTCGTAGATGTGAACACTTACTACAGCGTTTTTTTCGCCAGCTTTTGGATATTTGTAACTGGTATTTCCGGGGTAGAGTTGATTTTCTTTTAATTCAGGCTTCTGTCCGTTATACATGGGGATATTGAACATTGGGACATCCGTTTCGTTGAACTTGATATAGGCTAAAAATTTGCTGTCGGGCGACCATTCAAAAGCCTTGCTGAAACCGAATTCTTCCTCATACACCCAGTCGGGCGCGCCATTAATAATTTCATTTGTTTTGCCATCGCGGGTGATTTGGTTTTCGGTACCGAATTTCAGGTTTTTAATGAACAGGTTGTTATTTCGCACAAAAGCAATCCGTTCGCCATCGGGCGAAAAAGTAGCCAATTGTTGCACCCCGTTTGCCGAAAGTGGTGTCATTTCTTTGGTTGTGAAATTCCAGATGAAATATTCGGCGGTAAACGAATGCCGGTAAATGGACTTTTTATTGGTCAAAAATAGAATTTTGGTTTCATCGTTGCTGAAGGTATAATCGCTAAATCCGGCGAATCCCGGGTTCTCTGCTTTGGAAAGATCGAACAAAACTTCGACCTGAGTTCCGGATTTGTAACTGTATTTTACTATTTTTTTGTCATCTTCATTAGTTGTGTAGTTCAATCCATTTTTCATGGAACGTAGTCCGGAAACGCTCTTTTGAGTAAAAGTGCGACTGCCAACTACATCAGCCAATTCTAATTTCTTTTGAGAAAATGCAGTGAATGAAAAGCTTACAAGAAAAAGGATGATCGTGAATCTTAAATTCATAAAGGATTGTATTAAGCATTGTTTTCGGAATCAAAACTTCTAATTTTTTTCGACATAAAAAAGAATACTTTTCATTATTGTTATATTTGGTTTGCCGTTCAATAACCAATTTTGAATATCCGGTCGAACATGGTAGTAATCAAAGATCAAAATTATATCTTTGTATTTAACTGAATGATGATTTTGGCAGATTTGAAAACGGCTGCAAACTCACACTAAAAACTTTTGATGATGAAGAAACTAATCTTGTTTATTTTTTTTGGATTCTGTTCCATGATGACTTTTTCACAGTCTGATGTTGTTCAATTTTTGAAGGGAGGTAAAAATGATGCCAATGCACTCGTTAAAGCTTATTTAAATCCTTATGCAATGGCTTTGGGCGATGGATTGAATAATGGATGGTATAATTCTGCCGCAACCCATAAATTATTTGGATTCGACATCAGCGTAAGTGTTAGCGCCATTCAGATTCCTCAGGAGGCTACTACATTCGATTTAAATACAATTGGCTTAACAAAACTGACACTTGAAAATCCTTCCAGTCATTTAGCTCCTACAGTAGCTGGCGCCGATGTAGTTGGACCGAAGTTGATTATCAATGGTCCTGATGGAAAACCTATTGGCTCATTTAGCACACCAAAGGGGCTTGGCCTGGATTTAGTACCGGTTCCGATGGCTCAAATCGGGTTTGGCTTACTGCCACATACCGATATTATCGGAAGATATGTCCCTGAAATGAAATATGATAATAGCGGCGATGAAATGAAAATCGGGTTTTGGGGTGTTGGTGTAAAGCATAATTTTCAGGAATGGGTACCCATTATAAAATCACTTCCCTTTGATGCATCTGTTTTTGGTAGTTATTCGGAAGTAAGTGCGCAAAGTGAGATTAGCTTTGATCCAAGTGATTACAATGATGGCAATGTTCGTATTACTTTTGGCTCTAACAACCAAATGTTGAAGTTTAATACGAAAACAACCAAGTTTGGACTAATCCTGTCTAAAAAATTTAGCATACTTACTATTTATGGAGGAATCGGTCAAAGCACAAGTGAAACAACAATTGACCTGCTTGGAAAATATGTGATCGAAACTACTGCGCAGGTAGGGGGAACAACTAATGTTACGAAGGATAACCTGGAAGATCCGATAGCTTTAAGTTTTAATTCGAATAATATATGCATGGATGCAGGCCTGAGAATTAAACTGGCTTTTTTCAGTCTTTTCGGTTCTGTAAACAAAGCTGAATATACTTCTTATAATGCTGGCCTCAGCCTGGGATTTAGATAATCATTTTTAAAGTATTTATATTTATCTTTGCCCCCTGTTTTTTAATACTCAAAAACCCCGATGATTAAAATTACTTTACCTGATAATAGTGTCAGGGAATTCGAAAGTGGAATTTCAGGATTGGATATTGCTGAAGCAATTAGCAGCCGTTTGGCTAAAGAGGTATTGTCTGTTTCAGTAGATGGAGAAGTTTGGGATTTGACCCGTCCGATTAACAGGGATGCAAGAATTAAACTCTTTTTATGGGACGATCGTGAAGGAAAGGAAACCTTTTGGCATTCGTCGGCCCACCTGATGGCCGAAGCAATCGAATCTTTTTACCCCGGAACACAATTTGGAATCGGACCAACTGTTGATAATGGTTTTTATTACGATATTGATCTGCCGCAAGGCGAACAATTAACCGAAAAGGATCTGGAAAAAATCGAAAAGAAAATCATTGAGTTGGCCCGCGAAAAACATGATATTGTCAGAAAAGATATTTCAAAGGAAGAAGCGCTTAAAATGTTTTCAGCAAAAGGCGATATCCTGAAAGAAGAACTGATTGGTGAACTGGAGGACGGCACAATAACGGTTTACAATCAGGGTGGTTTTACCGATTTATGCCGTGGACCGCACTTGCCAAACACCGGATTTATTAAATCGGTTAAACTTACCTCGATTGCAGGAGCTTACTGGAGAGGTAACGAAAAGAACAAAATGCTCACCCGTGTTTATGGCATCACTTTTCCGAAACAGAAAATGCTGGAGGAATACCTGGTTTTGGTTGAAGAAGCCAAAAAGCGTGATCACCGAAAACTGGGCAAGGAAATGGAATTGTTCACCTTTTCGCAAAATGTCGGTCAGGGCTTACCCATGTGGTTGCCCAAAGGAGCCATGTTGCGTCAGCAATTGGAAGATTTCCTGAAACGTGTCCAGAAAAAATTCGGCTATGAGCAGGTGATTACTCCTCATATCGGTGATGTCAACCTTTATAAAATGTCGGGACATTTCCAGAAATACGGTGCCGATTCGTTTCAGACCATCAAAACCCCGGCTGAAGGCGAAGAATATATGCTGAAACCGATGAACTGCCCTCACCACTGCGAAATATACAAATTCAAACCACGATCGTATAAAGATTTACCCATTCGCATGGCTGAGTTCGGAACCGTTTACCGTTACGAACAAAGTGGCGAATTGCATGGATTGACCCGTGTGCGAGGATTTACTCAGGATGATGCGCATCTTTTCTGCCGGCCTGACCAGATCAAAGATGAATTCAAGAAAGTGATTGATATTATCTTTATCATTTTCAAAGCCTTGAACTTCGAAAATTATTCGGCCCAGATTTCCTTACGCGATCCGGATAAACCTGAAAAATATATCGGTTCATCCGAAAACTGGGATAAGGCAGAGCAGGCAATTATCGAGGCTTCAGCAGAAAAAGGCCTGAAAACGGTGACCGTTATAGGTGAAGCTGCTTTTTATGGTCCGAAACTCGATTTCATGATTAAAGATGCTTTGGGGCGCAGTTGGCAACTTGGAACGATTCAGGTGGACTACAATCTTCCTGAGCGGTTTGAATTGGAGTACATTGGATCTGATGATAAACGGCACCGTCCGGTGATGATCCACCGTGCCCCATTCGGTTCGATGGAACGTTTTGTAGCGGTTTTAATTGAGCATACAGCCGGGAAATTTCCGCTTTGGTTAACTCCCGATCAGGTTGTTGTGTTACCAATCAGCGAAAAGTACAATGATTATGCAAAAAGTGTTTCAGAATTTCTAAATAATTCCGATATTCGCACCATAATTGACGACCGTAATGAAAAAATCGGTCGGAAGATCAGGGATAACGAGATGAAACGTATCCCTTATTTATTGATAGTTGGCGAACAAGAGGCTGAAAATCAGCAAGTATCTGTGAGGCGGCAAGGAGATGGCGATAAAGGAATAATGGATATTCCTGGATTTATTGCATTGATTAAAGCCGAGGTAAAAGAACAGTTATCATCAGTAAACAATTAAAAATATTAACTAATAATAGGAGAATTTGGCCATAGCTGTAAAAAGACCATACAATGGTGGTAGGGCAGAAGCTGCTGCCCAGCACCGGATTAATGAGAAAATTCGTGCACTACAAGTTCGTGTTGTAGGCGATAACATCGAAAACCCTGGTGTTTTTTCGCTTGCAGAAGCTTTAAAGATGGCAGATGCTCTTGAACTTGACCTTGTGGAAATCTCACCAAACGCAGATCCGCCAGTCTGTAAAATTACTGATTACCAGAAGTTTTTATATCAGCAGAAAAAGAAACAGAAGGAAATTAAAGCTAAAACTGTACAGGTTGTAGTTAAGGAAATCCGTTTCGGCCCGAATACTGATGACCATGATTTTCAATTCAAAATGCGCCATGCCGAAAAATTTTTACATGAAGGCGCCAAGGTAAAAGCTTATGTATTCTTCAAGGGAAGGTCCATCCTTTTTAAAGAACAGGGCGAAATTTTACTTCTCAGGTTTGCACAGGAACTGGAAGAAGTCGGCAAAGTTGAGCAATTGCCACAATTAGAAGGAAAACGAATGACCATGTTTATTTCACCTAGAAAGAAGAAATAAATTTCTTACATACATTAATTTTAGGAAAATGCCAAAAATGAAGACGATCTCCGGAGCTAAAAAAAGGTTTAAATTAACCGGCACCGGAAAAATTAAAAGAAAACATGCCTTCAAAAGTCACATTTTGACCAAGAAAAGCACCAAGCGTAAACGTAACCTGACTTATTGGGGAACTGTTGCAAAATCGGATGTGCCAAATGTAAAGGCGATGTTGACCATCTAATCATGTTTTCTTTTTCAGAGTAATTAAATTAAGTTATTAATCGAATGCATTAGCTTGAAGATCCCAAAATTGGGGCGCTAACCATTCTAAAATCAGTTTTATGCCAAGATCAGTAAATGCCGTAGCATCCCGGGCTCGCAGAAAAAAAGTCCTGAAGCTTACCAGAGGTAACTTCGGCGCCCGTAAGAATGTATGGACCGTTGCAAAAAATACCTGGGAAAAGGGTTTGCAATATGCCTACAGAGACAGAAAAGTGAAGAAGAGAAATTTCCGTGGATTATGGATTCAGCGTATTAATGCAGCCGTTCGAACCGAAGGTTTATCTTATTCTCAGTTTATTGGTTTGCTCAAAAAAGCAAATGTTGAAATCAACCGTAAAGTTTTGGCTGATTTAGCAATGAATCACCCTTTAGCTTTTAAAGCAGTTGTATATAAGGTGAAATAATCATCGTCAGTTAGGTGAATAAACATACGAAACCCCACTCCTGAGTGGGGTTTTTTGTTATAAACAAGAGCAAAAATGGAAAAAGAATTGTACGATATTCCGATGCAGGCCAAACTTTGTTATGAAAAAAATAAAGGCCTGATATTGCCCGACAAAGTTCCGTACATCGGGATGGGTTCTTCCTACTATGCTGCAATTGTTCTCCGATATCTGGGAGTTAAGATATTTCCTGAACTGGCAGGTGATTATTTCTATTATATTCAGAAGATCAGGCAATTTGAAAATGCGGTACTCATATCACAGTCTGGACGAACCACCGATGTAATCAACTGTGCCAAATGTTTTCGCGAGTTCGTTGCCATTGTGAACGAAATGGATTCCGGTTTAACCAATCAGCCCAATATGAAGTTAGCTGTTCAGATTTTTGCCGGTGTCGAAAAATATTCTTCAACAAAAACATTTATCAATACACTGATTGTACTTTATCTTGGTCATGGATTTGACGTGAAACATGCTTTGGATTTGATGGAACGAAAGTTTCCTGAATTTGAACTTGTCGGTGAATCTGTTGGATCATCCATCGAATCCAGCATTAAAAGGAAGAAGTTAAAATGTATCAACATAATCGGTAACGGACCTAATGTCGGAACAGCTTATCAGGCAGCTTTAATGCTTAGTGAATCAACAAAATTCCCATTTGTCGCGATGTCTCTTTCGCAATACGAACATGGTTATAAAGAAACAGCCGAAAATGCGATTGTAATTGTGATCAATCCTACAAAAAGCATCTTATACAAACGAACCCAAAAGCTTATGGATATTCTGAGGAATGCAGGGGCTAAAGTGTTTGAGATTAACGAAACTGAGTTAGATGAAATTTACAGTCCGTTCACATCCATTATTCCTTTCTTTTTTATGGCTTGTTATTTAGCCAACAGGCTTGGGATTTCATTTCCTTTTACTATCGGGAATAAAATTACCGAAAGGATTGGAGATCAGTGATGATTTTGATAAGCTAGTTTTTTTCTAAAATACTGGTTTGTAGTGTCGTTTTAACCATTTAGCCAATCCGTCCAGACCTGGGAAAAGAACCCTTTCAGTAATATTTGCCTGATCAAGCTTGTCCCTGACTTCAAGCTTCAATTCTTTTGGAATAATGATACGTCGGTATAAATCCTGATGAATGATCAGCCATTCATCCATGATGGCAGTTGGGTTCATCATGACCGAAAATAAGGCGAACTGGTTTACGATGCGCTCATCGAGTGAAGGCGGTTCAAAAAACAAGACCTGATTTTGATTAAACAGCCTGTCGAAATCAGATAACGAAACGATTTTTTCAAGCATTTCGAGTGTAAAAGCGTTGCACTTTTCTTCATTCAGCCCATCGCTGAATGGCGCCGGTACGAGCTGGTTCACTTTCACAAAATCAACTTTCCATATCACACCATCAATATCATATTTTTCGGTATTGGCTGTTGCAAAGTGCATGGCAATAAAAGGCGAGTAAGTCCAGTCAATCAGCCGGGTGGGTAAACCGTGATGTTGCGCAAGCACAAGCGAACGCCAAAATGTGCTGGTCAGTATCGGATCGCTCGAAATGGAATATTTCCTGAAATTTCGAAGCAGGTGATACTCCAACTCAGGTTTATCGCCGCAATTCCGCAGGAAACTGTTTTTCAGTTCGTAATTCATGTCCGACAATCCCCTGAAAGCATAATCGGAGCGGTACCTTCCCAAATCGGGTTTCCACGACTCGTGGTAAACTTCCTCGCAAAGTTGTTCCCATGAACTTACCGTGATATCATTCTGCCGGATCATTATTTAGGAATTTGATTGAAGGTAAATATACCATTTTAATCGTGCCCTGGAAATACGATCCCTGCTTCTTTCCGGACACGATCCATGATTTCCATCAGATCGCAAGAAACCGACCAGGGCATCAACTCACTTTCGATTTTCCCGGCATCCAGGCAATCCATCACATGGGCAGCTTCCAGTTCGTAACCAAAACCAGCGCCTTTTTCAAACGTAATTACTTTTTCTTCTTCTTGTATTTTCCAGAAGGTAAGGGTAGTAGGGGTATAAAAACGGCGGTTTAACCTGATGAATCCGTTTTCGAACCAAAATTCGTTTTGAGTACTTGAAAAAGCAGCAAAGCTCGAAACCAGAGAAGCCAGTTCTCCTCCGGGATAGCGGAACGACATCATGATGCTTTCTTCGGCGCCGGTTGGGCAGAACGAGGTCATTGTTTGTATTTCTGAAGGTTTGCCGAGCGCCATCAGCGACATAAAAATGGGGTAAATGCCGATGTCGAGCAACGAACCGCCTCCCAGGTTTACATTGTACAACCGTTTCTCCGGATTGTATTCGGCATTGAAAGCCAGATCTGCCCTGACCATTTTAAGGGCGCCAAGTTCTCCTGAACGGATGATCTCCATCGCTTTCAGGAAACTGGGCTGAAACATCGTCCAGAAGGCTTCCATCAGGAAGGTGTTGTTCTTTCGCGCAGCTTCAATCATTAAATCAACTTCACGGGAATTGAGGGCAAAAGCCTTTTCGCACAAAACAGCTTTCCGGTGGTTCAGGCACAAAAGCGTATGTTCGCAATGGTGCGAGTGCGGCGAGGCAATGTAAACCACGTCAACTTCGGGATCATTCACCATATCTTCGTAGCTGCCATAAGCCTTTTCGAAACCCAGTTCAGATGCAAAATTCCGGGCATTTTCGATTGACCTTGAAGCGGCAGCATAAAGCCGCGCATTGGGAAGCAATTTAAGATCGGCGACAAATTTACGGGCAATTTTTCCGCATCCAAGTATGGCCCAATTGTATGTTTTGCTCATAATTATTTTACTTCACGCTATTTACTCCGATTATATTGCAAATATAATGGATTAAATTAAAGTGGAATTAATGTGACGGATACATATCTTGAGGAGCTGAGTTTCGTTTCAGTTTTAAAACAATTATATTTGGTACGCTTTACTTAAACTTTTTTAAACTAATTAAATCAATTACTATGAGCGAAAAAATGAACCGGCGAAAATTCATCGGTAATTCGGCCATGGCTGCCGCTGTATTTACAGTTATTCCACGTCATGTTTTGGGCGGAAATGGATTTATTGCCGCCAACGACCGCATCAACATAGGATACATTGGTGTTGGGAAACAGTCCTATACTTTGCTTAATGGGATCGGAAAATGCCTTGAAACCGTTGCCCTGGCTGCCTGCGATGTGGACCAGAAGAAACTTGAAAAATTCAAAGGTGCTGCTGATGTCAGTAACAAAGCTAAAAACCTGACAGCCAATGTGGATACCTACAAATATTACCGCGAACTCTTAGAAAGGAAAGACATTGATGCGGTGGTTATTGCCACTCCCGACCATTGGCATGCCCAGGTCGCCGTTGATGCCGCCAAAGCCGGAAAGGATATTTACTGTGAAAAGCCAATGGCGCTGACCATTGCCGAAGGCCGGGCTATGGTGAATGCTACCCGCAAATATGACCGGGTTTTTCAAACCGGAAATATGCAACGTTCATGGAGAGCTTTCCGCCATGCCGTAGAACTGGTTCGCAACGGGTACATAGGTCAAATTACCGAAGTCAATGTTAATGTTGGTGAACCGGTGAAGCATTGCAGCTTACCGGTTAAGGAACCACCTGTCGAACTCGACTGGAACGAATGGGTTGGACCATCATTTTATCGTGGATGGCATCCTGATCTGGCGCCTGTTTTTGGCGACGAGAAATGGGCCTGGTGGCGCGGCTACCGCGATTTTGGCGGCGGCCTGGTTACCGATTGGGGCGCTCACATGTTCGATATTGCTCAATGGGGATTGGACATGGACAAATCGGGCCCGGTTCAGTTTCTGCCGCCTTTAGTTCCTGCAAAAACCGGACTATCGATGAAATATGAAAATGGGGTAGTGGTGAACCACAAAAATTGGGGCGAAGGCAATGCCGTTCAGTTTATTGGAACAGAAGGCCGGATTGAAGTCAGTCGCGAATTTTTAAGGACTTTCCCCAATAAAGATCTGGCAAAAGCCGAATTGAAACCGAGTGATAAGAGGGTTTATATAAGCACCAACCATTATCAGGATTGGGTGGACGCCATGAAAAAACGCTCCCGTCCGGTTTCGGATGTGGAAACCGGGCACCGCACAGCATCGGTCTGTAATATTGTGAATATCGCTTACGAATTACAGCGCCCGTTGAAGTGGAATCCTAAAAAAGAAGAATTTATAAACGACGACTATGCCAACCTGATGCGTACCCGCGCCTATCGCGGAAAGTGGGATTTTAACAACTATTAAAAAAGACTGAGGTATAAGCGTCGTCCTAAAGAAAACGATACACAAAGGTTAAAAAAAAAGCCATGCCTGTAAATACAGGTGTGGCTTTTTAGTGATTCAATATGTTATCAAAGATATGTTGTAGTCTCACCTTGTCACCTAATCTACCTCGCATATATTAGTTGCTTTTCATTGTCAACCAATGGTTGAATGTATTTTGACAAGCCATTTGAGGATACGAGATCCACGTTTTTGCTTAAAAGTTTCTCAAGGTCGCACTTCATTTGCATGAATTGCAACCCAATATTTTGAGAATAATCCAAATCAACAAGAATATCAATATCACTTTGGTTATCAGCCTCATCACGAACATATGAACCAAAAAGATAAGCTTTCAAAACTGGTTGTGTTTCGAAGTAGTGCCTGATCGTTTCTATTTTTTTATTATCTAAGTACATGAAGCAAAGATACAAAATTTATGAAATGTATTTGATTGATTCAATTGAACGGGTGTACGACAAAATTCCATTTTTAGTGTTTTTCGTGATTTCGTGCCTCTCTACCTTGTTTAGATTGGGATTTGTAATCCTGTTGGTTTAACTTTAGTTCAATGAATCATTCGCGAAAATGGTGCCAAAAAATCTCCGTTTAGTGAACTTCATTACCTGAATACTGTTTCATTGCCTGAATACATCAATGAAATATGACTGATTTAATAACAGAGAGGGAACGATTGCCGCGTTGGATGAAGTCACAATTGCCCAAAGGCGAGAACTATTCGAAAGTTAAACGATTAATAGCCGATCACCATTTAAATACGATATGTACCAGCGGGAACTGCCCCAATAAAGGCGAATGCTGGAATGCCGGAACGGCCAGTTTCATGATTCTGGGCGATAAATGTACCCGGAATTGTCGGTTTTGCTATGTCAAAAACGATATCCCCGATCCGGTTGACTTGCTGGAACCTCTTCGTCTGGCTAAAACAATACAAACACTTGCCTTAAAGCATTGCGTGATCACTTCGGTCACCCGTGACGATCTGCCCGATGGTGGCGCCGGATTTTGGGCAACTACCATCCGGAAAATTAAAGAGCTGAACCCGGAAACCACCATTGAAACCCTTATTCCTGATTTTAATGCCAATCCTGAATTAATCCAAAAAGTGATTGATGCTGCACCAGATGTGATTTCGCACAATATGGAAACCGTGCGCCGTCTGACTCCAAAAGTTAGGAGTACTGCGCGATATGACCGTAGTTTGCAGACTATTAAATTTATTTCAGGAGCCGGAATGGTATCTAAATCTGGAATCATGGTGGGTTTGGGCGAAACCGAAGAAGAAGTTTTACAAACCATGGACGACCTTCGTGTTGCCGGGTGTAAAGTTTTGACGATCGGCCAGTACCTTCAGCCCGACGCCAATTTGTTGCCCGTAAAGGAATACATTAAGCCTGAAGTATTTGAAAAATATCGGGAAGAAGGCATGAAAAAGGGATTTTCGTATGTCGAAAGCAGTCCGTTGGTGCGGTCATCTTATCATGCTGAAAGGCATGTGAATGGGTAGGGCAGTTCCCAGTGTTCAGTCGCAGTCGGCAGAAAGAATTGTCATTTGTGGTCATTTGCTTCGCGTGATTCATGGTCATTCACTTCGCGTGATTACATGTTAAAAACTGCATGCAATACCTTGACAACTATGACAACTATGACAACAAAGACAACCAAGACAACTATGACAACCAATGACCACTTAATGACTCATTTGAAACAAAGTAGATGAAGCGCAGAAAACATCGTGTATTAGAGATTATCAACTTAACTCCTGAAACTTTTATCTTGCGGCTCGACCGTCAGGATTTTCAATTTGAGCCAGGCCAGTATGTGGTTATTCGCATTCCGGATGAGCAAAAAGGCCGCGAATATTCCATTTTCAGTTCAACAACTGATAATTACCTCGATTTTTTAATCCGTGAGATTCCATCCGGTGAATTTTCGCGATACCTGCGTCACCTGGAACCCGGTTCAGAATTGGATGTTGAAGGGCCGAAAGGTTATTTTATTCTCAACGAAAAGACCAAACTGGGACATCCGACCCTGCTGATTGCTTCCGGAACCGGAATTTCTCCATTTCATTCGTACGTAAAATCTTATCCTGATTTGAACTACCGGGTATTGCACGGGGTACATTTTGCTGATGAGGCTTATGGAAGGGAGGCATTTAAACCGGAGAGGTACTTTCTATGCACATCAAGGCACGAAAAGGGTGACTATTTTGGCAGGGTAACTTCCTGCCTGAAAGAGAATCCTGTTCAAAAGGATACCATTTGTTATCTTTGCGGAAATTCGGACATGATTGAAGAAGTAACGGCGATACTCGAAAAATACGGGCTCCCGCCTGAAAATATACGGACGGAAGTTTTCTTTTGACTTTCAGCGGAATCAAAAAAGTTTTCAGTTATTTTGCTTACGATAGGGTTTTTCCCGAAATCAATTGTCTGATTGGTAACCGCGGCATTCAGGATTGGTAAAAACAGAAAATGTGAAACTTTTACACCGATATGGATTAGTTCTTATCCTGATTTTTGGAATTGGTATTCATTGTTTCGAATCGAAAGCTCAGGTACAGGAGAAAGGTTTCCCCGAGAGTTTTTTTATGGAACAGAAGAGTGCATTACTTATCCCGACCTTGAAATTAGATTCAGTTCGTGTAGAAAAAATGCTGAAGGAAGATCAGAAACTCAAAATAGACAACAGGTATGGAGTTGTTCAATCCTGTGATATCAATATCAAAGAAGCTGGAATCAGGACCGAAATTCAGGGCAAAGGTATTATTTGGCAATATAAGGTTGAGTCTGAAGATGCCTACTCTCTCGGAATTTATTTTAAGAAATATCACCTTCCTCCAAAGGCCAAAGTCTTTATTTATGATTCCTCTAAAACTTTGATTCGGGGAGCTTTCACACAAAACAATAATAATCCGGGAAATCGTTTGCCTGTTGCTGAATTTCAGGGCAAAAATATGATCATCGAATATTTTGAGCCCCTATCGCCTGAGTTTTCAGGAGAACTGGTGCTTGGGGCAGTATCGCAGGCTTATACCGATTTGAAGCGATTGGCCGACGACCGTATAGGTATTAATTGTGAAGAAGGAGCCGATTGGCAAGTAGAAAAACACAGTGTTTGCCTGATGACTTTCCATGACTTTCAGAATTCATATTTTTGTACTGGAGCTTTATTAAATAATGTCAAAGAAGATGAGACACCCTATTTCCTGACAGCAAATCATTGCATTCACACCGAGTTGACAGCAAATACATTAATTACCTATTTTAATTACGAAGATTCGACGTGTAAATCGGATGATGCTTCATTTTCTCAGACTTTATCGGGAGCAACATTTAAGGCGGGTAGCAGTCATTCCGATTTTTCCTTATTATTGCTCAATGAATATCCGCCCGATGAATACAATCCATTTTATGCCGGATGGGATGTCACGGGGATAAATCCCAGATCCGGCGCCTGTTTGCACCATCCCGACGGAGAATCAAAAAGTATAGCAACTGCCGGCAATACTGCATTCAGCTATCCTGAAAAAATAGAATGGTTCTCTGAAGATCTTCGGTTAATTTCGACCACATTGCCCGATACACATTGGAATGTTCTGTTCGATCATGGTTTGCCCAAAGCAGGCTCTTCAGGCGGCCCGCTTTTTGACCAGAATAAGCGAATTGCCGGGCAGCTTCACGGGGGAGTTAATTCGGTCATACTTTTCGGAAAATTGTCCTTGTCCTGGAACTATCATGCATCTTACACCGAACAGCTTGCTCACTGGCTCGACCCATCGAATACAAGAAAAACACTTAACGGGATATGGAAAATGCCGCCAAAAACTAACTTTCGCGCCGAATTGCAGGAAGTATGTGTGAATTCTCCAATCAAGTTTACCGATAAAACAACGCACAGGCCAACCGGATGGAACTGGGAGATTGATCCACCGTTTTATAGCTTTACCAATGGCACTGACAGTACTTCTCAAAATCCGGAGATTTTGTTTTTAAAAGACGGTACTTATTCAGTAAAGTTAACTACATCAAATAAATACGGAAGTCATGAACTTATCCAAAAAAAATATATCCTGGCCAGAAGTAAGCTTGATGTCAGGTTCCTGAAAGCCAGAAGAGACAGCACGGTTTGTGGTTGCGACCTGAAAGATTTTGCCTTGAAAGCAAGTGGCGCAGTAAATTACAGTTTCAAAATTGACAAACCTGAATTAATTGATACCACTATTCATTCCAATACCCTGTTCCTTTCCTTAAATCCATCAGCTAATTACACCAAATCTTTTGATACATGGGTTAAAGTGACCGGGACCAATGGCCACTGCATCGCCTCCGACAGTATATTGCTGCATGTAATCATTCAGCCAAACGATGATGTTATCCATGCATCAAAATTGTTTTTAGGGAGAAATACAGGATATTCAAACAAATGTGCAACACCTGAAATGAATGAGCCCAATCCTCCGTCGTCGGGTTGTTTGGTGAAAAAAAGCTGGTGCCCTGATTTTACTTCCGGCAGAAGCTTAATTGACAATTCGGTGTGGTTTACTTTTATTTCGCCATCGAACGGTTTGGTTACCATAAATACGTATGGATTTGATGACCAGATTGCTGTTTATCGGGCCGATTCTTATTCATCCATTTTATCGGGCGACAGAACTCAGTATTCCTTACTTGCAGCCAACGACAACCGCTCAAACAGCGATAAAACTGCTATTATCGAAAATCTGGAACTCGATCCGGGAAAGCAATATTGGTTGCAGGTTGACGGGCATAATGCAGCTTATGGCAATATTATTATTGATATTTTAAGCAATTCACTTGAGGCCGTTGTATTTCCCAATCCATCAAGTGGCAGCTTTAATTTAAATCTTTTCCATCCCAAAACAGGAATTGCCGACCTGTCGGTCAGCGACTTAAAAGGCAGGGAATTGTTTTCAAGACAATTTAAGGTCAGTGTCAATTCAACCCAATTTGACTTTGATCTGACCGGATATCCCAAAGGAATTTATGTACTTCGGGTTAATTTAAACGGAGCGGGGTTAAGCAAAAAGCTGATTTATTTTTAAACAAAACTTACGAAACATGAATGTGTGAATTATGCAACTTATTTTCGAAGTTGTGTAACATTTCCTGATAAATTGGGTGCACCTTTGACCGCAATTCCTGTTAACTCGTGCAAATTTGAAACTTTACATCAAATATATGGTAAGCAACCGCTGTAAAATAGCGGTGAAAGAAGAGTTGAAGAAACTTGGGCTTCATTTCATTGTGGTTGATTTAGGTGAAGTTGAGATCATGGAAAACATTTCCGTTGAACAGAGCGGGAAGCTGAAAACTGCTTTGCTAAATTCAGGATTTGAATTGATTGACGATAAAAGAGCTGTTTTGATTGAAAAAATCAAAAATACGGTCATCGAAATGGTCCATCATTCTAATGAAATAATCAAGACCAACTTTTCTAATTATTTAAGTGAAAAACTAAACCACGATTATACCTACCTGGCTAATTTATTTTCGGAAGTACAGGGTACTACGATCGAACAATTCATCATTTCTCACAAAGTTGAACGGATTAAGGAATTGATTATATACGGAGAATTAAACATTACTGAAATAGCATGGAAAATGAATTACAGCAGTGTGGCTCACCTATCCAATCAATTTAAAAAAATGACCGGGCTCTCGCCGTCGCACTTTAAACAACTAAAGGACAAAAGGAGAAGCCCGATTGAAGAAGTCGGAAATTCTTAAAGCATTAATTGAACAAATCGAAGGCGTTTTAAAGCAAATATAATGGAAAGAACAAAGTCGCATGAATCTCAATACGCCAGCAGTTTGATAGAAGCCAGCCTGGATCCCTTGATTACCATCAGTATCGAAGGAAAGATTACCGATATGAATCAGGCAAAGGTAAACATTACCGGCATAGAACGTGAAAAACTGATCGGTTCTGATTTCATTGATTATTTCACAGAACCACAAAAAGCGCGTGAAGTTTACCAGGAAGTGTTTTCAAATGGATCGGTTACTGATTCCCCACTTACGTTTCAACATAAAGACGGCAAGCTTACCGATGTTTTATTTAACGGATCGGTTTATAAAGATGATCGGGGAAATGTGCTTGGTGCGGTTGTGGTGGCCAGAGACATAGCCGAGCAAAAATGGGCTATGGAGTTAAGGGCTGCCAACAAAGAACTTGCTTTTCAGAACAATGAAAAAGAAAAACGGGCGGCAGAATTAATCATAGCCAACAAGGAACTTGCCTACCAAAACGAAGAGAAAGAAAAACGTGCAGCAGAGCTCATCCTGGCAAACAAAGAACTTGTCTTTCAAAACAAAGAGAAAGAAAAACGGGCCGACGAGTTAAGCATTGCCAACAAAGAACTTGCTTTTCAAAACGATGAAAAAGAAAAACGGGCTGCGGAACTTGTCATTGCCAACAAAGAACTGGCCTTTCAAAACGAGATGAAAGAAAAACAGGCGGCAGAGCTGATCATTGCTAACAAAGAACTGGCCTTTCAAAACAAGGAGAAGGAAAAACGGGCTGCGGAACTGGTCATGGCCAACAAGGAACTGGCCTTTCAAAATAAAGAGAAAGAAAAACGGGCTGCTGAATTAATTATTGCCAACAAGGAACTTCTCTTTCAAAACGAAGAGAAAGAAAAACGGGCTGAAGAGTTAATCATTGCTGATACTGAACTGGTATATCAAATCAGGGAAAAAGAAAAAGGCGAAATTGCAAATATAGAACTTGAAGCAATCAGCAAATCTTTAAAATTAGCTTCCCAATATTCTCTTAGCCTTATTGAAGCGAGTCGTGATCCATTGGTTACCATAAGCCCTGAAGGTAAGATCACTGATATGAATGAGGCGACGGTAAACATAACTGGCCTGACACGTCAGGAACTCACCGGCACCGACTTTTTTGATTATTTTACAGAACCTCAAAAAGCGCGTGAAGTTTATCTGGAGGTTTTTGCCAAAGGATCGGTTGCTGATTCCCCACTAACTCTTCGGCATAAATATGGCAAGCTGACTGACGTATTATTCAACGGATCGGTTTATAAAGATGACCGGGGAAATGTACTGGGCGTAGTGATTGTCGCCAGGGATGTGACTGAACAAAAAAGAATTTCAGGAGAATTGACCGAAGCGATTGTATTTGCCGAGTTGGCTGTAGGAATTGCTGAAGAAGCAAAAATAAAAGCCGAAGAGGCCAAACGGGTAGCTGAAAATGCAGTGAAATCGAAACAACAGTTTTTGTCGAATATGAGCCATGAAATCCGTACTCCAATGAATGCGATTATCGGTTTCACCAAAGTATTGTTGAAGATTGATTTTTCGCCCCGGCAAAAAGAATATTTACAAGCCATCAAAATGAGTGGCGACGCATTAATCGTACTCATTAACGATATACTCGATCTGGCTAAGGTTGATGCCGGCAAAATGATATTTGAGCAAATACCTTTCAAAATGGCGATATCTATTTCAGCCATGCTTCATTTATTTGAATCAAAAATCAGGGAAAAGAATATTGTTTTGATTAAGGAATATGATGCTAATATTCCTGAGGTTTTAGTTGGCGACCCGGTTCGATTGCACCAGATAATTCTTAACCTGGTGAGCAATGCAGTAAAGTTTACAAACAAGGGAAAAATTGTTGTAAGCGTCCGTTTTCTGAATGAAGACGAAAATAATGTAAGCATTGAATTTTCAGTTAAAGATACAGGTATTGGAATATCGGAAGAGAAAATAGAAAGGATTTTTGAAAACTTTCAGCAGGCTTCGAGCGGTACGTCGCGATTGTATGGTGGAACAGGATTAGGGCTGGCCATAGTTAAACAATTGGTCGAAGCGCAAGGTGGAACCATTAGTGTAAAAAGTAAATTGAACGAGGGCTCAACTTTTGGTTTTATCTTAAGTTTTCTGAAAACAAAAGCTGATGCCGAATTGGAAATAGGAACAATGGAATTGGATCCGGATATGAAAGACATAAGAGTATTGGTGGTTGAAGATATTGCTCTCAATCAGTTACTTATGAAAACCCTGCTGGATGATTTCGGATTTGAATGCGATATAGCCGACAACGGGTTAATAGCCATCGAAAAACTAAGTTCCAACACTTATGATGTTATATTGATGGATCTGCAAATGCCGGAAATGAATGGTTTTGAAGCTACCGAATACATTCGGAACACCATGAAATCTGACATTCCGATCATCGCATTAACTGCCGATGTTACTACGGTTGATCTGGAAAAATGCCGGTTCGTTGGCATGAATGATTACATTTCGAAGCCTGTTGATGAAAAAGTATTATATACTAAAATAGTTGGGTTTGTTAAGAATAACTTATTTGTTAAAGAGAATATAACTGAAGCAGTCCCTGAAAATTTAAAGTCAAAATGCACCGACTTGCAATATTTAATCCACCGTACAAAATCAAATCCGGTATTGATGATGGAAATGATTTCGCTTTACCTGGTACAAACCCCACCGTTAATCAATTCGATGAAGCAAGGTTTGCAGGATAAAGACTGGAAGGTATTGTATGCGGCTGTCCATAAAATGATTCCCTCCTTTTCAATCATGGGCATTCATGCCGATTTCGAAAATATGGCCAGAAAGGTTCAGGAATTTGCAAGCACCCAACTTCAGTTAGAAGGAATACCTGAGATGGTACTTCGGATTGAAACTGTATGTGTTCAGGCTTGTGAAGAATTAAAAGAAGACTATAACCGGATTAAAAACAGAGACAAATGAACAACGATAAAATAAAGATCTTCCTGATTGATGATGATGCGTTATTTCTGAAATCATTGGAAATAGATTTTCTTCAACATGCTGATTTTATCATTGAAACATACGCTACAGGCGAACTTTGTATAGCAAATTTATCACGCAACCCAGATGTGATCATTTTAGATTATCATTTGGATGACATTTATAGTAACGCCATGAACGGAATTGAAACACTTGACCTGATCAAGGCATTCAATCCGGATATTCCGGTTGTGATACTCTCCTCACAGGATAAAATTGACGTGGCAATTGATTGTATGCATCACCATGCTTTCGATTATGTAGTGAAAAGCGAAACGGCCTTCTTTCGGCTTCAGAAAATCATTTCCCGCATTTTTAGCTACAAAAAAATGGAAAAACAGTTGAACTGGTACATGGAGAGGATGTAAATACAAACCAAATTTAGCAGGAACAGAAAGGTGATAATTATGCAACTTAATATCAGAGTTGTGTAACTTTCCCGGAAATTAAGGCTTCACTTTTGACATGTGATAATGTCGTCACGAATAATAATCAATACAATGAAACTAATAAAAATATTACCAGCCTTAGCAGTGCTATTGGTTGTAATAGTTTCGGGTTGCAGTAAAAGTATGGACTCTTCCTATGGTCCGGAAGTGTCTGCAGTTTCAAACGCTTCAGACCTGGATTCCGAAGCATCATTATTAAAGGCTGGTAAAATACCAAAAGGTAGTGTACTGAAAGTGGTCGAACTTGGAGTTGCAGGCGAGTTCGTGATTTTATCGAAATCAGGAGTTACCAGTGTCTATCCTTCTGCAGTAACCGGGAATGTTGGATCAAGCCCAATTACTGGTGCAGCTATCCTTCTGAATTGTACTGAAGTAACCGGAATCATATACTCCGTTGATGCTGCCGGCCCACCCTGTAAGGTAACTGCTGCCAGCAAGTTAACAACTGCAGTAAGTAACATGCAAGCTGCATACACTGATGCCGCCGGACGTACTACCCCTAAATTCGTGAATCTGGGCGGCGGTAATATTGGTGGAAAAACACTTACACCTGGCCTCTATAAATTTACATCTGCAGTTGTTATTCCAACTAATATTACTATTTCGGGCAGTTCGACCGATGTCTGGATATTCCAGGTTGCCGGAACCCTTAATATGAGTTCAGCAGTAAAAGTTACCCTTGCAGGTGGCGCACTGGCAAAGAATATTTTCTGGCAGACATCTGGCGCCGTTACCTTAGGCACAACCAGTCATTTTGAAGGAAACATTTTAAGCAAGACTGGTATTAATTTAAAAACAGGCGCTTCAATAAACGGAAGAATGTTGGCGCAAACAGCAGTAACCCTTCAGATGAATACCGTTAATAAGCCATAATATGCTGAAGGAATCATACCTAAAAGAGGCGGTCACTTGGGTGGCCACCTCTTTTAAGTTAGGTAACATTCAAACCATTAAGGGCCAAACTGTGGATGTTGAGAAAGGAATAGAAGGCGGTTGGAAACATCGGAGTGAATTTTAAAATTGGATTATTTCGTACCTACGGCACTTCTGGTGTTACGGATTATCGTTATTCTATAAATATTTAGTGACTTCGGCGTGAGCTCAGTCGAACGCCGCTGGCACTTTTGCCTTGCGACCAGCATTGCCCCAGCGGGGCAGAATATTTAGTGTGCCGGGCATGC
>DMSQ01000002.1 GCA_003457135.1 Prolixibacteraceae bacterium
CGCTATTCTTAACTACAGCCAATTAAATTAAACCCAAATCTAAAATGAAGACAATCGCAATTAATTTATGTATTGTGGCGTTTTGCTCAATTTTGATAGCAGGCAGCACTGTTCGGGTATCTGCTAAAATGAATGGGAATCTCATTATCGCTCCCGAAAAGATACTCCTCACCCCTGCACCAAAACCATCGCCCCGCATCAATGGACCGCTGGTTTATGGTTGTCGTCCCGGACACCCATTTCTTTACCGGATTCCCTGCCAAGGAGAGCGTCCAATTCAATTTTCAGTAAAAGGCTTGCCAACTGATCTGAAACTGGATCCTTCGACCGGCATTATCTCAGGAAAAGTTCCGGCAAAGGGTGACTATAACCTTACCATTCAGGCTAAAAACTCAAAAGGAAAAGACAGCAGGAAACTGAAAATTATTGCAGGAGACAAACTTGCCCTCACACCACCCATGGGCTATAACCATTGGTACGCCCATTACGACCGGATTACCGATAAAATGATGCGCGAAGCTGCCGACGTTTTGATCAGCAGCGGGATGGCCGATGTTGGTTATAACTATGTAAACATTGACGATTGCTGGATGAATGCACCAAAAAACAATGATCCCAAACGGGTAGGCCAATTAAGAGATGATCGGGGTAACACTATTCCAAACAGTTATTTTCCAGACATGAAAGGTCTGACCGATTTCATACATGCCAAAGGTTTGAAAGCCGGAATTTATACATCGCCCGGAACATTAACCTGCGGTGGTTTTGCAGGGGCATTTAAACACGAGGAGCAGGATGCCAGGCAATTTGCGACCTGGGGGTTTGATTTTCTGAAGTACGACTGGTGCAGCTACGGACATATTGCATCTGGCGGAAGCCCCGAAGATAAGAACATCCCGACATGGGGCAAAGGTGCGCCAACTTTGGAAGGATATCAGTATCCTTATCAACTCATGGGAAATATCCTGAAATCTTTGGACCGTGACATCGTTTTTAATCTTTGTCAATACGGAATGGGCGACGTCTGGAAATGGGGAGGCGAAGTGGGAGGCCATTGCTGGCGGACTTCAGGCGATTTGGGCTTCGAACTCGACCGGATTTTTGATGTTGCCCTGAAAAACAGTGAACATCGTGAATATTCAAAACCCGGCGAATGGAACGATCCGGATTACATTCAAATTGGATGGATAGGAAGTGCTGCCAAACAGGGCATTCCTGAACTTACCCGGATGCCTGCTGCCATGCAATATGCCTACATGTCGCTCTGGAGTTTGATGGCAGCTCCACTAATTTATAGTGGCGATATGTCGAAACTGGATGAATTTACCCTGAATGTACTTTGTAATCCTGAAGTGATTGAAGTAAACCAGGATCCTTTGGGCGAGTGTGGGTTGGTTATAAAAAAATCTGAAAGCTGTTTCCTGATGGTGAAAAATCTGTCCGATGGCTCAAAGGCGGTGGGTTTGTTCAACCGCGGCAAAAGTCCGGCAGAAGTCGTTGTTGATTGGGCCGAATTGCAAATCTCAGGAAAGCAGCCTGTCCGTGATCTTTGGCATGAAAAAAACCTTGGCAAATACCAGCAGAAATTTACTGCCCAGGTTCCGGCGCAAGGTGTTGTGATGGTGAATATTGGTAAAAAGTATTAGTCAATCCACATAATTCTGCTATTTTTGGTCAACAAGGAATTTAATTGCACCCGTAACAAATGAAATTTACCGAAAAAATTGTGCAAGCATGAGCAGCGAAATACTCATTTACCAAAACCCTGATGGCAACATTAAAATAGATGTTCGCCTGGAGGAAGAAACCGTTTGGCTTACTCAGGAGCAAATAGCTTTGCTTTTTGGCAAAGGCAGAACTACTATTACCGAACACATTCAAAATGTATTTGGGGAAGGAGAATTGGAAGAAAAACTGGTATGTCGGAATTTCCGACATACCACTCAACATGGCGCTATTGCAGGGAAAACACAGGAAACAACCGTAAAATATTATAACTTGGATGTTATTATTTCGGTTGGTTACCGTGTAAAATCGTCACAAGGCACACAATTCCGTATTTGGGCTACGCAAAGGCTCAAAGAATATATTATTAAAGGCTTTGCCCTCAACGATGACCGCTTTAAGTCGGGCAATTCAATGAATTATTTCACCGAGTTGCAAGAACGTATCCGGGAAATACGTATTTCGGAACGCTTTTTCTATCAGAAAATCAAAGACATTTATACCACCAGTATTGATTACAACCCAAAAGATGAGCAAACCATAGCGTTTTTCAAAATAGTGCAAAACAAATTGCTTTGGGCCATCAGCAAGCAAACCGCAGCCGAACTGATTTACAGAAGAGTTGATGCGAATTTACCACTCATGGGAATGCAATCGTAGGATAAAAAGAACACCGTTGCCATAAAAAAAACGAACGTAAATATTGCCAAGAACTACCTGAACGAGGATGAAATAAAACTTCTTGGCTTATTGGTCGAGCAATATTTGGCATTTGCCGAAACCATGGCACAGCAACGCACCCCTATGTACATGGCAGATTGGATACAACGCTTAGATGTTATTTTACAATTGAACAGAAGGGAGTTACTTACTCATGCAGGAAAAATAAGCCACGAGGAAGCGTTGAAAAAATCGGGTGAAGAATTTGAAAAATACAAAATTGCTCAAAAAGCAATTGAAAAAGAGCAAAGTCTCAAAGAAATTGAGGAAGACATAAAGAGAATGGCAAAGGGTTAATCGCATTAATCATCAAATTATCGCCTTTTCAATTTATTCTGCTATTTTTGGGCATCAATGAACTTGTATGCCAAAATTTCCCTTTTTTAAACAATACGATGCTATGGATTGCGGCCCCTCGTGTCTCCGCATGATTGCTGCATTTTACGGGAAAACCTATACACTTCAGAAACTTCGCGAATTGGCCCATATCAGCCGCGAAGGCGTTTCTTTACTCGGTCTCAGCGATGCGGCTGAGGCTATCGGATTCCGCACAATCGGCGCCCGTATTACCCTCGAACAATTAATAGAGGCGCCCAAACCTTGTGTAGTTCATTGGGATCAGGATCATTTCGTGGTGGTGTACCAATACCGGAAAGGGATCATCTACTTGGCCGATCCGGCATTTGGACTGGTTAAATACTCCGAAACAGAATTTAAAAAGCATTGGCTGGCTACGGTCAGGCATGGCGAGCAAAAGGGAATTTGCTTGCTGTTCGATCCGACCCCGAAATTCTTTGAGCTTGAAGGAGAGATGACAAACCGCAGTAATTTCAAGTTTTTACTGAAATACCTGAAACCTCACCGGAAGCTTGTTGTACAGTTGGTGATCGGATTCCTGGTCGGAAGCCTGATACAGTTGATCTTTCCCTTCCTGACACAAAGTATCGTTGATGTCGGTATCAATACGCAGGACATCAATTTTATTTATCTGGTGCTGGCTGCGCAGATGATGTTGTTCCTGAGCCGAATGACGGTTGATTTCATCCGGTCTTGGATTTTGCTTCACATCAGCACACGTATTAATATAAGTATCATATCCGATTTCCTGATCAAGCTGATGAAAATGCCGATTGGTTTTTTCGACACCAAAATGATTGGCGATTTACTTCAGCGCATCGGCGATCACAAACGAATCGAACGATTTCTGACTTCGCAATCGCTAAATGTGGTCTTTTCAATTTCCAACATTGTAATTTTCAGCGTAGTGCTCGTTTTTTATAATGTGGTCATATTTATGGTTTTCCTGCTCGGTTCAGCATTATATATCGGGTGGGTATTTTTATTTCTGAAGAAGCGCCGTGAACTTGATTTCAAACGATTTGCACAGTTAGCCGACAACCAAAGCAAACTGATTCAGCTCATTAACGGGATGCAGGAAATCAAACTGAACAATTACGAACGGCAAAAAAGATGGGAATGGGAACGGATTCAGGCGCGATTGTTTAAAGTGAACATCAGCAATTTGTCGTTACAGCAATATCAGCAGGCTGGCTCGGTTTTCATCAACGAAACCAAAAATATTGTGATTACGGTACTGGCAGCCACTGCGGTGGTCCATGGCTATATGACATTGGGTATGATGTTGGCCGTACAATATATAATAGGACAAATGAACAGTCCGCTCGACCAGATGATCGAATTCATGCAGGTTTCTCAGGATGCCAAAATCAGTCTGGAGCGATTAAGCGAGATTCATAACCAACCAGATGAAGAACAGGATCAGGGTGGAAAGTTAAATGTATTGCCATCTTTTCCAGATATTCATATTTCTGATTTAATATTTCAATACGAAGGGCCACATTCACCCAAAGTTCTGAATAACATTAATCTGATTATCCCACAGGGAAAGGTAACGGCCATTGTTGGAACCAGTGGAAGCGGAAAGACTACTTTGGTGAAACTGTTACTCGGATTTTATCCTCCTGTTTCCGGAACAATTAAAGTCGGGGATTTCGATTTATCAGCATACAGGCAGCACTGGTGGCGCGATACCTGTGGAGCCGTTATGCAGGATGGGTTTATTTTTTCGGATACCATTGCCAGCAATATTGCCATTGGTGACGAAGAACCTGACAAGGAACGACTTGCTTACGCGGTTAGAATGGCCAATATTCAGGAGTTCATTGAATCGTTGCCTTTAAATTACAATACCAAAATCGGTTCCGAAGGAGTTGGATTGAGCCAGGGACAGAAACAGCGTATTTTAATTGCACGGGCCATTTATAAAAATCCTGAATTTATTTTCTTCGATGAAGCCACCAATTCGCTCGATGCAAATAATGAAAAAGTAATTTTGGAGAATCTGGATGAATTTTTTGCCGGGAAGACTGTTGTGGTTGTTGCACACCGGTTAAGTACGGTAAAAAATGCGCATCAGATTATTGTGATTGAAAAAGGAAGCATCATTGAAGTTGGCACACATGAAGATTTGACCGCTAAACAAGGAGCATATTATAATTTGGTAAAGAACCAACTCGAATTGGGAAACTAATACGAATGACGGAAGGATTGAAGGAATGATTTTATATTGAGTATGCTTCTGAAAGTATTTTTGAGACCTCCGAGAGGTCAAATGTTTATAGAAAAGGAATGTAAGGAATAAAAGGTGCGACCCCTTCCGGGGTCGAATATAGGTGTATTTCATTCATTTCTATAAACATGTGAAACCTATGGTTTCATGAAGAAAAAGCAAAAAGAATTTTTCGTTTAATTCTTTATCTGAAGTGGACTGAATATTGAGACTGAATACTGAGACTTTTTTATCATGGAAGAGCAAAATAAACGAATTGAAATTGAACTTCGAAGCGATGAATTCCAGGAGATTGTACAGCAATCGCCACGATGGATGATCCGATCAGGTATATCCCTGATTTTCGGATTGTTCGTTGTGATGCTTGCAGGAAGCTATTTCTTCAGGTATCCAGATGTAATTAAGTGCAATGTGGTGTTAGGATATGAAAATCCTTCAAGCAATAATGATACGTTGATGAATTCTCCGGAACAAAAAGCCTTTGGATTACAAACCCCAATCATCGGAAGAATAAACCTGCCTGTGAAATATTTTGGAAAGGTGGCTGTAGGGCAAAAAGTTAATATCAAACTGGAAGATTTTCCCTCAAATGAATATGGCTTTATTAAAGCCCGTATTAAAAATATTTCAACCACACCTAAAAATGGGATCTACCTCGTCGAAGTTCAATTACCACAGGATTTGATGACCAACTTTAACATCCCGATAAAATTCAGCCAGGAAATGAAAGGTTCGGCTGAAATTATTACCGAAGATTTAAGATTGATCCAACGCTTCATTAATCCTGTGAAATCCCTTCTAAAACACCGTATTTCAACCACTAATTAAGTTTCACTTACCTTCTGGTTTTCACCTACGTTAAGAATAATCAAAAAAAGATCAATTATTTTCAAGGTTTTATTGGGTTTTCTATTGGCAATTAGTACTTTTGCGAGCCGTTTTTAAGAGAATTCTCTTGAAATCGGATTGTAAAGTATTGGAATTGTGTAAAATTGCGATACCTTTGCAGACCAATTTTTTGCGTATTGTATTATTAAAATTAAGAGTTGCTATATGCCAACGATTCAGCAGTTAGTTAGAAAAGGAAGACAAAGTAATGCGGAGAAAAGTAAATCTCCGGCATTGGATTCTTGCCCACAACGAAGAGGTGTTTGTGTCCGTGTTTATACCACAACCCCAAAAAAACCAAACTCAGCTATGCGTAAAGTAGCCAGGGTCAGGTTAACCAATGGCAAGGAAGTAAACGCTTACATTCCGGGTGAAGGTCACAACCTTCAGGAACATTCCATTGTATTGGTACGCGGTGGCAGGGTCAAAGACCTTCCAGGCGTTCGTTACCATTTAATTCGTGGCGCTCTTGATACCGCAGGTGTTGAAGGTCGTACTCAAAGACGGTCGAAATACGGAACCAAGAGGCCAAAAGTGAAAAAATAATTTTTCACTCGTTTTTTAATTTATTTGACGTTCTAGCTTAGTGGTTTGAGTTGAGTAAAGAGGCCTGAGTGCCGATTGAAGCCCACAAATCGACAGCTAATTTAAGTAACACTAAAGCAAATTGTAATGAGAAAATCGAAACCAAAGAAGCGGATCATTCTGCCCGATCCAAAGTTCAATGACACCTTGGTTACCCGTTTCGTTAACGACTTAATGTACGACGGGAAAAAATCAATCGCATACCAAATTTTCTACGACGCCATGGACATCGTCAGCACGAAAATGAAAGACTCTGAAGTAAGTCCGGTGGATGTGTTTAAAAAAGCGCTCGAGAAAATTACCCCCCATGTTGAAGTAAAAAGCCGCCGGGTTGGTGGAGCTAACTTCCAGGTTCCAATGGAAATCCGCCCAGAAAGAAAAACTTCAATCTCAGTAAAAAATATGATTTTATATGCCCGCAAACGTTCAGGCCGTTCAATGGCTGAAAAACTTGCCGGCGAAATAGTTGCAGCATACAACGAAGAAGGCGGAGCTTATAAGAAAAAAGAAGACACCCATCGTATGGCTGAAGCAAACCGTGCATTTGCACATTTCCGTTTTTAGTATTTAGTTGAAGAATAGATAGATCGTTTTAGTTTAGATAGATATTGGTTTATAATGGCAAAAGATTTAAATTTTACTAGAAATATTGGCATCATGGCTCACATTGATGCCGGCAAAACGACCACCTCGGAGCGCATCCTGTATTATACGGGTATCACTCACCGGATTGGAGAAGTCCATGATGGGGCCGCCACTATGGACTGGATGGAGCAGGAGCAGGAGCGTGGCATAACAATTACCTCTGCTGCCACAACAACCTTTTGGAAATATCAGGATACAGAACACAAAATCAACATTATTGATACTCCCGGACACGTTGACTTTACAGTTGAAGTAGAGCGTTCGTTAAGGGTATTGGATGGCGCTGTTGCACTATTCTGTGCAGTAGGCGGCGTTGAAGCCCAATCGGAAACGGTTTGGCGTCAGGCTGAAAAATATGGAGTCCCACGTATCGGTTTCGTAAACAAAATGGACCGTTCGGGAGCCGATTTTTACAATGTAATCGCTGAAGTAAGAGAGAAACTGGGTGCAAATCCGGTTCCGATTACTATCCCGATTGGCGCTGAAGAAAAATTTGAAGGCGTGGTTGATTTGATTGAAATGAAAGCCATACGCTGGAGAGATGACGCAACTTTGGGAACCACTTATTATTTGGAAGAAATTCCGGCTGATATGAAGGAAATTGCAGACGAATACCGCGCTAAGCTGGTTGAAGCAGTTGCCGAAGTTGATGATGAAATTCTCGAACGATTCTTTGAAGATCCGGAATCTATCACTGTTGATCAGATGTTGGATGTTATCCGTAAAGCAACAATCAGTGGTGTGATTATCCCGATGATGTGTGGTTCTGCATTTAAAAATAAAGGCGTTCAGCGCTTGCTCGATGCTGTTTGTGCATTCCTGCCAAGCCCGCTCGATAAAGGTGATATTATTGCCACCGAATATAACGACACTGACGAAGTTATTCGTCATGCTGATGTTAACGAACCCCTCGCAGCCCTTGCATTTAAAATTGCTACCGACCCTTATGTTGGCAGGCTGTGCTTCATCCGTGTTTATTCTGGAAAAATTACTGCCGGCGATTCTGTGTTCAATTCAAGGACAGGTAAAAAAGAGCGTATCTCACGTATTTACCAGATGCATTCCAACAAACAAAACCCAATCGATGTGATCGAAGCCGGCGATATTTGTGCCGCAGTCGGATTCAAAGATATCCGCACAGGTGATACTTTATCAGATTTAGATAATCCGGTAGTTCTGGAAAGCATGGATTTCCCTGAACCAGTTATCGGAATCGCCATTGAGCCAAAAACTCAAAAGGACCTGGATAAATTGAACCAGGGATTATATAAACTTGCTGAAGAAGATCCAACATTCAAAGTAAATACCGATCCTGATTCAGGTCAGACGATCATCCGTGGTATGGGTGAGCTTCACCTCGAAATTATTGTTGACCGTTTGCGCCGTGAGTTCAAAGTAGAATGTAACCAGGGAGCTCCCCAGGTTGCCTACAAAGAATGTATCACCAAAATGGTTGAGCTTCGCGAAGTGTTCAAAAAACAATCCGGAGGCCGGGGTAAATTTGCCGATATCAGTGTTCGTGTTGAACCTGCCGATGAAGGTAAAACCGGACTTCAGTTCGTTGACGCTGTAAAAGGCGGAAATATTCCACGCGAATATATCCCATCAGTACAGAAAGGTTTTGAATCAGCTCTTTTTAATGGACCTTTGGCAGGCTTTAATGTAGATAGCCTGAAAGTTACCTTACTCGATGGCAGCTACCACGCTGTTGACTCAGATTCATTATCATTCGAAATCTGCGCACGTCAGGCATTTAAAAATGCAGCGGGTAAAGCCGGACCAAGATTACTCGAACCAGTCATGAAATGCGAAATTGTTACTCCTGAAGAATATATGGGGGACATTATCGGAGATCTGAACCGTCGTCGCGGGCAAATCGAAGGTATGGAAGAAAAAGCAGGAGCACGTGTAATTAAAGCAATGGTGCCACTTTCCGAATTATTCGGATATGTCACTGTATTAAGAACCTTATCATCAGGAAGGGCAACTTCATCAATGGAATTTTCGAAATACGTTGAGTTGCCAAAATTACTTGCGTTGAAGGTTCTTGAAGATTTGAAAGGAAGAACAGACTTATTATAATTATAAACTGTATTATTATTTCTCACTATGAGTCAAAAGATCAGAATTAAGCTGAAATCGTATGATCACAACTTGGTGGACAAGTCGGCTGAAAAGATCGTAAAAACAGTTAAAACTACCGGTGCAATAGTTAGCGGACCAATTCCGCTTCCTACTCACAAACGTATTTTCACTGTATTACGCTCAACCTTTGT
>DMSQ01000057.1 GCA_003457135.1 Prolixibacteraceae bacterium
TCCGTACTCATTGGAATTGTAGGGATTGCATTGGGTGTCAGCTTAAATAAACTGACTTTTATTGAGGAGTTCAGGGGAAATATTGTTGCATTATTGCTGATCGCCTTTGGCCTGGCTTACACATTTTATGGGTTTTATAAATTCCTGAAGAATGGAGGGCACCGTCATCTGCCAAATTTCCTGATACCTAAAAACCTTCGTGAGATCAAGCATCAGGTTAGCCACGGATTAGAAGAAAAGGTGGATGAAACCAAATTAACCCCATGGGTGTTATTCATCATTTTTGTGTTTGGCCCGTGCGAAGTGTTAATTCCAATGTTATTCATTCCTGCAGTTCAAAGAAGTACTACCGGAATTGCTTCTGTTGCCCTTTTCTTTGGCATTGCCACGATAGCAACGATGATGTTCATTGTATATCTGGGGCATTTAGGTTCTTCATTCCTGAAATTCAAGTCCAAAGAAAAATATATGCACCTGATCGCTGGCCTTGTGATTCTGGGTGCAGGCTTGGGAATGCATTTTCTGGGCTTGTAAATATCTTGATAATCATCCTTCCAAACTCACGCTCACCCGCTCAATCTGTCCACCCATCGGCGGGTTCATTTTCGATATTTTCACCGTTACTTTTTGAACTTCAGGAAATTCAGATTTTATCCGGTTGATGATTCGCTGTGCCACATGTTCGAGTAAATTGGAGGGAATAGCCATTTCTTCCTTCACCACCAAATATGCTTTCTGGTAATCGGGTGTGTCTTCCAGTTGATCGGTTTGCCCGGCCTGGCTGAGGTCGGCTTTAATTTTCAGGTTCACCAGAAACCGGTTCCCGGTTACTTTTTCCACCTCATAATACCCGTGAAAAGCGTAAAACTCCATTCCTTCAATTTCAATCAAAGCCATAAGTATTTACCATTAGACTATTTACCATTTACTATTTTGTTTCACTCGGTGCCTTGATGGCTCTTCAGTCTTCGGTCTTCGGACTTCGGTCTCCCGACTTCGCCTGCAAAATTAATTTTATTGTGCCGGAAATCAATTCATTTTATACTTTTGTCGGTAATCTTAATGTGAAATACGATGAGCGAAAATGTGTCAGATAATGACAACGTGGTGAAATCGAATAATTTTATTCACCAGATTGTTGAAGAGGATATTTATGCCGGAAAAAATAATAGCCGTGTTCACACCAGGTTTCCCCCTGAACCAAATGGTTATTTGCATATTGGTCATGCCAAATCTATTTGCCTGAATTTTGGAACCGCTCAGAAATACAANNCGCTGGCTTGGTTTTGACTGGGATGACCGGCTATATTATGCCTCAGATTATTTCGACCAGTTATTTGATTTTGCAGTTAAGCTCATCCATGAGGGGAAAGCATACATCGACGATCAGGATGCCGAAACCATCAGCATTCAAAAGGGAACACCAACCCGCCCGGGTACTGAAAGTCCTTTCAGGAACCGATCAGTGGAAGAAAACCTCGATTTGTTTTTGCGCATGAAAGCCGGTGAATTCAATGAAGGCGACAGGGTTTTGCGTGCCAGAATTGATATGTCGTCGCCCAATATGCACATGCGCGACCCAATCCTGTACCGGATCATGAAAGCAACACATCATCGCACTGGTGACAAATGGTGCATCTATCCGATGTATGATTTTGCCCACGGACAATGCGACTACTGGGAAGGAATTACCCATTCGGTTTGCACTTTGGAATTTGAAGTTCATCGTCCGCTGTACGACTGGTTTATCGATCAGTTGAAAGATTCAGATTATCGTCCGCGACAAATCGAATTTGCCCGTCTGAACCTGAATTATACCGTGATGAGCAAGCGAAAACTGCTCGAATTAGTGAAAGACAATCATGTTACCGGTTGGGACGACCCGCGCATGCCTACTATTTGTGGACTTCGTCGTCGTGGTTATACTCCGGAATCGCTCCGGAATTTTGCCGATCGCATTGGTGTGACCAAAACAGATGGAGTGATTGATGTTGGCGTTCTGGAATTCAGCATCCGTGAAGACCTGAACAAACGGGCACAACGTGTAATGGGGGTAATGAATCCGCTGAAAGTGGTCATTACCAATTGTCCTGAAGGTGTGGTTGACCAGATGGAAGCCGTGAACAATCCTGAAGACGCTTCGATGGGAACACGACTGGTTCCTTTTACCTGTGAATTGTACATCGAACGCGAGGATTTTATGGAAGAACCACCAAAAAAATTCTTCCGCCTGTCGCCTGGAACCGAAGTTCGCCTGCGTTACGCTTATTTTATTACCTGTACCGATGTAATTAAGGATGCCAATGGCGAAATCACCGAAATACATTGTACATACGATGCGGCGTCCCGCGGAGGAAATTCGCCCGACGGACGCAAGGTAAAATCAACCATTCACTGGGTTTCAGCCACCGAAAATGTGGAAGCCGAAGTTCGCCTGTACGACCGCCTTTTTTCCGATGAGGAACCCGATGGCCACAAAGACATTGACTTTAAGGAATTCATGAACCACGATTCGCTTCAGGTTTTACCCAAATGCTACATCGAACCATTCGTGAAAGATGCCAAAGTGTTGGATCATTTTCAATTCGAACGTTTGGGTTATTTCAATGTTGACTCCGATTCAACTCCTGAAAAGCTTGTTTTCAACCGCACCGTTCAATTGAAAGATTCCTGGGCCAAAGTGCAGCAGAAATAAGATAAGAATTTACCAATGAAACAACTGTTCCTTTTTGCTTTTGTACTAAGTGTACTTTTCCAGTGGGGCTGTAGAAAAGATCCGAAAACAAATCCTGTTAACGAAACTGAAGATGCTTTTGAATTGGTATGGAGCGATGAATTCGACTACAATGGATTACCCGACAAGAATAAATGGAGTTATGACATTGGAGGAAGTGGCTGGGGTAATAGCGAAGCGCAATACTATACTGATTCGCGATTAAAAAACTCTGAAGTCAAGGATGGCTATTTGTACATCAATGCAATAAAGGAAGACTTTGGTGGAAAAAAATACACTTCAGCACGCTTGGTCACCCGAACAAAAGGAGACTGGTTATATGGAAAAATTGAAGTAAATGCCAAATTACCTGATGGCACTGGAATGTGGCCGGCAATCTGGATGTTGCCCACCGATTGGGCTTATGGCGGATGGCCTGAAAGCGGAGAGATTGACATCATGGAACATTTGGGATATATTCCGTATTTTATTGCTGCAACAGTTCAAACCAAATCTTACAATTTTATTCAGAACACACATAGGAACTCAATTATAGCAATACCAGACACTTATACAAAATTTCACAATTACATCATGGAATGGGAAACCGGTGAAATCCGTATTTATGTTGATTCAAAACTATATCTTACTTTCAAAAACGAAGGAGCAGGATTCCATGTCTGGCCTTTCGACAAACGATTTCACTTGCTGCTAAATGTTGCCATTGGTGGAACTTTTGGTGGCGCTCAAGGCATTGACGACAGCATTTTCCCGCGTTCAATGGTGATTGATTATGTCAGGGTTTACCAGAAAAAGTAAGAGCCAAAACTTAAATAGGGCTTAACTTTAATAGATTAAATCTCCGATAACCATTGCTTATAAATCATCGTACTACAAAATAACAATTTTTGGAAATGAGGCAGTGACTAAATATTGATCTTTATACAAGTCTTTCATAATTACTAAAAAGTGTGTGTTATGAATAATAGGTATAAAAAAATAGCAGAAGAGATTTTAGCATTGGCAGGAGTTCAGATTGACGGCAGTAATCCCTGGGATATCCGAATCCATAATGAAGAATTTTACCGAAGAGCAATTACCGAAGGTGAATTAAGCATCGGGGAATCCTATATGGATGCGTGGTGGGATGTTGAAAAAATGGATGAATTTCTCTGCAAAATTTTCAGGGCTCAATTGGATGAAAAAATTCGACGCAAGTTTTCGATTCTAATACGACTCTTTACTATCCGACTTTTCAATTTACAGTCGAAAAGCAGGGCATTTATGGTCGGCGAAAAGCATTATGACCTGGGGAATGATCTTTTTCAGAACATGCTCGATCGGCGAATGAATTATAGTTGCGGCTATTGGAAGGATGCCCTTACCCTGGATGAAGCCCAGGAAAACAAACTGGATTTAATTTGTCGCAAAATTTTCCTCAAGCCCGGAATGCGGGTGCTCGATATTGGATGTGGATGGGGCGCTTTTGGAAAATATGCAGCCGAAAAATACAAGGTTGAGGTGATCGGGATTACGGTCTCAAAAGAACAGGTCGTACTTGGGGAAAAATTATGCAAAGGACTTCCGGTTGAATTCAGGCTAATGGATTACCGCGATTTGAATGAAAAATTTGACCGGATAGTAAGCGTTGGAATGTTTGAACACGTTGGGCATAAGAATTACAGGACCTTTTTCGAAATTGCGAACAAATGCCTAGTTGATGACGGTTTATTTCTTCTTCATACGATTGGTCGTATCAAACCATTGGGAACAATCGATCCATGGACTCAAAAATATATTTTCCCAAATGCAATGCTTCCATCGGTCGAACAAATTGGGCGGGCCATTGAAAACCTTTTCGTGATGGAAGACTGGCACAATTTCGGAGCAGATTACGATAAAACACTCATGGTTTGGTATGAAAACTTTATAACCAATTGGGATAAAATCAAGAATCAGTATTCAGAACGTTTTTTCAGGATGTGGAAATTCTACCTGCTCTCTGTTGCCGCTTCATTCAGATCAAGACGGAACCAGTTATGGCAGGTCGTTCTATCAAAAAATGGAGTTCCGGGAGGTTATCAATCAATCAGGTAATGGTATTAGCAGTGGTCTGATATCCCGAAGTTATCAGATCAGTATAGAAATTCCCCTATCTTTATAACCGCAACTTATTCGCATTCGTATGCCTTTTTCATCTTTCGGACTATCGCCCGCTCTTTTAGAAGTTCTGGCTGCTCAAGACTTTAGTCAGCCGTATCCAATTCAGAAGGAAGCCATTCCTGCTGTCCTGAAGCGAAGGGATATTTTAGGCATTGCCCCAACCGGCTCGGGCAAAACAGCCAGTTATGTATTGCCAATTTTAAATAATCTGCAAGGCCAGTCGGTTACAAAAAACAGACATGCACGTGTTTTGGTGCTGGTTCCAACCCGGGAGCTGGCTTTACAGGTGCGCGATGTGTTCATTCAGTTTGGATCAGAACTTCCGGAACGCATAAAAACTATTGCCGTTTTTGGCGGAGTTTCCATTAATCCGCAAATGATCGGTTTGCAGGGTGTACAGGTTTTGGTCGCCACGCCCGGCCGTTTGCTGGAATTGGTCGGGTCGAATGCGGTGCATTTATCCGAAATCGATACGTTGGTGTTGGACGAAGCCGATAAAATGCTCAATCTAGGCTTTCAGGAAGAGATGAAACGTATTTTTGCACTCTTGCCTGAAAAGCACCAGAATCTTTTATTCTCGGCTACTTTGAGCGAAAAGCTTGCCGATATTAATCAGATAATCCTTCACAATCCGGTGGTAATAAAGATAGAACCACAGCGGGAAACTTTGGATCTGATAGAACAGACGGGCTATTTTGTTTCGCTGGAAAGAAAGGGTCCATTGTTACGTTACATCATAAAAAAGAACGATTTGAAACAGGTACTTGTTTTCACTTCATCTACTTTTCAGGCCGATAATGTGGCCGATAAACTCTGCAAGAACGGGATTGATGCCGTTTCCATCCACAGTAGGAAAAGCCAGGGATCCCGGTCGGAAGCTCTTCGGGAATTTAAAACTGGTAAACTTCGGGTGCTGGTAACCACCGATATGCTGGCCCGTGGTATAGATATTGAATTTTTACCTCATGTGATCAACTACGAATTGCCCCGTTCGCCCAAAGATTACATCCATCGCATCGGACGTACCGGTCGCGCAGAAAATCCAGGAGAAGCCATTTCTTTTGTTACTCCTGAAGATCAGCATCACTTTCGGATCATTCAGAAAAAAATGGGCAAATGGGTGACGATGATTGATAGCGCAAACATTGATATGAAAGGCTATTAATATACGGTCTATATTCTTAAGAAAGAAGTATTCCCACTCACATTAATCTTGTATTTCAATAAAATATTTTCTAAATTTAATCTGTCCTTGAGCAGGGTAACCGGCCCCGCATAAATCCGTTATACGGATGTCCGAAATCGATCCTGCTAAAAACCTAAACAATGGAGGATCATATTATGCAAACAAAAAGCTATTTTCCAACATTAATCTTTTTTATCATTCTTATCATTGGTATTGCCCTGGCGTATATTCTGTTTGGAGTTCAGGTCAGGACAGAAGGAATCTGGATGGTAATAATTTTCTTCCTGATTGCCCTCATTGTTTCATCCGCAATTAAGATTGCAGATCAGTGGGAAAAGGCAGTCGTATTGCGGTTGGGCAGTTTCCAGTCGCTTAGGGGTCCGGGACTCTTTTTCATTATTCCGGTCATCGACACCATACCTTACTGGATTGACATTCGTGTCATTACCTCTTCTTTTACTGCAGAAAAAACGCTTACCAAAGATACAGTACCCGTAGATGTAGATGCGGTGCTGTTTTGGAAAGTTTTGGATCCAAAGAAAGCAGCACTTGATGTTGCAGAATACAAAAGCGCTATCAGTTGGGCTTCCCAGACTGCCCTGCGTGATGTCATCGGCAAGACCATGCTCTCGGATATGTTGGAAGGCCGGGACAAGATCAGTAAAGAGCTCCAGGTAATTATTGATGAACGCACTGAACCATGGGGAGTCAATGTTATTTCAGTGGAGGTAAAGGATGTCCTGATACCTCATGGACTGGAGGATGCCATGTCGATGCAGGCCCAGGCAGAAAGGGAACGTCAGGCCAGGGTGATTCTTGGTGATTCTGAGCGACAAGTGGCACAGAAGTTTGAGGAAGCTGCCAGGTCCTATTCCAGCAATCCTACTGCACTTCATTTGAGGGCAATGAACATGCTTTATGAAGGATTGAAGACCAACTCCACCATTGTAATTGTTCCAAGCACTGCCTTGGAAAGCATGCAATTAGGAGGCCTTGCCGGTATAACCGCATTGACCCTGGGGGTAACTCCGGAAAGTCAAAAAAAAGAGAAGGAAAAAGAGAACGGCAAATCAAAAAAAGTCAATAAATGAAACCTGTTTTAAGTAATTCCGGATTTGGTCATATTACAGCCGAGGGCTTAAAGATCGACCATGACATCATTATTCTGCTTTCCGGAGAAATAAAAAAAAGAAAGAAAGAACTTTCAAAAGCTGTTTACGGCACATCACATATAATTTCGCTGGAAGAAGCAGAATATGTTTATCAGAATGGCGCTGAAAGGATCATCATCGGAGCTGGTCAGCAAGGAATGGTTAGTCTTTCGGACGAAGCGGCAGATTATTTCAAAAAAAAGAAATGCAGGATCGATTTGCATCCTACACCAAAAGCAATCGAAAAATGGAACAGTACCACAGAAGCAGTAATCGGTCTATTCCATGTAACATGCTGAACAGTTGTATTATTCAACATCTGTAGTTGATACAGACAGGAACTGGGATTATATAATTACCCTTCAAATAACTAAAACTGCGTTATGAATAATAAACACAAAAAACAAGTTTCAGGAGAAATAGTGAAATTTCCACTTCAATCTAAAATATCCAACATAATTTGGTGAACTGGATTCATCTTTGTAAATTAGGGAATGCTAATCTGTTAAATTCCCGATATGCTCATAAAAACCTTCGCCAGCGCCGTTCACGGCATTGATGCAACCTCAATTACTATCGAAACTGAAATTTCACAGGGTATTAAATTTTATATGGTTGGCCTGCCCGACAGTGCCGTAAAGGAAAGCCAGCAACGTATCGAATCGGCCATGCGGCTCAACAACTTTAAGTGGCCAAGGAAAAAAGTGGTGATTAATATGGCTCCGGCTGATATCCGAAAAGAAGGTTCTGCTTACGATTTGCCCCTGGCCATTGGTATTCTGGCTGCCAACGAACAAATAAAATCAGATAAGGTTTCCGGATTCCTGATGGTGGGCGAATTATCGCTCGATGGAACCCTGCAGCCTGTGAAGGGCGCTCTGCCTATTGCCATTAAAGCCCGGCAGGAAGGATTTGAAGGATTTATTCTTCCAAAAGAAAATGCCCGTGAAGCGGCTGTTGTGGATACCTTAAAAGTTTACGGAGTTGACAGTCTCAGTGAAGTGATCGGTTTTTTTAACGATGAAGTTGAACTGGAACAAGTCATTGTCAACACACGCGAAGAGTTTTTTTCGAAAGTAAATGAATGCGATGTGGACTTCTCCGACGTGAAAGGCCAGGAAAACGTAAAACGTGCGCTTGAAATTGCCGCTGCGGGTGGTCACAATATAATTATGATCGGTCCTCCAGGCGCCGGAAAGACTATGCTTGCGAAGAGAATACCTACGATACTTCCACCTTTCACCCTGCGCGAAGCCCTTGAAACCACTAAAATTCATTCGGTGGTTGGAAAAATTGACCGCAATACTTCTTTGATGACCCAGCGCCCTTTTCGAAGCCCACACCACACCATCAGCGATGTTGCTTTAGTCGGCGGTGGCGCTTTTCCACAACCGGGCGAAATCAGCCTGGCCCACAATGGCGTACTTTTTCTGGACGAACTTCCGGAGTTTAAACGTCAGGTGCTCGAAGTCATGCGCCAGCCTCTGGAAGACCGGACAATTACTATTTCGCGGGCCAAATTTTCGGTGGAATATCCGGCCAGTTTTATGCTGGTTACTTCCATGAATCCCTGTCCCTGCGGCTATTACAACCACCCGACCAAGGAATGCGTTTGCGGGCCGGGTGTGGTGGCCAAGTACCTCAATAAAATTTCGGGGCCGCTGCTCGACCGTATAGATATCCATTTGGAAGTTGTTCCTGTTCCTTTCAAGAAATTATCGGAACAAGTGGCAATCGAACCCAGCACTGCCATTCGCGAACGGGTAATTAAGGCCCGGGAAATTCAATCGCACCGGTTTGTTAAAAGTGAGGGGGTGTTTTGCAACGCCCAAATGTCGTCGAAAATGATTCGCCAGCATGTCGATCTGGACGAAGCCAGCAGCAGTTTGCTGAAAAATGCGATGGAAAAGCTTGGTTTGTCGGCCCGTGCATACGACCGTATCCTGAAGGTTTCGCGTACCATTGCTGATCTGGAAGGTAATGAACGGGTCGAAAGCCATCATTTATCGGAAGCCATCCAGTACAGGAGTTTGGATCGGGAAAATTGGGGAGGATGAGATCAATAGATGTTGCATTTTATTGACGGGGTGACTCAAAGTCACCCCGTCAATATCAGAATAACAACTTGAAATCGCAAATTGCGACATCAAGTTGGGGCGGTCGCCGAAAACCACCTTTTGTGTTTACCGAACACGGAGTATTAATGCTGTCAAGTATTTTAAACAGTGAAAGGGCGATTAAAGTAAACATCCAGATTATGCGGATTTTCACCAAAGTGCGTCAAATGTTTACCGATAATTTAAGTGTAAAACTTGAAATAGAAGAAATCAAAAAGAAACTGGCAAACCAGGACAAAAACATTGAACTGGTATTTAATTATCTGGACGAACTAATCGAAAAACAGGAGAATCCCAAGCCACAAAAACAGATCGGCTTTAAAAGGAATAATGGCTGATGGTTTCTTTTGGTGAGTTGCAAACGAGGAACCATTTATACCTTGTTGCATATGAGGGAGTCGGAGAAAAAAAGATGGATACATCTATTATTAGAAATTGAAAGAATAATACTTGCTCTTACGAATTCACAAAATGGGAACAGCTATAAAAGTTAATAATTCAGCAACTTATCATAAGCCCAAATTGTGGTTGAACTTGACAACATATTGTTTTTCATCCTTGCAAATTTGTCCTGACCGAGACATAATTTCATCTCATCAGCCTTTTTTTCAACAATTTGTTGGTACAGCTGAATAGTTCGATTTAATGTATAAAAACCTTTCGCATAATTAATCATTAAATTATCAGTTTCAATTAATAACTCTTCTTGGATTTTAACACACCTGTTCACAATTTCAGGTTTTGTTTCAACTTCAAGTACATATCCTTTAAAAAGACTAATTGGGTTGTCTTGTAAGATATCTTTAATCAATATATTTAATCCTTTTACTTTTTCACTCATTATCGAACCATAGTCAATTTGATACCCATTGGTTCTTAATGTTGTCTTTTCTTTCGTTAAAAGATTTATATAAGTATAATTAATAACAGGATAATAAGTGTCAAGTTTACTGAGAACCATTTCTGTAACATTGTTTTCAGTCCTGCCAAACAACTGAATTCTACCATCCCCTAAATGTTTTACGGGCATTATAAATGACTTCCCAAATTGGTTCATTTGTGCAGGAATACCTGGCATAGGATTTCGAGGTACAGCTATCATGTTTCCGTACCATCTGCCAGTAATTGGATCTGTAGAGAACTCTAATATTATAATCCAGTTACCAAATTGTGGCGTTTCATCGGGATTAAATCTTTCGAGATTCTCATAACGTTGCATCCAGCTTGGATGTGTTGACTTTTCAACATTAGTGCCAATTCCAGTAAGATTCCACATTTCTTCTTCAATAGTAAAGATATAGATGAAATTTTCAAGCGGTTGAAGACTATAACCAAGTTCTTTTAATTTTGTAAATGCCCAACTATCAGCTGCAATTTCCCATTCCCGGCTTTCAGCATTGTTATATGGATTCCGATTAAAATGTTTTAATTGATGGTGGGCAATTTCGTGTAAAATAATCCATTGAATTGCCGTACCTATTGTATAATCTGCAATTTCTTTTGATACGAAAATCGTAGCTTTATCGAGGTTTAATTTATCGATATCTACATCGAGATGAGGTGGCAATTTTTTTAATGAAATCGACTTTGCAATTATTTCACCATAATCTTGTCCTATTTTGAACATTGTTCCATCAGGAGGTCCCAGAATCATCAATCCCGCCAGGTCACATAAATTGTAACACCTTGCAACAAAAGAAACATCTATTTGAACAACAGGCAGGCCATCTTTATTTCGTTCAAATGCAACAGGTCCTGTATGCGAAGCCATGGGAGTCCGTATTTCTAATAGTTTAAGCCAAGATTTTAAGTTTGGATCCTTTTTATCTGCCAGAATTTCAAGATTTTTTGACGCAGGGAGTATTAGAGTATTCCTGAAAAATTGTATATCAAATGAGGTATATTGTTTTTGGCCTGAGTTCTGGCAATAACAACTATTATCTATTGAACAAATAAAAGTTAAAAGAAATAGCAGGAATAAATGCTTAGATTTTGTAACTAACTCGTATGGGATATTAGTGATAAACATAATATTGGAGATTTATAGTTAGACTAAGGATCATTATTATTATTTTGAGCTGAAGTTAAATTTCTGGTTTCTTCTTCCACCATTCTGGATAATGTATGATCAACTTTATCTTTTTCAAGTATCCATTTATATTCGTTTTGATCAAGCATGTTCATCAATGCCACTGGATTTTCTTTTAATATTTCCTTAAATCTTTGGTTCGTTCTTGTAAAAGGTTCTTGGTTTTCCTTTTTGGGCATTTCCCCAATTTGAATGCGAACATCATTATTTTCAAGCTTTTGATACTTGTGTTGTATTGCATAAATTGTGACCAATGATTTCAAAGCAGCATCTTTTGAACTCTGATCAAATAATCTGCTTGTTGTTCTTGTATTTCTTTCTGTGATCCCTGCTGTTAAATCTGAGTTAATTTGTTCATTATTAGATTTCACTGTAGCTTCCGTAATTTTATTTTCATATTCAGAAGGCGTAATTATAGCATAGATGATAATCGCTAATCCACAAATTGCAAACACTATCCCTGGTGAAGTAGTGTTTAAAGACCATTTACCACCTGTGATTTCTCCTTCAATTTTGGTTCGGCCCTCAACCCCCTTTACGAGCAATTTCTGACCTATAAAGCACAACGTTAATCCAGTTAGTAAATAAAAGATATCAAGCAATACAGCAGCAATAGTATGTATTAACATCTCATTCATTTTTATATATATTTAATTGGTAAAGAATAATTAATTTTCATCTAGGTTATATAAAAATTTTTGGTTATTACTAATTATACTCTGGAAATCACAAGAGAATTGTGCTATTGAAATTATAAATAAAGTTATAAAATAATTTTCCCTAATACAATGATTACTATTTCGTTTGAATATAAAAAAATCGGGATAAGATATAAATTTATAGCTATCTATAACATCATCATGGTTGGCTCTCCTGGTGCCGGAAAGACTATGCTGGCTAAACGAATTCCTACGTTACTTTCCCCCTTCGTGATGCATTGGAGACAACCAAAAATACATCTTGGTCTGCCCCTTGTTTGAGCGATAGCGTCATCGAGGGCTTGCTGGTTATGCCTTTGTAACGCACCCTACAATCAAATATCACTTCCATTTTTTGAACAAATACGATAGACAGGAGTTATATTATCTTATTTGGATATAAATTAACTGTCATGGAAAAACTAAATCTAAACCGCAGGAAATTTCTTACGGCCCTTTCGTTAGGCACAGCGCACGTTTTATTTTCGAATCCACTTTATGCAAGTTTAATTCAAAGTACTTCCTTAAATCCATTACAAAAAATTAAACTTGGAAGTTCTGGGATTGAAACTACTTTGCTTGGTGTTGGAACGGGTGTTCATGCTACCAACCGTGGTTCGTTTCTCACCAAACAGGAAAAGGATAAAAGCCTGGCATTGCTAAGGTATGCGTACGACAAAGGATTTCGCAACTTCGATTGTGCCGACACTTATGGAACCCATTGGATGATGGCTGAGGTTTTGCCTCACATGAAAAGGGAAGAGCTTACCATCACATCAAAAATCTGGGTTAGGAGCGGAGGAATTCCTGATAAGGAAAGACCTGATGCAAATATCGTTGTTGACCGTTTCCGGAAAGAATTGAATACTGATTATATAGATTTGGTCCAAATCCATTGTATGGTAGATGCTGATTGGACAGATTCCCAGAAAAGGCAAATGGATATTCTGGATAATTTGAAATCAAAGGGAATTATCAGGGCTCACGGTGTTTCGGTCCATTCGCTGGAAGCCATGAAAGCTGCGGTTAAAAGTCCGTGGGTAGATGTGATTCATGTTCGGATCAATCCGTATGGAATTGCCATGGACAAACCGGAGCCCGAAGAAGTGGTTAAGGTTATTAAGCAATTGCATGATTCGGGAAAAGGTGTGATCGGAATGAAAGTAATTGGAAATGGCGAATTGACCAATGAGAGTGAAAAAATAGATAACACTTTACGCTTTGTATTAGGTTTGAGAACCGTAAATATGATGATCGTCGGATTTGAAAATATAGAGCAAATTGACAATTACCTTGGACGTGTTGAGAAAGCGCTTGGCGAATTGAAACAAGGTTAAATCTTCTTTTGCCTTCTATTTCTACTAAGTTTGCCTTGATAAATAAGATTTTTTCTTATCGGACGGAATAGACACAGCCTTAAAAAAGCCTCAAAAATTATTGTAATTTGTTTTAATGTTGGCTATAACCAGCATTAAGCCTATAAATAGTGCTTAATGTTGGCAAAAACCAACAAAATATTAAAAATTAGTTTGAATTATTTTTCACTTCCAAAATAAATACTATATTTGTTGGGAAAAACCATCAGTAACTATTTAAAATCGAATTAATGATGGAAAATACCAACATCACATGGCGTGAATCAAGCGATGATGCCATACAGGCTATGATCGGCCAATTCATTCAACAATCACGTATCCGGCAAAACAAAAGTCAGCAACAGGTGGCAAATGCCGCCGGAATCAATCGGAGTACGCTTAGTCAAATCGAAAACGGGCGTGGAGGAACACTGCTATCATTGATCCAGATTTTGAGGGTGCTTGATCAGATATCTTTCCTTAAAGTTTTTCAGGTGGAAGAAAAGGCAAGCCCATTGTACCTTGCTAAGATGGAGATGAAAAAACGCAAGCGCAGCAGAAAAACAAACGATCCCAAATCTTATCCTTTACCCGACTGGTGATGATCGAAAACGCGTACATAAACATCTGGGACAAGCGGGTAGGCGCCATTCACTGGAATCAGGATCCGGGCATTGCCGATTTCGAGTTCGATCCCGCATTTCTTCAGGAACAGCTCGATGTGGCGCCGTTAAAAATGCCTGTTGACGCAGCCAGAGGAAGGATTTTTTCTTTTCCGGAACTGGCAGGAAGCTCCACCTATAAAGGCTTGCCCGGATTGTTGGCCGATGTTTTGCCCGACCGTTACGGAAATGCGTTGATTAACGCCTGGCTGGCCCGTGTTGGACGACCTTCAGGAAGTATGAACCCGGTTGAGATGCTTTGTTTTACCGGAAAACGCGGAATGGGAGCGCTGGAATTCGAGCCGGTAGTTCCGAAATCGGCCAATCAGGCAACGAAGGTGGAGATTGGCAGTCTGGCGGAAGTGGCTCAGCAAATTCTTTCAGGAAGACAGTTTTTCCAGACTGATCTTTCGCACGATGAGCAAAAAGCTCTTTCCGATATCCTGAAAATCGGAACTTCGGCTGGTGGGGCAAGGGCGAAGGCGGTAATTGCCTGGAATCCTGAAACAGGCGAAGCGCGATCGGGTCAGGCCGATGCTCCGGAAGGATTTTCGCAGTGGCTCCTGAAGTTCGATGGCGTTGATGACATCCAGTTCGGTACTACTTCAGGATACGGACGGGTTGAAATGGCCTATTACCTGATGGCTGTTGCTTGCGGAATTGAAATGATGGAGTGCCGCTTGTTTGAAGAAAACGGAAGGGCGCATTTTTTAACCCGCAGGTTTGATCGCTTGCCCAACAATGAAAAGCTGCATGTGCAAACATTTTGCGCCATGATGCACTACGACTTTAACGACATTTATTCATACAGCTACGAACAATTGTTCCAAACCATGCGCATGTTGCGGTTGACTTATCCGGAAGCCGAGCAGATGTACCGACGGATGGTTTTCAATGTGATGGCGCAAAATTGTGACGACCACACCAAAAATTTCGCATTTACCATGAATCGGTCGGGAGAATGGAAACTGGCTCCGGCTTACGACATGTGCCATGCTTATCGTCCCGGAAGCGCTTGGGTGAGCCAGCATTCGCTTAGCATCAATGGCAAACGGCAGGGAATTACGCGTGATGATTTACTGGAAGTTGGCCGTCAGATGAATGTCAAAAAGGCTCCGGCCATTGTCAGCCAGGTTTCGGAAGTCGTTGGAAAGTGGAACAGATTTGCCGAACAAACCAAAGTTGATTCCCAGCTTCGGGATGCCATAGAAAAAACAATGCTGATTATTTAGCTATCTTCGAGTGAAGGGGTGACTAAAAAGGCACCCCTTCACTAAAATATAACTGCCAATGCCCCACAATAACTATTTTCAGTTTAAACAATTCAGGATTATTCAGGAAAAATCGGCCATGAAAGTAGGCATGGACGGTGTGTTGCTTGGTTCATGGATTGATCCTTCAGGAGCAGAACGAATCTTGGACATTGGAACCGGCACCGGGCTTATTGCCTTGATGATGACGCAAAAAAACAATACGGCGCAAATTGATGCCATCGAAATTGATCCGGTGGCCTTTAATGAAGCGGTTCTGAATATTCAGCAATCGCCTTGGAGTGATCGGATTTGGGTTGAAAACTGCTCGTTTCAGGAATTTGCAGAACAGACCAATCGGAAATATGATTTGATTGTGAGTAATCCTCCTTTTTTTTCGAATGGGGTAAAAGCACCGCTGCAAATTCGCGCTCAGTCACGGCATTCCGATTCGTTACCCCTGGAAGTATTGATTTCAGGAGTTGCAACTATGTTGACTGAAAAGGGAAGAATAGCCTTGGTACTGCCGGTTGAATGCCTTCCGGAGATCGATCAACTGACCACTTTGAACAAGCTTTTTATTTCACGGTTATGCCGCGTAAGACCTAATCCACAAAAACCTGATTTCAGGATATTGATTGAATTGAGCCGTGAGGAATGCGTTACACAGGAAGAAATGCTGATGATTGAATTTGAAAAACATCATGATTATACTCCGGAGTATAAGGAATTAACCAGGGAGTTTTACCTGAAGTTTTAATCAAACCAAAAACATAAACGGATGGTAGGTTTTCTCCATCCGGATCGCAAACCGGTCAATGATTTCAGAATCCAGACTTGACACGTGCTCTTGTACAAGGGCAACTTTTTTTCCTTATTTTTTGTTGAAAAAAATCAAACAAAACCTGTTGACATAGGTTTCTTAACGAAAGCTTTAAAATAAAAGACAGTTGGGTCTGAATATTAAATTAATGATTATTTTTGCAGTCCAAAATTGATGTAGCCATGATGAGCCTAATTAAGCACGAAATAAAGATTGACGAAAGTTTTTACAAAGTTGAAGAGATCAGACAACTTACCCGGGAAACATTTTCGCTGATATTACCAAAAGCACGTTTTGCCTTTAAAGCCGGCCAGCACATTTCGCTGGGCATATATGGCGATTACCAAAGCAGGGAGTACTCGATTTACAGCGGAATTAAAGACGATCATCTGGAAGTGCTGGTTAAAGAAGTTAACAATGGTTATTTCACTCCCAAACTCAGGAAGCTAAAAGTTGGTGACCTGGTCGAAATTCATGGTCCATTCGGGAATTTCGGGATGGAACCGAAAGCTACCGAAACCGGAAAATTTGTATTTATTGCCAGTGGTACAGGCATTGCGCCGTTTCGCAGCATCGCCCGAACCTATCCTGAAATTGATTATGCCCTGATTCATGGTGTTCGCTATACAACTGAGGCTTACGACCGAAATGAATATCCCGGCGACCGTTATATACTTTGCTCAAGCCGCGACACGAAAGGAACTTATCACGGGCGGTTAACGGGGTACCTGAAAAATTGTACATTTGCAGCCGAAACGCAATTTTACCTTTGCGGTAACAGCGACATGATTTTTGATGCACTGGAAATTTTGAAGGAGATGGGTTTTGAACGCGATCAGATTCACTGCGAGGTTTATTTTTAGCCAGCAGCTGGCAGCTAGATGCTAGCGACTGGCCATTCGAAACAAAATCATTATTTAAATATGAAGTATCACCTGATTACATTGGGTTGCCAAATGAACCTTTCCGACAGTGAGCGGGTTAGTTCCGTGCTCGAGAGTATGGGCTATATGCATACCGAACATGAGGAAGAAGCAAATTTGCTTGGTATGCTGGCTTGCTCTGTCAGGCAAAAACCCATTGATAAGGTTTATAATAAAATTGCACAATGGAACAGATGGAAAAATAATCGAAACTTGGTGACTTTTGTTTCAGGTTGTATTTTACCTGCCGATAAGGAAAAATTCCTGAAATCGTTTGACCTTATTTTTCAGATGAGCGAGTTGGCTCAGTTGCCCGAAATGATTCGTGAATATGGTGTTGTAACACCTGCCGGACTGAAAACTCCCCAGCCAGTGATGCCCAAAAATGAACATATTTCAGAAATGTGGCATATTAAGCCCAAATATCAGTCAACATACGAAGCATTTGTGCCAATCCAGAATGGATGCGACAAGTTTTGCACCTTCTGTGCTGTTCCCTATACGCGTGGACGGGAAGTTTCACGGCCTTCGGGTGAAATTGTTGAGGAAGTTCGTCAGTTAGTGTGTCAGGGCTATAAATCAATTACGCTTTTAGGACAAAATGTAAATTCGTACGGACTCGACAAAAACGGCAGGGAAATCAATTTTACTGAATTGCTCCGGCAGATTGGCGAATATGGAAAAATTTCAGGAGAGGAATTTTGGGTATATTTCACTTCGCCGCATCCTCAGGACATGAACCGCGAGGTGATTGAAGTAATTGCCGCGTACGATTGCCTGGCCAGGCAAATTCACCTGCCCATGCAAAGCGGCGATGAGCATGTACTAATCAAGATGAACCGCCGTCATTCGATGGATAAATACCGCCGGATAGTGGCCGACATTCGCGAGTTGATTCCGCAGGCGACCTTATTTACCGATATTATTGTTGGTTTTTCGGGCGAAGGCGAAGCCGAATTTCAAAATACCTTAGCCGCGATGAACGAATTCAGGTTTAACATGGCTTATATAGCCATGTATTCACCACGGCCGGGAGCTGCCAGTTTCCGCTGGGAAAACGAAGTTGCACCCGATGATAAAAAAGATCGTTTGCACCGTTCCTCTGAAGTGTTGAAAATTCACTCACGCGAATACAATGAAACTTTGGTTGGCAAAACGATGCGTGTTTTGATTAATGGAACCGACCGCAAAACAGGCTTTTCGTCCGGACTTACCGAGGGAAAACTAATTGTCAGGCTCGATCGCCGCGACGATTCGCTAATGGGGAAAATCGTTGATGTTAAAATCACCTCAGCGGCAGATTTTTCTTTAAGTGGAAAGGAAGCCCCTCTAAATCTCCAAGCCTCATCCCCAACCCTTCTCCACAGGAGAAGGGAGCAGGGCAATGAAGATTCTGAGCATTTTATTCTTAATAGAATTCTGCATGTCAAAAAATAAATCTCCGCATACCGATTCCTTAAGCCCCCTCTCTGGGAGGGGGTTGGGGGAGGCTTCGGGGGAGGCTGTTGGCTTACGGGTTGCATTCAAAACCCTCGGCTGCCGGCTCAATCAATACGAAACCGACGCGTTGGTAACCGATTTTGATAAGGCCGGGTATCAACTTGTCAGTTTCGACGAATCGCCCGATGTGGTAGTGGTGAATACCTGCACGGTTACCAATCAAAGCGATCAAAAGTCACGGACAGTCATCAGTCAGGCTGCGCGGAAAAATAAAGATGCCGTGGTAGTTGTGACCGGCTGTATGGCCAATAATTTCAAGGAAAAGCTTGAAAGCCAGGATAACATCACTTTTGTGGTTGAAAACAACCGGAAGAGTTCGGTCCTTGCACTCGTTGATGCTCATTTCTCGGGCGAAATACTTCATCCCAATCAATTACCTCAGGATGTTTTCCGTTACGAGCCCGTTCAGAAAAGCCTGCATACCCGCAGTGCGGTTAAAATTCAGGATGGATGCGACAATTTCTGCACTTTTTGTATTATCCCAATGGTTCGCGGTCGGGCCGTGTCGCGACCGGTTGCAGATGTATTGGAAAGTGTACGAAAAACGATCGAAAACGGATTTAAAGAAATAGTGATTACCGGTGTCAACATTGGACGTTACGAAGACGGTGAAACGCGTTTTGAAGATCTTCTGGTGAAAATTCTCGATGTCCCGGGCGATTTTCGGGTGAGGATTTCGTCACTCGAACCCGATGGTTTTGGCGACCGTTTCGTTGAACTTTTCAGTCATCCGAAGTTGATGCCACACCTGCATTTGTGTCTTCAAAGCGGATCAGAGAAAACTCTTCTCCGGATGCGCCGGATGTACGATGTAGGGCAATTCCGAAAAACGATCCATCAGTTCCGGTCGTTTTATCCTGAATTTAATTTCACCACCGACATTATTGTTGGCTTCCCGGGCGAAACGGAAGAAGAATTTCATCAAACTATTGAAGCTGTGAAAGAATTTAATTTCAGCCATGTTCATACCTTCAAATACTCGGTCAGGAAAGGAACACGTGCCGAACGGCTTGAAAATCACGTTCCGGAGAAAATCAAAACCGCCCGTTCGTTGCAGATCAGGGAACTTTCAGAAGAAAATAAGCTCCGCTATTACCAAAGCCTGCTCGGTAAAATTCAGAATGTATTGGTTGAAAAAGCTACCAAAACCAAGGCTTCAGGCTACGGTGACTTATATGTTCCTGTCGAATTTCAGGGAAAAGACATTCAGAAAAATACGGTACATACCATAAAGCTGACAGGTTTCTCCGGTGAAGGTGAAAGGTTGGTTTTGGTAGGGGAATTGGTTGGACTTTGTGTTTAAATGAAATTGAACCCTGGAACAGGTTCCGTTTTCGTCTCATCATTTTCGTTTCCGTAGGTTTCACTTACAGCTATTGTTGTTGAATCCCTTCGGGATTTTGGTTGTGCCTTCCTCAGGTTTTTTAATATTAGTCTTTCAAAAGGCGATTCAAAGTAATAGCTAATGCCATAGTCGCTCAATTATTTCAATTTCATTTTGTCAGATCGGTTCGACAAAAGGAAATTTATTTGTCAGATGCATTCGACAAAATATAAATATATTGTAGGATTGATCTGGCAATAATATATTTAAATCTCTTTGGATCGCAGTAAAAACCTCATTCAGGCCATAAAAACTTTCATTACCGGTGAACCAACATCGCCTGTTATTGTCTTATAACTGGCAATATTATCTTTTATTAAATCAATGACCGATATAACTCACACGCACAGGTTGACGGAAACAAAAACAGTTAAAAATCAAGCTTTCGAATATCAACGGGTTCTTGCTGAATATCGCGATAAACTTGCTTTTGTCAGCTCTCACGGATCAATAGCTGCAGTTGAAAAACACAGGTCACGCGGAAAGTTGCTGGCCCGTGAACGTATCAATCTATTGGTTGATGAGAAAACTCCTTTTCTGGAACTTTCTTCGTTCGCAGCATACGATCAATATGAAAATGCATTCCCTTCTGCCGGTATTATTACCGGAATCGGAGTGGTTCATGGCCGTGAGTGCCTGATTATTGCCAACGATGCCACCGTGAAAGGAGGAACTTACATTCGCGAAACTATTAAAAAGCATGTTCGGGCGCAGGAAATTGCCCGTCAAAATAAGCTAATCTGCATTTATCTGGTTGATTCAGGAGGAATTTATCTTCCGGAACAGGCTCATGTTTTTCCTGACCGTTTCGATTTCGGACGGGTATTTTACAATCAGGCGCGTATGTCGGCCGAAGGAATTCCTCAGATTTCGGTGGTGATGGGTTCCTGCACAGCCGGTGGGGCTTACGTTCCGGCCATGAGCGACGAAACCATCATGGTGCGCAACCAGGGTACCATTTTTATTGGCGGCCCTCCATTGGTTTTGGCAGCAACCGGCGAAGAAGTAACTCCTGAAGAGTTGGGAGGCGCCGAAGTTCACACCAGTATTTCCGGGGTAGCCGATCATATTGCTGAAGATGATATTCATGCGCTGAAAATTTGCCGTAAAATAGTAGCCGGATTACCTGTGCCGGAGAAACAGAAACTTGATATTCAACCTGTAAAAGAGCCCCATTTTCCTTCAGAAGAATTGTATGGACTTCTGCCAACTGACCTGAAAAAGCCGATCAATGCTCATGCGATTATCGAGAGGCTGATAGATGAAAGCGAATTTCAGGAATTCAAGGCCAATTACGGAAAAACGCTGGTTACAGGTTTTGCCCGGATTTGGGGATTTCCAATTGGGATTATAGCCAACCAAAGTTTCCTGACTTCCGAAAGTTCACTGAAAGGCGCTCATTTCATTCAATTGTGTGTACAACGTAAAATTCCGCTGCTCTTTTTGCAGAATATTACCGGCTTCATCGTTGGCAAAAAATACGAACATCAGGGCATTGCCCGCGATGGGGCCAAGCTGATTAATGCTGTGGCAAACGCAACGGTTCCGAAGTTTACAGTCGTTATTGGCGGTTCGTTTGGAGCCGGAAATTACGCTATGGCTGGCCGTGCGTTCGATCCGCATTTCCTGTTCATGTGGCCGCATTCGCGAATTTCGGTGATGGGCGGTGAACAGGCTGCCGGAGTTCTGAAAAGCATTGGCAATAACGGTTCAGCCGACTTGCTGTTGAAACAGTTTAATGAGGAAAGTTCGGCTTATTACAGCTCATCCCGTTTATGGGACGATGGCATTATCGATCCGGCAGATACGCGAAAAGTGCTGGCAATGGCTATTTCAGTCTCGCTCAACCGACCATTTGGAGAGGCAGGATATGGGGTGTTTAGGATGTAACAAGCCCCTCTAAATCTCCCCGTAGGGGAGACTTTGGAGAAGTGAAGTCCCTAAAAGATTAATCATTTAAGAAAGTAACAAATGCAAAAAGATAAATCTATGCACAGCAATTCCTCAAGCCCCCTCTTTCGGAGGGGGTTGGGGGGAGGCTTTGTTGAATTACACATTGAAGAGCCGGTTGCGCGAATCATCCTGAACCGACCGGATTGTCACAATGCGTTAATCCTTGAAATGATTACGGAATTGAGTGATGTGCTGGATGAAATTTCAGGAATGGAAGAATTATTATTCGTGGTTCTCTCCGGAAATGGCCGCTCATTTTGTGCCGGAGTTGATCTAAACTGGTTTTCAGGAGCAGAAGAACGTTCACTTGAAGAGAATACAGCCCAATACAAACAGTTGGCCGATGTATTGCTCAAGTTATTTCAATTGCCACAGGTTACGATTGCAAATGTGCATGGTAACGTATTTGGTGGCGGCATCGGACTGATGGCTGCCTGCGATTTTGTTCTGGCCGAAGCAAATACCCGGTTCATGTTCAGCGAAGTGAAACTGGGGCTGCTTCCGGCCACCATTCTGCCTTTTGTCGCCAAACGATTGTCGGTTCAAAATCTCAGAAAATGGATTTTGACCGGAAACTTGTTTGTTGCTGATGAAGCTCATCGGATTGGTCTGGTTGAGGTTGTTTGCAATGATGGTCAACTGGAAAACACACTGTTGGAATTCATAGCATCATTTGATTTGGCTGCGCCTTCAGCAGTGAAAATGACAAAAAACATGATTAATCAGGTAGCTAACGGAAAAGTTGGGATGACTGATACTGAATTGACTGCAACTATTTTGGCTGAAGCTGTTTTATCTCCCAACGGACAGATTGGAATTCATGCGTTCCTCGAAAAGCGAAAAAAGCCCCTCTCCAACCTCTCCCCGAAGGGGAAAGGCTTAGGCAATACAGATTCTGAAAATCTGAACAAATAGGAACATGCCAAAATTCTTTCAACCCGAAAATGTACGAATCCCAGTATCTTTCACCCCTCCTTTGGAGGGGCAAGGGGGAGGCCGGGGGATTTTAATAGCCAACCGGGGCGAAATTGCTGTCCGGATTATTCGGGCGGCCAAAAAGAATGGCATTCGTTCGGTGGCAATTTATGCTGTTGATGATGCTGATTCAATGCATGTATCGCTGGCCGATGAGGCAGTTTTGCTTTCAGGAGAAACTTTGGCTGAAACTTATCTGAATCAGGAAAAGATTATTCAAATTGCTTTGGAATCAGAAGCTGATGCCATTCATCCCGGGTATGGATTTCTTTCTGAGAATGCCGGTTTTGCACAAAAAGTGGCCGATGCCGGATTGATTTTTATCGGTCCTTCTCCTGAAAATATATGGTTGATGGGTGAAAAAAATCAGGCTCTTGACTATGTCCGATCTCTTGGAATTCCTGTGTTGAAATCATTTCGGGGAACCATTAACGAAATTCTTCAGCATGCTCCTGAAATGGAATTTCCGGTCATAGTGAAAGCTTCGGGAGGAGGCGGTGGCAAAGGAATGGTGATTTGCAATTCGGTTGACGAATTGCTTCCAGCGCTTGAAAAGGCAGAAAGGCAGGCTATCAGTTATTTTGGNNTATGGGAAGGTGCTCCATTTTTATGAACGCGAATGTTCGATTCAAAGACGTTTTCAGAAGATTATAGAAGAAGCCCCTTCGCCTGCTATTGATGAAAATTTAAGATCAGAAATGACTTCTGCAGCCATTCAGATTGCCCGATCGATGAATTACCGCAACGCAGGGACCATCGAGTTTTTGCTCGACGAAAATGGGCACTTCTATTTTTTGGAGATGAATACCCGGATTCAGGTAGAGCATCCGGTCACCGAAATGATTACCAAAATGGATTTGGTTTCGCTGCAATTGCTGGTTGCTGCCGGAAATCCATTACCGGTTGATCAGAAAGATATTCAGATTTCGGGACATGCCATCGAAGTGCGGCTTTGTGCCGAAGATGTGGAAAATAATTTTAAGCCATCATCCGGAAAACTTGCTCTTTGGAAAATTCCACAGAATGAGAATTCGCGGATTGAAACGTATGTAAAAGAAGGAATAACCGTTTCGCCAAATTACGATTCGCTGCTTGCAAAACTGATTGTCTGGGACGAAAACAGGACTTCGGCGCTTGGAAAAATGCAGAAGGTGCTTTCTGAAACTGCCATTTCAGGCGTTCATACCAACTTATCGCTTTTAAGCGGATTGATTGATAGTGATGCGATTCGGGGAAGCCATATTTACACCCGGTTTGTGGATGAAAACATGAATTTGATCAACCATCGAATTCAGGAAAAGAAAGAACAGGTGAGTAAGCATAATCTGGTAATTGCTTACCTGATTTTTCATTTTCAGCAAAAAAAAGATTCCGGAAATTCAGTTTGGAATCAGATTGGATTTTGGCGAATAATGCCTTTTGTTGAGGTTTTTGTCGTTGACGAAAAATACGAAAGCAGCATCAAATTGAATTCAGGCGATATGCTTTTCAGGATTAACGGCGGGGAATATCAGGTTTCGGTTATCCGGTTGAACGGTAATTTGCTCGAACTGGAAATCAATCAACAACATGAAACTTTTTATTGTCTGGAAGACGAAAAGCAAACACAAATTGCTTACCACGGATTTTCTTTTGAATTGCGAAGTAATTTGCTGATGAACGAGGTATTGCTTAATCGTAAAAACAGCATGCCGGAAATGATTTTTCAGAACCTTATTTGCGCCGATTTGTTTGGAAAGGTGTTGGAAATAAATATATGCGAAGGCGATGTTGTTCAATCCGGACAAATTTTACTGACATTGGAGTCAATGAAAACCGAAATTCATGTGCTTTGTCCGGTTGGGGCAAAGGTGAAAAAGGTTCATGTTAAGGAAGGAAATGCGGTTGTTGAAACGCAGTTGCTGGTTGAGCTGGATGAAAACTGATACGGGTTTCGTGTTACGAGTTTCGAGACAACCCGTAACACGAAACTATTGAAATTGTAACTTGGAACGATAAAGAATGAATGCACTATTGCTAGAAAAACATCATCAGATCAGGGAGGAAGTGAGGAAATTTGCGGAGCAGGTTGTCAAACCGGTGATTGATGATTTTGATGAGAAAGAGATTTTTCCAATAGAATTGGTTCGCGAAATGGGGAAAATCGGTGTGTTGGGAATGACTGCTCCCATGGAGTTTGGCGGGCTTGACAGCGATTACCTTTCGTATGTTATTGCCATTGAAGAGATGGCTCGTGTTGACAGTTCTATGGCGGCAACCCTTGCAGCACACAACTCTCTGGGCGTTGGGCCGATTGTTGAATTTGGAAACCAAAAGCAAAAAGAAACCTTCATACCTGCATTTTGCACAGGCGAAAAGCTCTGGGCATTCGGGCTGACCGAAGAAAATGCCGGATCCGATGCACAAGGCGTGGAAACTACTGCACAGATTTCAGGAAATGACTTTATTGTGAATGGCTCCAAAAAGTACATCACCAACGGAACTTCGGAAATTTCGGCTGGCATGACCACTTTGGCGCTCACTGGCGAAAAGGATGGCCGCAAAGAATTTACCGCTATCCTGATCGAAAAGGAACGTGAAGGTTTTACCCGCGAAACTATGAAAAACAAGCTGGTCTGGCGGGCAGCCGATAACGGGATGCTGTATTTCAATAATTGCCGCGTTCCGCTTGAAAATCAGTTGGGCGAACGAGGCTTTGGCTTTAAAATTATGCTGAAAACGCTGGATTCAGGTCGTTTGTCAATCGCTGCCATTGGGCTTGGATTGGCACAGGGTGCTTACGAAATGGCTAAAGCCTACGCCAAACACCGCAAGCAGTTTGGCAAGTCGCTTAGCGAATTTCAGGTCATCGCCTTTAAACTGGCTGACATGGCCATGAAAATTGAAAATGCGCGAAACTCGCTGTACAATGCATGCTGGCTGAAGGACAACGGATATTTGTATGCGCAGCAAGCCGCCATCTCGAAACTCTATTGTTCCGAAATTGCCCGTGAAGTGGCCGACGAGGCCGTTCAAATACTGGGTGGAGCAGGCTTGTTCAAAAATCGCGAATGGCCGATTGAACGGTTTTATCGCGACCAGCGATTGCTCCAGATTGGTGAAGGGACTTCTGAAATTTTAAGGATGGTGATTTCACGAAATATTTTGAAAGAGTAAAAAAGTTCGGAGTGAACTATAGTTCGGAGTGCCTAAAGTTAATCAGTATAAATATCGCAGCAAAAAAAACTGTAATTTGCAGGTTGTTTTGGCATTCATCATTCATCATTCAAAATTCAACATTTCCAATGGCTTCCGATCGCAAACTCGAACACATCAAGCTCGCGCTTGAATCTCAGACCAGATTGGCCGAACAGGATCTTCGTTTCAACTACGAACCCATGCTGTCAGCCCACCCTGAAAACCCGGATTTGAGCATCGAATTTCTGGGAAAAACAATGCGGACGCCCATCTGGGTTTCGAGCATGACTGGAGGTACAGGTGTGGCCCAAACGATCAACGCAAATATTGCCCGCGCATGCCGCGAATTTGGAATGGGAATGGGACTGGGATCGTGCCGCAAAATTCTTTTCGATAAAACCCATTGGGAAGATTTCGACTTTCGCGATGAAATTGGTGACCAGCCATTTTGGGCCAATCTAGGTATTGCTCAGGTCGAAGAATTGCTTACATCTAAAAATATTCAGGCAGTAATTGATTTGGTTGGCGAATTGCGTGCCGATGGATTGATTGTTCATGTCAATCCTTTGCAGGAATGGTTTCAGCCTGAAGGAAACCGGTTGAAACAATCGCCTCTTCAAACCATCAAAGAATTACTTGAACGGATTCAGGTAAAAATAATAGTGAAAGAAGTAGGACAGGGATTTGGCCCTGAAAGTTTACGCCAATTGCTTGCACTTCCGATTGAAGCCATCGAATTTGGCGCTTATGGCGGCACCAATTTCTCAAAACTGGAAATGCTGCGAGGCGACCAGCAAAAACTCGAAGCCAGTTTGCCTTTCGCGTTTGTAGGCCAGTCGGCCAGCCAGATGGTCGGTTCCGTCAATCATATCCTTAAAGAAAATCCGTATCCGGCTTGTCGGCAGTTGATCATTTCCGGAGGTATTCAAAATGCGCTCGATGGCTATTACCTGACTTCAAAATCCCAGTTGCCTTCTGTGTTCGGTATGGCTTCTGCTGTTTTGAAACATGCATCGGAAAGCTACGAATCGTTAGCCGGGTTTCTTGAAAATCAGGTTCAGGTACTCAGTCTGGCTAAAGCCTATTTAAAAATTAATCCCGATTATCATGGATGATTCCATTATTCAAGGATTTTCGAAATACTCCAAACAACAGCGAATCAATGTACTGATTCAAAGATACGGCTTTCAGGAAGATTTGGCAGATTGGCTGGGTTCCTTTGAAGCTTCCGATGAAACATTCCGAAAGATTATCAATGATCTGAGCGAAAATCCTGTTTCAAGTTTTCATCTTCCTTTTTCAATTGCTCCCAATTTTATGGTGAACGGTAAAAATCTGTTTTTTCCGTTGGTTTCCGAAGAGAGTTCGGTCGTGGCTGCATTGGCAAATGCTGCCGGATATTGGGCCCGACGCGGAGGCTTTCAGGCCGAAGTTCCGGGTACCGAAAAAAATGGACAAGTTCATTTCATCTGGAATGGAAATCCTGAGTACCTGCAATCACTTTTTCCTGAAATCAGGTCAAAACTATTGGCTGAAAGTGATTTTCTGACAACCAAAATGAAGGAGCGTGGCGGTGGAATTAAAGGAATTGATCTGAAATCATTACCACAAATACTACCCAACTATTATCAATTGGATGTGGGTTTTGAAACCTGTGACGCGATGGGCGCCAACTTTATCAATTCGTGCCTGGAACAGTTCGGTAAAAGCCTTAAGGAATATTTCAGGACCAGCGGAAAAGTCTCGGTCAACAATCGTGAATGCGAAATCATCATGGCTATTTTATCCAATTATACGCCTGAAAGTCGGGTTCGTGCCTGGGTTGAATGC
>DMSQ01000044.1 GCA_003457135.1 Prolixibacteraceae bacterium
AATAAGTTTTTTACATTGTCATAAAATACTGTACCTGGTGCGTATTCTGCTCCCCAATGTCTGGATGTATAATAGTTTGTATTGCCATACATCCCGTTATCATATTTAGTTTGAATTTCCGGATAACGATAGGCCTGATCAAAACTGAATGAGTTGGAATATTTCACGATTCCCTTTCCAACTTTTCCTTTTTTCGTTGTAATAATGATAGCACCATTCGAAGCATCACTTCCATAGAGCGCAGCAGCAGCAGCGCCTTTCAACACGGTCATGCTCTCAATATCTTCAGGATTAATATCAGAACCACGGTTGGTGAAGTCAAGTTCCCGGGTACCTACAACCGGATCAGAACCTTGCTTTGAGGCAAGTCCGCCAATCGGATTAAAGGATGAGTTGCTCACCGGAATACCATCAATTACAAAAAGTGGCTGGTTATTTCCTGAAATTGAAGTAGCGCCACGAATAATAATGGAACTGGAAGATCCGGGAGTTCCTCCCGAATTGGAAATCTGTAAACCTGAAACACGTCCTTGCAGCGCATTCACAAAGTTCTCACGACCCGACTCAGCAATGTCAGATCCCTTTACAGTCTGAGTAGCAGCACCAACTGCCCGGGCAGGTCTTTTAATACCAAATTCACCCACAATTACTGTACTTTCCAACATTACATCAGAGGGTTCAAGCCTAACATTAATCACAGTGGATGTGCCAACGGTGACTTCCTGTAGATAGTACCCAATCGAAGTAAAAACCAGAACCTGTCCGATATTCGCCTGTATTGCATACTCGCCGGAGGCATCAGCAATAGAAGCTTTGGTCGTACCTTTAATACTTACAGTTGCGCCTATAATAGCTTCATTACTTTTTGCATCAACCACCTGACCTTTTACAGTTAGTGTTTGTGCACTGGCAGTTTGCGTGAGCATAAACCCCAACCCAATTAAACACATTAGTAAGATTGCTTTCATTTCATTTCAATTAGTTTTGGTTTTATAAAAAATTAGATTTATTAATATTAGTGGCACTAAATTAAAAATTAATTTCCAATTAACATGTGTTTTTGTAACATGTAATACCAATTTATTTTTTATGAATTTTTAATGCTTTTTAACAATTGAATATCAATCTATTACAAAACATTAAAAATGGTACTATTTTCTATAACATATCAGGAAGTACTTTAAGGATACAACAAATACTTTTTACGAAACTTTTTAAAATCAGATAGGCCTGGTTCCCATGAATCACGAATCACCTTTTCTGATTTTCCGGCTATAATTTGTTCTTTTAACGCTGTGGTTCCTGCCAGTTTATCGAAATTTCCCATCTGTTTGCTTTGTTTGTAATCGAAGAATTTATCCTTGAATGGATAAGCCTGATACAACTCCATGAGCCATTTAAGATTAATCTGGCCGGTTTTTCGGAATTCGCTGGTATCATATTTCCTTAAATCGAGCCCAAAACAAACTTTATCCTTATGAAGCGGTGTTTCGCTCATCCCTTTAATACTTGCCGGAGTGAATGAAAATTCATATTTCCCTTTCATATCCGGATTACCAAGTATTGTAAAAGGGAAATAAGTTCCCCGCCCCTGACTGATAATTGTCCCTTCAAACAAACACAGCGAAGGATATAATAGGATAGACTGCGGAGAATTCAGATTCGGGGATGGGGCAACTGGTAATACATATTTCATCGCATGAGTGTAGTTGGCGACCGGAATAATGGTTATCCGGCATTTTACCCGGTTAGTCAGCCAACCTTCGCCATTGTACATTTTAGCCAGTTCTCCGATAGTCATTCCATGGGTAATGGGTATTGGGAACATACCAATTCCTGATTTCAGTTTCATATCCAAAATAGGGCCGTCAACCGAAAAACCATTTGGGTTTGGCCGGTCAAGGATGATTAATTCTTTGTTGTTCTCAGCACAAGCCTCCATCACACGCGCAAGCAAATTGATATAAGTATAAAACCTTGCCCCCACATCCTGAATATCAAAAATCAGCAGGTCAACATCGGCCAAATCTTCTTTCGAGGGTTTACTTTTTTTGCCATAAAGCGATATTTCGGGTATTCCGGTTTTAGCATCAATACTATCGGCCACCACTGCCCCTGCGCTGGCAGTTCCGCGAAAACCGTGTTCCGGACCAAAAACCTTCACGATGTTTATTCCAAGTGTTTTGAGGCTGTCAATCAGCGAAGTTTTTCCAATTACAGAAGTTGGATTGGCAACAATAGCAATCCGTTTGCCTTTCAAAAAAGGAAGATATTTCTCTGTTTGCTCGGCCCCGGTTTTGATTCCGGTCTGAGCCTTAACAGGAAGATCAACTCTCGAATGTTTTTTAATTGGATTTCCATAGGAAATAAAATTGGAGACAATCAAAATCAGGATTGATACGCAAATTGATTTCATAAAATGGTATTTATAGAGTTAAGTAAATTTTATTCGTTAATTACCCCAATCATTGCCAAATAATTTTCGATGGGCACATAGGCCGGAATGCTGTTTCCAGAGCCTAAAGCATAGGCTTTTGATCCAGTTGATTGCAAGATTTTACGACATCTTCCCCTGATTGTTTCAGGTGTATTCCGAACGAGAAAATCCATGTCAATCCCGCCCAATATAGCAATCCGGTCGTGCCAAAGTTTATAAGCTTGTTCAACAGGCAGGATGTTATCCTCAAACGAATGTTTGGCATCGTATTTCATATCTTCAACTATATCATCAATCACTTCAGATAGGTTCCCGCAGGAATGAAGTATAGCGCATTTCTTGTTTTGATGAATAAGTTCAACTATCTTTTTGTGCCAGGGAAATACAAATTGTCGAAGCATTTCAGGAGAAAGCATGGTTTGGGTTTTAAAACCCCAGTCGTCGTTTACAATTAGTGCGCCAACAGAATCGAGAGCGCTGCATATTTCGTAAAACCTCAGCAAACGTAAGCCAACTTCATCAAAAATGTTGCCGGTCAATTCCTCATCTTCATAAATCATGAAACAAAGCCGTTCAAAACCAACCAGATCAATCACATTTTCGAGGACACCTCCGGGAGCAGAAACGATGAATTTCATTCTGTCAATCAGTTCCGGAGCTAATTGATTCAGCAATTCAAAATCTCCTTTTTCCGGATTTGGCCAATTGTACGATTCAAACGACTTCCAGTCAGTTATCGCGGAACCTTCGTTGAGTGATACGGTAGCTTTCTTTTCGGGTTCGGTGTTTTCGAACGAAAATGCGCCAAAATAGCGTGAAGGGATTGTGGCATAATCGTAACCTGTCCGGTAGAAGAACCGGATGATTGCACGAATCTGATCGGTTCGGTTATCCAACGCTGCAAACGACTCTCCATTCACATACGAAATCAGATCGCTGTTCACAAAATATTCAAAAAGCACAGGCCGGTCAGGTTTCTGTCGGCAAAGCACTTTCTCCAGTTGGTGAAAGTCGGCAGGATATTTCCGGGTTGTAATCATCTATTTGTACAACTGATATTTCTTCGACAACTGTTGAAAGGCTGCTTCATCTTTTCTCCAATAGGGCAGCATGTCTTCCACTTTCATATTTTTACTCATCAGCAAACGAATCTGGTCTGAACCACAAACTTTGTCGAACATGTCATACCGTTTTTCGGTATCGGGGCCAAAGCATTTTTTATCAGGATATAATGCAGCCATTTCCTGCATCACATAAAACTGGATTTCAGTCAGTCTGACTTTCCTATAATCAGTTAGGTAAAACTGAACACCTGAATAATTCTTTCCCTGGCCAACAGCATAAAATGGCTTCAGGAAAATGGGGCGAAACAAAACTCCCGGTAAATGCAGGTCATTCAATCGTTTGGTCAATGCTGAAGCGTCAATCGAATCTTTTGCAAAAAGCTGGAATGGAAGGGTATAACCCACTCCGATTGACATGAAACTGAATTCGCCCAAAATACCGGAAGCGGCATAATAATAGGCCGATGTGGCGTGCGGAACATGGGGTGAAGTTAATACCCAGGGAAGTCCGGTTTGATCGAATGTCATGCTTCGCTTCCAGCCTTTCATCGGAACTACGGTGAGTTTGCAGGTCTTTTTCAGCATATTTTCACCGTTTAGTAATTTGGCCAGTTCACCACAGGTAAGTCCATAGATATAAGGAATTTTAAACTGACTCACAAAAGAAATAAACTTGTCTTCGGCCAGGTTGCCTTCCACTTTTAATCCGCCAATGGGATTTGGACGGTCGAGCACAACAAATTCAATATTGTTTTCGGCAGCGGCTTCCATCGCCAAACCCATTGTGCTAATGTAGGTATAAGACCGGCAACCGATATCCTGAATATCGTAAACCAAAACATCAACTCCCTTTAGCATTTCAGAACTGGCTTTGCGGGTTTTTCCGTAAAGCGAATAAACCGGAATTCCTGTTTGCTTGTCGATGGTAGTTTCCACTTTATCTCCTGCATAAACATCACCGCGAACACCATGTTCCGGTCCGTAAAGTGCAACCAGTTTCACACCGGGAGCTTCGTTCAGAATATCGACTGTGGATTTCAATTGGGAATCTATACCGGTTGGATTGGTAATTAATCCAACCCGTTTTCCCTGAAGAATTTTGAAATCATTATCGCGCAGTACTTCAATTCCGGTTTTTACCTTTGAAACAGCAAAGGCATTCAAAATCAGGAATGATAAAAGGGCAATCAGTAAAGTTTTAGTTTTCATGATTTTTTGTATTTCATTGTTCTAAGTTTTCTCTATTCCGTCCGATTCAGATTTTCGTTCTTTTGAAACTTTATTCGCGGACGGGATCATTTCTTCCTTGGCTTATTCTACAAATATTTCATTCCTTTGGAGTTAAGCGACAAATCAACCTGACAACCTGATAACATTTACAACTCATCAATCTTTCAATTCTTCAGCTGCTTATAAATTGCCGACAAAATTTCTGTTCTCACATTTAAATCGCTGATCAGGTTATTGTTGCGTGTCGGACAAACGCGATTCGACAGAAAAATGTACAGCAATCCGCATTTCGGATCCATCCAAACAAAAGTTCCTGTAAATCCAAAATGTCCAAAACTTTCCGGGCTTACTTCCGGACATGGATAAGCGTCTGCGGGTTTCAAGGAATCAAGATTGAGTGATGGTTTATCAAAAATCAATCCCCGGCGATTTTTGTTCTGCGGAAACTGAACCCTGGTAAATTCTTTCATGGTCGCTTCACTCACATATTGTTTTCCGCCGTAAGTTCCCATTTGCAGGTACATCTGCATCAGCTTTGCCAGGTCGTTGGCCGAAGCAAATAGTCCGGCATTGCCCGATATTCCGCCCAAAACCGCAGCCGATTCGTCATGAACTGTTCCCTGCAACTGCTGAAACCGGTAATAATCATCATTTTCGGTCGGAACAATCCGGTCGCGTGAAAACTTCTGCAACGGAAGATAAGTTATCTCAAATGCTCCCAATGGCCGGTAAAAATTGGATTCTAAATACTCCTGAAAATTAATTCCTGATGTGTTTTTTACAATTTGTGGTGTAATTACCAGTGGCAAATCGCTATAAACATATTTTCCACGGGTTTTCATTGGAGTTTTTCGTATATCCCGATTTACTGTTTTCAGGAATTTATTATCCAAATAAATTCCGGGAGCTACACAGAGTGAATGTTTTTCATCGGCCTGCATCCAGTACCATTTGGGCGACAGTTTCCCGGCCAGGAGTGTTTTTTTCCAGAAACCGATAAAAGGCACAAGTCCCGACTGATGGGCATACAATTCGCGGACAGTCACATCCTCCTTATCAGAACGATGGAACACGCGGTTTTTCCAATCAGGAAAATACGTTGAAACCGGTTTGTCAAGGTCCATTTTTCCTTCATCGTACAATTGCAGGATGGCTGGCGCACCTCCACTCACTTTGGTTACCGAAGCCAGGTCGTACAAGTCACCTTTCATCGCCGGAGTGCGGTTTTCGAAAGTATGAAAACCATAAGCTCTCCTGAAAATGATCTTTCCATCCTTTGCCACCAGTACATTACATCCGGGGAAAGCCTTTTTCTCCAAAGCGTTATTCACAATCGAATCAATATCAGAATTCAATTTAGTAGATTGCATCCCGACTTCTTCAGGAATGGTGTATTTCAGGCGAACCGGTTTTTCAATATTGATTCCTGCACCTTTTGCATAGCTGGTTCCAATTTTTTCAGGGAGTTTTCCTGATGAGCCAATTCCGCCAAAAATAAGTTGCGCCGATAAGGACTGGGTCAGGCGGTCGTTGTTATAAGCCATGATCAAACCGGCAGGTTTACCCGAACTTTGTAAGCTATCCAAAACTTCAGGCTTGCAGAAATAAGCGATGACAGAAGTTTTTTCATGGTTCAAATCGGTAAGCAACTGCTCAAGATTGGTAGTTGGAGCTGAATGAATTCCTGCAATTATCAGATTGAAGCCCTTTAGTTTCTGCTTAATTTCTGCCAAATCCCGAGATGTAAAATTTGCCGGAAGATTGAAAAAATCCACCTTCAAATAATTGGTCAACATCTGCTGAAATTCTGTCGGATTGGATTCGCCGACCGAAAGAGCAGCAATTTTCAGGGTATCCAGCCGGTCGAGTGGAATCAGTTGGTTTTTGTTTTCGAGCAAAGTCAATGAAGCTTCAATTTGTTTCCGTCTTTTCAATTCAGCTTCCGGCGAATTCGAATTATTTTGCGACTGGCTGAAAACCGGAATAGCTGACCAGAAAAGAATAACTAATCCAATTTTAAATAAAAAGATTGAATGCCACTTTGATTTTAAACCGATTGATTTCATTTTCCTGAAAATTAAAATTTAGCTAAATCGTCACCGATTTTCCTGGTCAAATCCAGAAATGTATCCTGATCAACACAAACCTGGTCTAAAATATCAATTATATCGTGACTGGTAATCTTTTCAAAATCTTCCTGTCGTGGAAGTATAAAAACGCCGCCAAAATCAACCGACCCGGGACTGATCAGAATATGTTTGTTGCCGGTAGCAAAGAATTGAGTTGGCCGGTGAGCTTTTCTCGGAAAAAGGTGAATGGTCCATTTGTATCCAGCGAAAGTACACAGGGCATTCATCATGGGCTCCATCTTTTTAGGCTGCATCTTTTGAAAGTGATTGTAATAAATTTCAACCATTTTCAAGGCTTCCTCCATCGAGGTGGATTCAACTGAAATCATTTTCCGGAGATAATTATCGAAAGCCCAAACCTTAGTTTCCTCTCCCGAATGAAGTAACCTGGCTTTAGATTTCAATTGTTCGAATTCAGTTGTAATTGGCATAAATGAACTCTCACCAGCCTGAAAATGCAAGTGATCGGGCGCAGAAGCGCCACATTCCGGACCATTGTAAAATACGGTAAAACCCTCCATAGCCTTTGATAACTCAAACAAATCACGAACATTTGGCATAAACCGCTGATCGGTATGCGAGTTGGATGATATGGTAAAATGATATTTAAAAATCGGGAAGGGATTCACTAAAATCACGAATTGATCTCCAAAAGCTATGGCATCCTGCTCTTCCGGACGGTTTTCACTGCATAAAAAACACTGGCGGGCCGCAATAGAATCTTTGTCGACTTCGGCCACCGACGAACGCATTCGTTCAGGATTATACTGAGCACGAATTTCGAATCCATCGAATTGGAAACTTCGTTCTTCTACCTTCTCCAATCCTTTGTAGTTGCTAGCAGCCAAAGGCCAGATGAGTTTCTCTGCCTCAACAAATTCACGAAGAACCTGGGTTGCAGATTTATTGGTCTTTGCAATTATATCCATTAAATGTTCCATGATAATTCTTATTCACTTTTATTTTACTTCGGGCTGAAAGCCCGGTCTATCCTAGCCCAATGGCAACGCCTTTTGTTTCCGTGCCTTCAACTCAATCGTGCGAATGCGATCTTTGTATAAATTATGTCCATTCATCACTTCAACGCTTAATGCGGCGTCGGAATTTTCGTCCCAGCGGCGGCACAGGTAAATCGGATTGTAAATGCGCCCTATTTGATACTGACGCGATATGGCCAAACCCAAAGCATAATCCTCGCCATAGTTCACATTCGGAACCGGAATACGGCGCAAGACCGGCGTATAGAATGCCCGCGGTGCGCCTAAACCATTAATCCGAAGCGCATTATTTCTTCCGTTCTCAGGAGTCCATTCTTTGTGATCGATGATTCCGGGAGGAATTTCTTCCAGTGCAAAATTCACCATCTGGTAAGTTCCTACCACCATCGCACAATTCTGGGCATAAAAAGCGTCAACCACCTGCTGAACCGTTGTTTCGTCAAAATACAAATCGTCGCTGTCGAGCTGAATGGCAAACTTTCCGCATTTTGGATGATTGGCAGCCAAATTCCAGCAACCACCAATTCCCAAATCCGAACGATCAGGAATGACATGAATCAGCCGATCATCCAAAACGGCATACTTCTGAATCAGTTCAGTAGTTCCATCGGTCGAAAAATTATCAGCAATAATCAGGTTAAACCTGAAATTTGCTTTCTGCGACAAAACTGATTTGATGGCATCTTCAATAGTTCGTACCCGATTCTTCACCGGAATAATTACTGAAGCCTCAATTTCAAAATTCTGTTCGTCAAATGGTACAGGCGTAAAAACAGGTTCAAGGAAACCGCCAATATTTTTCAGGTGTTGCGTGCAGGCTTTTTCCATTTCAATTTGTACAGCCCGGTTTTTCGGGTCAACGTAATCAAAAATTTTCTCGCCCGATTTGCGCAGATCCTGTTCCTTTTCGGTGTATAAAAACTCAGGAATACGGAACAATTCGGAATACTGCGAAACGCCCAGCCGAAGCGCATACAATCCGGCAAAAGCATAATCTTCAGGAATACTTTCAACCGCTTTTTTCAATAATTCTGTGCGATAAAAGAGTAATGACCCAAAGTTAAAATCATCGCGTAAACTTCCTTCCTGATAATCAATGACCGGCTGGTTTTCCACCTGCCCGCCTTTTACAGCCAGGTAATTCGAATAAACCATGCCGCTTTGCGTATCGTCGGCCACCTGTACAAAACGTTCGAGCGCCAATTGCCCCAACTGAAGCGAACTTTGGCGGGTGTAAATCAAGGTATAAATAGTATTGGCCAGAGCAGCAATACGATTGATGGTTTTGCAGTTGGTCATCGGTTCCGATTTCAATACCTCTGCCCCCTCAAACCGGCAGTTTTGCTCTGCACTGCACAACACATATACCTTCGAAACCAAATCCGACTTTCTTAATTCCTGAACAGTCGCAAGCGTTTCCTCCTGCGAACTATATGGAATAAAGCATGTAATTTTTTTCATTTCCTTAGTTTTTTGAACCACATAGACACATAGATTGATTTTTTCTATGTGAACTATGTGTCTATGTGGTTATTATACATTTTAATGTTTTCTTTTTTCCGTCCGAAATAACTGAATCTCTCATCCAAACATGTATTCACGGACGGTTTCGTTCTTGCATTTCTTTCTCCCCCGGATTCCGTTTCACTCCATCCGGGGCTACAATACTGTTCACCGCTACGCGGTTTCTTTTCCTGAACACTGCGACTGAACACTGATCACTTCATTCCCCAATACTTCAATATCTGGCCCATCAGTTCATTCCTTTCTTTTTCTGTAGTGATGGTTTCGAATGGAAAACCAAGCACAACCGTTCGATATAGTCCGTCGAAACAAACACCTGCTGTTTTGTTATCAACCTGATAGCGGAACAGAACTTTGGCCTTGTCTCCTTTGGGTTCAATGGCATCAGGCGATTCCACCTTGTAAATTTCAGGATGATAGCCCTGCACAAAACTAAAATCAGCAGGAAATGCAGATCTGAATTCGTTTACCGGATAAATGGCGCCACTCTTACTCGCATGATTGGTCATAAAACGATAATGCAATACATCGGCTGCAAACTTTTTAGCCAGTGTATCGCCACAAAGTTCAAGATCGGTTCCAACATAGGCACCCGATATGAAAACTTTTGCATCTTTTCCTGAAGTGTATTCAGTAATGGCTTTTCGCATTTCAGGAGCGAAAAGCGAAAAATCCCGCTTCTTAAATCCATAAAAGTGGCTGGTGGTTTTTTCTTCGCCGAAAATGATATCGAGCGCCGAAAAAGAGTTTTTATCCCAGTTTTTCTGTTCAAAAGCTTCGTCGCTCATCGAAATAAAACCAAATCCATTGTTCCGGAACGATTGCCCGTGAACAAATGGATAATCGAACGAATTTCCCTGAACCACTCCAGTTTCCTGATCGGCATGGGAGGAGCCAAATCCTGAGGCATCGTCGTCTTTCCAGGGCGATTTCCGGTCAAAATCATATTGATCGCCAATAAAAGCAAAGTCCATTTTGTATGCAACACCTTCGTCTTCACTGGTCATAAAACCAGCCTGTTTGCCATTATCAAATGCTTCGGGCCCGCAAATACGGTCGAAAGCATTTACGATTAAAACCGGTTTTTTACCATCGGCAGGCAGGCTGCAGGCCAGAATTTCAGAAGGAAAACTTTCGCCGCCATCGTTAACTGCCGTGATTTTAAAACTGGCGATAACTCCCGGGTGTAATCCTGAAATCAGATATGTCGTATCCAAAACCGCTCTCCCGTTATCAAATCCTCCGTTTTCGATGCGGGTATAAATCCGGTATGACTGGGGTGTTGCTGTTGGTTCCAACTGATCCTGAACAGGTCGCCAGCTAAGCCGGATCGAGTTTCCTTCCAGTTCCATCCTGAAATATGAAACAGGCAATGGCTGAACTACATATTCCTGATTATTCTGAAAAGCCAAAAACTTCAGGATTCCTTTATAATAGGCCCGGCTCACATCAAATTTGAAACGGGGATCGTAGGCCTGATACATATCGGCAAAATTCTGGTGTGACAACAATTCAGAAAGCAAGGTGGGCACTTTCGGGCGATTGGCCTCCGAGTAGGCCTTGTTCCACATTCCCCTTCGGGTCCATTCGGGTTCATATATGGCCCGCAAATCGTTCACCACCTGGGTTTGCACCATATCGGCCAAATCGCGGCTGGACCATCTTGATTGTCCGTTCGGAAATTGGGAAGGTTCTTTGGTGGTGTCATAAATCATCAAACTACCGATGATCGAACTATCCGGAGTCGTACCGGCATCGGTATGAAAGGCCATCGCCATATCAACCGGAATACCCAGTCCTTTCACATTCGGGTTGGCTGCCGGTCCGTTAGGGGCGCCCATCAGGTAATTCACCCATTCGCCCCGGCTCTGGTAATCGTCTTTATAATCATTTTTCCCGCTTTCACGTTTGGAGTAAACAGCAGCATCCTGTCCCCGGTTCGAATAATCGGTTTTTTGTTTGTTCAGCAAATAAACCAGCGTATCGGGCATTCCGATGTATTGCAGGTAATAACGCGCCCCTTCCTGATAACGCGGACGTTTACTGGCAAAAGGCAACCAGGCCGAAGAATCCAGGGCAAAACCTTTTTCATCGCGAAGTTTTTGCAAATGCTCCATATCCTGAAGTTTTCCGCGGACTACATTGCCCATTCCCCCACCAAAACGAACAGCATCAGCCGAAACATATTTGCCTGCTTCGTGGGATAGATCAGAAAGTTCAACCCTACCAGTTTCCTTGTTCAGGCCCTTTTCAAAGCGGAAAGTTCCCAGATAAATCCAGGTTCCGCCACCAATGGTTTGATTCACCAGCAATTCTGTTTTTCCTCCTGAATGAAAAACTGTATAGCGCGCATCAGTCACATTTAGCTCATTTTGTGTATAGGAAATATAGACAGCATATTCACCGGTTTCGAGAATTTCAGGTGTATAGGCCACTTGCGAACTGGCTATACTATTCGCGTTCATTAAGCGTGTTTCGCCCATTTGGAAAAGATTTTCACCTTCGAGCAAAAAAGGTACTTTCAGTCCAAAACCTTTTTCTTTTCCGGCCTGAATTGCTTCGCCGGTTTCCTGATACACCGAGCCTTTGGTCGAACCATCAGCGTCAATAATTATTTCATTTCTCTGAATATCGCGTTCGCGCGGAAGGAAAACACTGGCGCCTGCATTTTCGAGCATCGGGGCAATATATGGAACCACAAAACTCATGGACCATAAATCTTCCACAGTCAGGAAAACCCTTGCGCGTTGCCACTCCCACCGATCCAGCGTATTTTCGTAATACCAGCCGTGACTTTGCCACATCGCGATATTCCGGTTACTCAAACCATTCGATGGAACAAGGTTTTTCGAAATGTTCCTGACAATTGGGACCACTGTTCTTCCTGGTTTCGAAAATCTGGATGAATCAATCTTCACTGAATTTCCCCGATAAAAATTAGGAATAAGTTCCGCGATTTCCTTTCCCGTACTTTCGATGGTAACTGAATATTTTCGGAATTTTCGCCCAAGAAAATCTTTATACCAACCGTAATACTGTGTTGTATTTTCGGGCCTGAACGGAATGTACGAGAACGACTCCTTCATCTTCAGGCTCACCTTTTTCGATTGAAAGTCAAGAATAACCGTGTCCGGTTTAAATTTATAAACCGTTCCTTCGGAAGCTTTGAAAGCAAATTCGGCAGATGCCTGATTGGCCTTTTTCAGGAGGCGTTTGGTTTTATCGGCTTTTACTGATGAAGCCGTCAGGCAAAAGAACAGGCAAGCAAATCCGATATTCAGCAAAAATTCAAGTTTCATATATCAAATCCAATTTTGTAGTCTAATCCATTCCGTCCAAAAGAAGATTTTTTATCTTTTGAATGTTATATCGCGGACGGTTTCTTTTCTTTTTTAATGTCCGTTCACTAAAGTGAACGGCAAAGGATAACGCTTCGATTATAATCAACTCTTATTCAGAACGATATCCTTTGCCGTTGGCTTCAGCCAACGGACATGCAGTCCTATACTTTTATGAAAATCTTCTTCCTGTACAGCACATAGCCGATCAGCCAGAAAACCAGCACATGCGAAATGGCAAACAGGAGCGAACCGTTCAGTTCGCCAGCCATTGGCAGGAAAATTTGCTTGTATAACCAGTTTGACCCGCTAACCAATTCCCCATCGGAACCTGTAATTTTGATCATCCGCCCCAAAATTCTGGCCCACAATCCCGAGAGTGCAAAAATGAACAGCGGGTTCATGCCAAAAACTACGAAAAACGAAGTCCATTTCGAATAACCTTTCAGATCAATGATCCAAATCAGCAACGACAGCACCAGGCAAGCCCATCCGGCGGTATAGAGAACATACGAACTGGTCCATATAGGTTTGTTGATCGGGAATACCTGATCCCAAACCAAACCGGCAAGGATAGTCACAACACCAATAACAACCAGTTTTTTCGGTACCAGTTTCTTTTCAATATCTTTTACAACAGAACCAATGAGATAACCGATAATCACCGTTACAATTGCCGGGATGGTGCTGAAAAGTCCTTCAGGATCGAATGGAATTCCAAAACCTTTATACATGTGCGATACCCCAAAAATTGTCTGGTCAATGTTGGAAACAATATTTCCTTCAAGCGAAAAAGGATCGGTTCCTCCTAAAGCATAAAGCAAACCCCAATATAGTAAAAGGATTGCACCGCCAATATAGGGAAGATACCTGCGGGGTGAAGCAAGAACGATTACAGCGCCAATTCCGTAAGCCAGCGCTATCCGCTGAAGTACGCCCATTATCCGCAGTTTGGAAAAATCTGCCGCCCACTGCGGAAACGAATTCAGGAATAAACCGATCGCAAAAATCAATAAAGTTCGTTTGCCAATTTTCAGGAGCGATTCCTTGTTTAAGGTATTGCCATATTTCGAAAATGAAAAAAACATGGAAACACCAACTACAAAGAGGAAAAATGGGAAAACCAGATCAGTTGGGGTGCATCCGTGCCATTTGGCATGCTTGAGCGGGGCGTAAATATGATCCCAACTTCCGGGGGTATTGACTAAGATCATCAGTGCGACGGTCATTCCACGCAACACATCGAGCGCGAGGTAGCGTTGTGTAATTTTCATTGTATAGTTTGTTTTTTAGTTAGCAGAAGCAATCCTGTAAACATGATCAATCCGTTCAGGAGCAAAAGTTCGAATCCAAATTTGTAACCGCCCAGCCATGCTTCTGAATTGATATTGATGATGTAAGTTAATACAGGCGACATTAATCCGAGAATGGGCACATAGCGGTCTTTCACCTGTCGTTTGGTTAAAATTCCGAAGGCAAAAAGTCCCAGCAATGGTCCATAAGTATAGCCCGCAACCTTAAAGACCGCCGTTACCACACTTTCGTCGTTGATGATTCGAAAAAGCACAATCACTAAAAATATCAGTACTGAAAAACCGATATGCACCCTTTTTCGGGCGGGTTTGCTTTCCTGATTTTTCGGATCGAGATTTAGGAAATCAATACAGAACGAGGTAGTAAGGGCAGTCAGGGCAGAGTCGGAACTTGAATAAGTTGCCGAAACAATACCCAGCAGGAACAAAACTCCGGCAATAGTTCCAAAATGGTTCAATGCCAGCAAAGGGAAGAAATCATCTGTTTTTTCAGGTACCGGTATTCCTTTCATCTGTGCAAATATATACAGCATAACGCCCAGGCTCAGGAATAAAAGATTAGTCAGGATAAACGCAAGACTGAACCAAAAAAGGTTTTTCTGGGCATCCCGCTTGTTTTTGCAGGTCAGACTTTTCTGCATCATATCCTGATCCAATCCATTCATCACGATGACAATGCCAAGTCCGGCCAGAAATTGTTTGAAAAAATTGGTTTTCGAGCGCCAGTCCCAGTCAAACATTTTACTGTATGGATGCTCATCAATGGCTTTCACCATATCACCAAAGTTCATATCCAACTGGGTAGAAATGAGGATGGTAGTCAAGATTACCGAAGTTACCAGAAAGGTTGTTTGCAGGGTATCAGTCCAGATAACCGTTTTAATTCCGGCGCGGTAGGTATAGGCCCAAATCATAAAAATGGCGATGGCTACCGTAACCACAAATGGAATTCCGAGTGCATCAAAAAAAGCCAGTTGCAACACACCAGCAACGAGATACATGCGGAAAGAGGCTCCGATAGTACGGGAAATCAGAAAAAAGAACGAGCCGGTTTTATATGACCTGACTCCGAAGCGTTGATCGAGATAGGTATAAATGGATACCAGATTAAGTTTGTAATAAAGTGGAATCAGTACTAGCGCAACGGCCCAGTAACCCACAAAATTACCAAGCAGAAATTGGAGATAGGTCCATCCCGAATGCCCCACTTCTCCGGGTACCGAAATAAAAGTAACTCCTGAAATGGTGGTTCCGATCATCGCAAAAGCCACCACATACCAGGGAGACTTCCGGTTACCGGTAAAAAATGTTTCACTGTTTACATTTTTCGAGGTAATAAAGGATATTCCAAATACCAATCCAAAAAAAACGACAAGAACAATAAATAAGATGGTTGTACTCATTTAAATGACTATTTACTTCTTCCCTTTTCCAAAAATCACCGGTTCGCTTTCGTGATGTGTTGAACTGATTGCCGTTACAGCATATTTAAACTTTGAAATTTTGGTCTTCTTGTTTGACTCAAAAACCAATGATTTATCGCTGGTAACCGTGTAAATATTTTCAGGATTTGCAATGTCCAGGTTTGATTTTTTGCTGAATTTATAGATGACGAACATACGACTGTTAGGCGAATTTTCCCAGTTTAATTTTATCGTTTTCCGCTTTTTGTGTAGCTGTGCATTAATCGCGGCAGCAGGCTGAACCGGCGCTACCCGTGGATTTGGAGGGGTCAGTGCCGGATACTTATACATTTCTTTCAGGAGGTTTTCTTTTACCCCTAACGGATTGTTCTTCATGAATTTGGCGCTGAAAAACATGCTCCCGGCAATATTCGGATAACTGCGGTTCAGCCTGATTTGTTTGGTCAGTTCATCGGAAGTTTGCCAGGCTACATCACGCGATTTGGCGTTAATCAGGTATGGCGCCTGACCAATATACAACTGGCAACCATACGTATTATTGCTCCACCAATCGGCCAGAATGGCGTAATCGGCAACCGTTTTTCCGATGAACCAGTACAATTGTGGAGTCACGTAATCAATCCAGCCTGCTTTTTGCCACAACAAAATGTCGGCATACAAATCGTCGTAATTGGTCACTCCGGCTTTGGTAGCCGATCCGGCCGGGTCAGTCGAGTTATTCTTCCAAACCCCAAATGGCGAAATTCCAAATTCAACACTTTGGTTGATTGATTTAATGCTGTCGTGCAATTGTTTAATGATCAAATCCACATTATTCCGGCGCCAGTCGTCTTTTTTGTCCGGTGCAAACCCATTCGGCCAGGTTACAAATGAGTTCTGATCAGGAAATTCCTGATTGGCAACCCGATAAGGATAAAAATAGTCGTCGAAATGAATGGCATCAATGTCATATCTCCTAACAATATCGCTCACCACCCGTGACACATGGTCGCGTACTTCCGGAATTCCGGGATCAAAATACTTTTTGCCTCCGTAACTTAACATCCACTCCGGATGGGTATTGGCCACATGACTCTGTGTAGCAACCGATTTTTCAATGTTTTGAACAGCCCGGTACGGATTTAGCCAAACATGAACATCCAATCCCCGCTTCCGGCATTCTGAAATAGTAAAGGCCAGAGGATCATAATACGGATCAGGTGCAACTCCCTGCCTCCCTGAAAGCCATTCCGACCAGGGCTCCAGCTTCGAATCATACAACGCATCAGCATCAGGTCGAATCTGAAATACAATTGTATTCATATTATATGCCTTCACCTGATCGATTAGTTCAATCATTTCATGTTTCTGCTGTTCAGTTGTCAAACCTTTCGCCGATGGCCAGTCAATGTTTTCAACCGTGGCAATCCATACAGCCCGCATTTCGTGTTTGGGATAGGTTTGTGAGTAGGTTGATGTTGCGGATAAGGCCAGCAGCAGTAGCACAAAAATCCGGATAAAAATTTGTCTTTTCATATAAGTTTAGTTCAGTTTAATAATTATCATGTCCGTTCGCTAAAGCCCCGAGTACTCGGGGCAAAGGATACAGCTATTTTCAACCTGATTTTTCATTTAACGCTTTTGATCCTGAAACTCGAAACCCGGAACTCGCAACTCACCTGTATTCCACTTCCATGTGCCAATCCCATTTATCGAAATAGAGATTTCCTCCCTCCCATTCCAATTCTCCGCGCTGAAAATCGTAAGGTTCGCTGCGCATAAACTTTTTCTCCGGAGTTAATTTCCGGCCATAATCGTCATTTACAATCAGGCGATAAGCATCAATTCCTGAACGGTAAAAGTTCCGGACCTTTTCACCGGCATCATTCTGCAAACCAAACGACTGATCAACAGGAACCCAGCCCACACCTTCGAAATAAACTTCGCACCAATCGTGCAAATTAACCTCACCGGGATGAAGCATCCAACCACTTTGCCATTTCACCGGAATCCCCTGCGATCGCGCCAATGTCATGAACAACAAGGTTTGCATGCCGCAATCGCCGTGCTGATTTTTCAGGACATATTCCGGAATATTCGGAATTGTTCCGTACTCCAAAGCGCTTGCCCAGCGCACTGAACCGTTGATCCAGTTATAAATTTTATGAGTTTTCAGCAAAGGGTTGGTTTCGCCATCCAAAATAAGGTTGGCCAATTGAATGATTTCATCTGTAAAAACGATCTGAGGAGGGCGTTCTGCTGTAAATTCCTTGTAAACGGCGCTTGATGTATCGTAAGGCTTCAGGTGTTCAGGTTTTAAATCGAAATATTGAGCTGCAGTTTCAACTTCAAATTCAATCTGGAAAACGGTTGGCCGATCTTTTTCGGCCTTCTTTTCAAGGTAAATTGTCCGTTGCAAATCACTTGCAGGTGCAACAGATGCCTGTTCAGGATTCGATTTTAAAAGCCATATGTTCTTTTGCCGGGAATGTCCTTCCCTCGGGAAAGGCATCCAGCAACGGATTGTTTTCCCATTTGGAATAACATTGGGGTTTACTGTTATGGTGTAATTAAGCTTCATTCGGACAGGCAAAACAGGCTCGCCTATTGTTTTAGTCTGTTCAATTACGTTTCGGGTATGATTGATACAGAACAAATCGAGCGAATCAATGATTAACCCATCAACCTTAGTTTTACAGATTTTTGCCTCGTCATCAAGCCTGAACAAGTTACTTACAGCATTATTGAAATAACGCTTTTCACCATCAATCAGGCGCATTTCAAGTTTTCTGTTTTCTTCCCACCGCTGTATCATTCCAGAATCCAGATCAGGAAAATATTTGTTAAGCCGTGAAATTACTTCAGCTTCTTTCAGGCTAAAATCAATCGGTATGCGCCGGGCAATTTCAACAATTGAATCCAGTTTAAACAAATTAATTTCGCCCAAAATCCTGATTCCTTTTATAGAATCGGCCAGCAATTCCGCCTTTTTCAGTTCGCCGGAATACACCAATTTCTCAATTACCGAAAAATCAAACGGCTTTTCGGAAGTTGCTTTGCAGGCGCCCAAAAGAAAAAGTAATGTGCCTGTTTTCAGCAAACTGTTTGCCCAATTTACAAATTGGTATGACCAATATTTTTGATTCGATCTTATCATGAAATAGATACTGAATTTTTATCAAAAAAATAAGGTTGGAAAACTTCAAAAGTTGTAAATTATCGCTTTTGCATTATATCACATTTATTTTCGCTCGCTATCTTAATCAAACAAAAAAGAGTTCTCAATTAAAATCGTTCGGTAGAGTAACCATTTTTCTTCAGAAAAGAAATCAGGTCATCCAGCCTGTTGTAAAACTTATCGGTCCGTTCGGGAGCTGTTCCCAGATGAATCAACATGATACACCCATTTAAACCATTCGGATCTTTCTTTTCAAAATTTTTGATGTCGTTCATAATGGTTTCCGACGAACGGTAGGCGGGCATATCCGGCGTGGTATAATCGGCATTCGAACGAATTCCGGGTGTAAAGTTTACGACTTTCAATCCAATTTGCCTGCTCCAGTCAACGCTTTCAGCATTGTACCACTCGTATGGCGGCAAAAATACCCGCGCTTTTTCAGGGGTAATTCCAAAAGCTCCCATTTTTTTGAAGTTGGCTTTCAAGTCTTCAGATAATTGCTGCTGACTAACCAATGTCGAATCGCGTTTACTCCAGTCGGCATACAGCAAATGCCCGTCGGAATGTGCGCCCAAATAATGGCCATCCGTAATCAAGCCGTTAATAAGTTTACTGTTTTCGGGATTACTATAAAAAGTTCCGGTAAAGAAAAAGGAAGCTTTGGACTTGTTCTTTTTCAGTGTTTGAGCAATCACTTTGCCACCTTCGGCATATTCGTGAGCCGAAAAAATAAGGTAAACTTTCTTGTCTTTCGGGTTCATCCGCACTACCGCACCCTGACTATCATACTGATCCTGCTTATTCTCCTGGTCAGCCTCAAGCGACGAAAACAAATAACTTAAGCTGGCTGTTCCATCCATCGTGGGTTCGTTGGTCGAATAATCGCCCATATCGTCATGATATACCGCTTTTCCATTCTGAAATTCAGCATATTCATCTGCATCGTGCAAACTTATTCCGAGCAGGTTTTTATAAATATGCGAGTAAACCGGACCATCAACCAGTCCGCCTGTTGTGGTTTTTTTCAGGATGTAAGTAAGCGACGAATGGGGAATTTCAGGATAATCGCCACCAGCCGGAAGTCCGCAGATCATGGATGTTCCCCAAGGATTGCAACCGAATAACCAGTCGGTCAATGCAGCTTCCATGACTTCGTAACTCGTGTCGCCAGTTATTTTCCGGTACAATTTGGCCTGGGTTGCAGCAGCAACTACCAGATTATTCGAGCACCATATAAATGGCACTCCGATACGAAAAGGATCGTTTCCCGCATATTTCTTCAACTGATCGAGTCCTTGTTTCATCAAACCGGTAAACTGTTTTGCTATTGCCGGATCGTTGGACTGAGCCATTAAAACATGTCCCAGGTTCACAAACGGATAATACTGGTAATGACGCGCGCGGTTCAGTTCCATCCAGGGAGTTACCGGTTCCAGTTCGCCCCAGTATTTGGCCTGCTTCTGAAAATCGGTCGTTTTATCCAGAGGAATAAGGGTGGCAGCCGCCAGTTCCATATCGTCAACGTAATTATCTTCCTCGTAAAAATACGGTGAAGCGATACAGGCAGTCTGGCAATTACCCAAATCTGATTTGGCAAAATCCCAGGCATCGAAAGACTTTTGAAGCATCTGACCGGCAAAAGCCGAATCAATCTGTTTGAAAACGGAAGCTCCCAATGCAAACGATGAAGCAAATTTTGCCGCGATAGATGAAACGCCGGTTGTGCGGTTTTTATATTTGCCAAGTCCCTGCGATTTTCCTGATACAAAGTAAACCGGCCGGTATTTTCCAAGTCCGTAACTGCCTATAGTGTCATTCGTTGGCAATCGCAAACCAATATGATCGCGGTCGTCGGCAATCTGGTTATACATTTCATTTTTAGCCGGATTCATCCGCATCAGCCATTCAAGTCCCCAGCGCGCTTCGTCCAGAATATCGGGAACGCCATTGATGCCAGGCCTGCCGTTTGCATCGAACCGGTCGCCATAAACTGTTGGATTTTGCCGATAAGCAAACAACAACTGATAAATGGCATTCGCCGAAGTGGTCGAATACTGCAAATAATCCGATGCATCGTGCCATCCGCCAATTGCATTGATTTTTTCGCCGGTACGGGATGGATGTTCAACTATAATTCCATCATGGGTATGGCAGGAATCATTCAGGAAAGGATTAAACCCGCATCGTTGCTGGCGCATATAATTCAGGATGAAATCGGCTGTGCCCTGATAAACATCAGGTGATATTCGAAACGACGGAGAGACACATTTACCGATCCGGAGATAAAATCCACCGATTTGTTCAACCGACGAAAAATTCAACCTTAAAGCCATTTTTTGCCCCCAGACTGAAGCATCAGCAGGTTCTGTTTGCCCTTCCAAAATCAGCTTGCCGGAAAGTGTTTCGAATAATTGAAACGTGGAAACATGTTGCTCCCTGTCAGAAATAAACACTGCAACTTTCGATGAATGAGGCAAATAACCAAGCTGGTTGATCCGGATAACTTCGTAAGCTGATGCTTTAAAAGCAACCAGGGAAATCAGGATAAGTAACAAATTAATTTTCATATCCAGTCAGGTTTTGGGTTAGGGTTCAGATTAGTTCCTTTAAAAAATTGCTTTCTATAAAGATAGATATCTATTTTATACCGACAGTTTTGTCAGATATCTTTTCTGTTTTACTTATAATCCAATTCCGCATCAAAAATAGTCTAATAAATGAATTTACAAATATTGGTAATACATGTTATATGATACATTTATTTTCTAATCTAAATCCTTATCTTTACAACATTAAAATGAAAAATATGACCTGTCAAAATCATTATTCAAAATGAAATTAATTGCTGATAGTGGTTCGACCAAAACAGCCTGGAAACTTATCAGTCGTTCGGGAACTATTAAAGATATAAAAACCTCAGGGATTAATCCCTTTTTTCGTACGGAAGATGACATTTTCCTGGAATTAAGAAAGTCTCTTTTGCCTGAAACCGGTAGTGAGATCACAGAAATCTACTTCTACGGAACTGGTATCATCAATGCTGAAAAAGGTGACATTATAAAAAGGGCCTTAAGTAGAATTTACCATCAGGCCGCCATCGAAACCTACAGCGATGTTCTTGGCGCTGCCAGGGCATTATTCGGGAATAAAGCCGGAATTGCCTGCATTTTAGGGACCGGATCGAATGTATGCCTGTACGATGGCGAAAAAATTATCCAAGGAATTTCACCTCTTGGATTTATTTTGGGCGATGAAGGCAGCGGCGCAGTAATGGGCCGAAAACTATTGGGCGACTATTTTAAAGAAGTGATGCCTCCCGATTTGCGTGATGATTTTACTAAAAAGTATAACCTGACCCGTGAAGAAGCCTTAAACAGCGTTTACCGAAACGAAAAGCCCAATCAATTTTTGGCTCAGTTTACGCCATTTTTGTCGGAACATGCAGGTTCGGCTTATTGTCAGGAATTTGTTCAACGAAATTTCATGGAATTCTTCGAGCGGAATGTAAGCCACATTCCTGACTACAAGAATTATCCGATCGGATTTGTTGGTTCAGTAGCTTTTTATTTCAGTCCGATTTTAAATCATATAGCCAGTTATTTTGGATTCGATCAAACCATTATCATTAAAGATCCGATTGAAGGACTGGAAAAATATTATAACAACCAATAACAGAATGACAACAGAAAGTACAACCGAAGCCGATTCATTGTATCACGATCTGGAACAGAAATCGGTAAAAGAGCTTTTATTAAGCATTCACGAAGAAGATAAAAAAGTACTTCCGGCAATTCACGAGGCTATCCCCCAAATCGAAAAACTGGTCGAACAGGTTTACCTTCGCATGAAGAAAGGTGGCCGGCTATTCTATATGGGGGCCGGCACGAGTGGAAGATTAGGAATTCTGGATGCCTCTGAAATTCCACCAACTTTCGGTGTTGGTCACGATCTGGTCATCGGCCTGATTGCCGGCGGTGACCGTGCCATACGCAAAGCAGTTGAGATGGCCGAAGATGATGAAGAACAAGGCTGGAAAGACCTCGAAAAATACCAGGTAACCAAGTTAGACACGATTGTTGGAATAGCGGCTTCGGGCAGAACGCCTTATGTGGTTGGCGCAGTAAAAAAAGCCCGTGCCGAAGGACTACTAACTGGCTGTATCGTAAATAACCACAACAGCGTTCTGGCACAAAATGTCGAAATTGCCATTGAAGCCATTGTCGGGCCTGAATTCCTTACTGGCAGTACCCGCATGAAATCAGGAACTTCACAAAAACTGATCCTGAACATGATTACCACTTCACTTATGATCAAACTAGGAAGGGTAAAAGGCAACAAAATGGTGAACATGCAACTTACCAATCAAAAACTGATTAACCGGGGAACCCGTATGATCCGGTCAGAACTGGGCTACGACGAGGTTAAAGCCAAACGATTGCTGTTGCTTCACGGGTCGGTAAATAATGTATTGCTGGCCGAGAAAGAAGAGAACAGGCAATAATAAAAGGATTATCTATCTCCCGCTTCTGATTTTTTTTACCATTTCAGGGGTAACTGGTGAAGAATTATTACCAAAACTTGAACGAACATAGGAAAGAACATTGGCAATTTCTTCATCGGTCAGTTGTGCCTGTGAAGGCATAAAACTATTATAAACCTCGCCATTCACCTCTATTTTCCCACTAAGCCCCTTCATCATAACCGCAATTAATTCTGAGGGATCTTTACTTACCCAACTACCGGGAGTGAGCGGCGGATGCATATTCGGAACTCCTGAACCATCAGACTGGTGGCAGGTCAAACAATACTTCGTATAAACAGCTTTACCCGGATGCACTTTTTCAGCAACCTGTGCGGGCAGATTTTTATTGATTTCGGAGGTTACCTGTTCAGAACCAGCCGTTGCAGCTTTTTTATTATCAGTATTACTCCCGCAAGAAACGATCAAGATCAACATCATAACACTGAATATCAATCGGGTAAATAGTTTTTTCATCGGATTTAATTCTTTTTTTTGTTCGAATAGAATTGCTGAAGGATCGAATCATCGTTGGCTTCCTTCGATAACGACTCAATTGTATTTGGTGGAACATCACACAAATCAAGGGCTATCAATCCATCCAGACAATTATTAAACTTCGGATCAACATTAAATCCGATAATTTTAGCATTTAGCCTGATGTATTTCTTTAAAAGAACAGGTAAGCCTGAATTCAGTTCGTCCACATCGCCAATAAATTTATCCAGCGAATTGATGTCATTGTCCATCGTCTGCATGATCACATTCAGATTTTGATCATCGGTTTTAAACTTGTATGAATTGCGCGGTGTAATGCTTTTTGCCAGTTTCCAGTCGAAATGATATTCCATAATGAACTTGATGATCATTTCTTTGGAAGTAGCTGAGTAGTCATCGCTTACACTGACCGGACCCATCAGATAGCGGTATTCGGGGTTTTTAAGTGTAAAATACATAATACCTTTCCATAGCAGGAACAGTGGTATGGGTTTTCGCTGATATTCCCTGACCACAAATGAACGCCCCAGTTCCATCGTTTGCCTGAGCATATCCTGAAGGTCGTCCCTGATTTTAAACAGGCTATGAATATAAAAACCACGAACCCCAAACTTGTGCATAATTTCGGCGCCTTTTCCAATCCGGTAAGCGCCAACTATCATTTGAGCCTCTGAATCCCAGATAAACATCTGGTTGTAATAAAGATCAAATTCATCCAGATCAATGCTGCGGTTGGTTCCTTCACCAACCTGCCTGAAAGTGACTTCGCGAAGGCGGCCAATTTCAAGGAGAATGCCGGGAATCCGCTTTGACGGCGCACAATAAACTGCATAATTTTTCATCCTGAACAACAAAAATTCTGAGCCGAGTTCCTGAAGTTCCTGAATAATCTTTTCGCGCGGTACCGGTTCTGCAACAGGTTCAATCCGTAGCTGGCGTTTCAGCGAATAGTTGAAAAATTTTTTTACTTCAATCTTCGAGCACAGCAGATAAGTTTTGGCGCGCAAATATCTGCCATACTGGTAGAGATCCGCGAATTTATCCTGTTCTTCAACCGAAACAGCGCTTCCGATCCTGATCTTAACCGGATTTTTATGCCGGTGTAAAATTTCAGTCGGAAGTTTCATGCTTTTCAACGAAGAATGAATATTTCCCATCATATAGAACAAACGACTGTTATAACCCTGAAAATGAATCGGGACAACCGGTACTTTTTGCTCCTTGATGTATCTTATTGTATTTTGATTCCACTGTTTATCCGACAAGGCATGCGACGCATCGAACTGAGAAACCTCTCCGGCGGGAAAAAGGCAAAGCAATCCGCCTTTTCCCAAATGTGCGGTAGCTTTATCCCATCCGGAATGACTGACCTGTTTATCTGACTTTTTTTTGGCCACCTGCTCTTCCAGAAAAAAATCGCTGACCGGTTCGATCTTCCGGAGCAATTGAGAGGACACTATTTTAACATCTAAACGAACCTGACTTAAAATCTGGATGAGCAGAAAACCTTCGAGGCCACCAAATGGATAATTGCAAATAACTAGGACCGAACCTGTTTTTGGAACCCGCTTATGCAATTCTTCCATATCAAATACATAATTGATCTTCAGAATTTTGATCAGTTCGTCAACAAAATCAAGTCCTTTCTTGTCGCCAATCTGATTGTAAACCCGGTTTAATTTATCGAATCGCAGAAAAAACATCAGGAACCGGGCAAAATGTTCGCCACCAATAAAACTAAGCTTTGGGTTTGCTTTCAGGAAGTCTTTTGGTTTAAAAAGTTCCATATTCGTAATAACAGGTGTTTCTAATTCAAAAAGAAGCAATTACATCTTTTCTACTTTGTCGAACCAAACCAGGTTGATATCGAAAAAAGAATTCTTAAAAATGAACATTTTTTTTGGTCAATTGTAGTTGAAATAGCTTAATTCGCATAAAAATTTAGAAATTGAACATACTCTATCAAAAATACGACATCAATCAGTGGTTGCCTACCACCAAAAAAGAGGTAGAATCGAGGGGTTGGGACAGTGTTGATGTCATCTTTTTTACCGGAGATGCCTATGTTGACCATCCTTCGTTTGGTGCCGCTGTAATCGGCCGGATACTTGAAGCAGAAGGCCTTAAGGTGGCCATTGTTCCGCAGCCAAACTGGCAGGACGATTTGCGCGATTTTAAAAAACTGGGCAAACCAAACCTGTATTTCGCGGTAACTGCCGGCAATATGGATTCGATGGTGAACCATTACACCGCCAATAAGCGAAAAAGATCAAACGATTCTTATACACCGGGGGGAAAGGCAGGCCAGCGGCCTGATTATGCTACCACTGTTTATTGTAATATCCTGAAAGAACTTTTTCCTGACGTACCTTTGGTTATTGGCGGAATTGAAGCATCGCTGCGCCGTGTAACGCATTACGATTACTGGAGCGACAAGCTGAAGCCTTCGATTTTAATTGAATCGAAGGCGGATATGCTCTTTTACGGAATGGGAGAAAAGTCAATTCTGGAGTATTCCCGGCTGATCCAAAAAGGAGTTGATCCTTCAAAGCTGACCAATATTCCTCAAACAGCATTCCTGATTCCGAAGGACGGCGAGTATGTGACCAACAAAAAGTGGAACAGCATTAAGCTTTATTCTTTCGAAGAATGTCAGGAAGATAAAAAGAAATATGCCAAAAACTTCATGCACATTGAGGAAGAATCCAATAAGGTTGAGGCCAATGTTATTATTCAGGAAATTGGCGATCAACAAGTAATTGTAAATCCACCCTGGCCTCCATTGGAAGAAAAGGAAATTGACCGGTTTTATGATCTTCCGTTTACACGCCTTCCCCACCCCCGCTATAAAAATAAAGAAGAAATCCCGGCCTATAACATGATCCGCCACTCGGTAAATATTCACCGGGGGTGTTTTGGTGGCTGTACATTTTGTACCATTTCGGCCCATCAGGGGAAATTTATTGCCAGCCGTTCCGAAGAATCAATCCTGAAAGAGGTGGACAAACTGGTGTTGATGCCCGATTTCAAAGGATATATTTCCGATTTGGGAGGGCCTTCGGCCAACATGTATAAAATGAAAGGTATCCACCAGGAAATTTGCAATAAATGTAAACGTCCGTCCTGTGTTTTTCCTGATGTTTGTAAAAACCTGAATATTGATCACAAACCAATGCTCGATTTGTACAAAAAAGTTCGCCAGCATCCTGATGTTAAAAAGGCCTTTATTGGCAGCGGAATCCGTTACGATATGATTTTAAAGGAAACCAGCGATCCTCAGGTGAATAAAAACAACATGGAATACCTGCGCGAAGTCATCAAGCACCATGTCTCAGGAAGGCTGAAAGTTGCTCCTGAACACACATCCGATCAGGTTCTTGATTTGATGCGAAAACCTTCATTCAAACTTTTTCATAAGCTGAACAAGGTTTTTCAGGAAATAAACAAAGAAGAAGGTTTAAATCAACAATTAATTCCTTATTTCATTTCGAGCCATCCGGGATGCGAAAATGTGGACATGGCCAATCTGGCGGTCGAAACCAAACAACTCGACTTCAAACTCGAACAAATCCAGGACTTCACCCCAACTCCGATGACTTTGGCTACTGTGATTTATTATACCGGGTATCACCCTTACACGATGCAAAAAGTCTTTACTGCCAAAAGTCAGAAAGAAAAACTGGCCCAACGCAAATACTTTTTCTGGTACCAGCGCGAAAATCAGCAGGAAATAAAAAGTGAGCTTTTGCGTCTGAACCGGAGAGATTTGCTGGACGGGTTGTTTGGCAAAGCCTCCCCCCTCCGTAGGAGGGGGATTTGGCCGCAAACCAGTGCCAAAGTAAAGCCATCTGACCATTGACTATTTGGCCATTGACCATTTAAATAGTTAATCGTAAATAACCTAATCGTAAATCAATTAACCATTAGACCAATAAATATGAAATTAAAAATCATCACAATCATATTCTCCTTGTTTTTCCTGACTTCGTGTGCCGAATTAACGCAAATCGCCCAATCAGTTGCCTCTCAGAATTTGCCGTTAACCAACGCTGAAATAGTAGGCGGTCTGAAAGATGCACTTTTGGTTGGAACGGATAGTTCGGTAAACCGCTTATCGGCTATTGACGGATATCTGAAGGATCAGGCAGTAAAAATTTTATTGCCTCCTGAAGCCAAAACCATTACCGATCACCTTTCGAAACTTCCGGGCGGAGCCAAATTGGTCGAAGATGTGATTGTTCGCATTAACCGTGCGGCAGAAGACGCAGCTAAAGGTGCCAAACCAATTTTTGTGAATAGTGTGAAAGAAATGACTTTTACCGATGCTTTACAAATCCTGAAAGGCCAGGATAATGCAGCGACTCAATATTTCAGACAAAAAACATCGGCACAATTAGGAGAATTGTATCGCCCTAAAATCCGTGAATCGTTGAATAAAAACCTTGTTGCAGGCATTTCAACCCAGCAATCGTGGAACGAACTAACCACGCAATGGAACAGGTTGGCTGGTTCTGCTATTGGAAAAATTGGAGGACTAAAAACTGTTGATGTAAAATTGGAAGACTATATTTTGCAGCAAGCTTTAAACGGACTGTTCCTTAAAATTGCAGAGCGTGAAAAAGACATACGAAACAATGTCAATGCCCGTGTAACAGCACTTTTAAAAAGGGTTTTTGGAAGCCAGAAATAGAAGCCTCCCCTAACCCCTCCAAAGGGAGGGGAATGAACCGGTATCCGACCATTTATTCGTTCATACAAACATGTTCTTTATAAGTTCTTCCTGAGTTGAGATTAAGTTCAGAATCTTCACAATCTGACTCCCTTCCCTAGGGGAAGGGTTGGGGATGGGGCTAATTAGTCTGAAACAACCTTCCCTGCCAGGTATTCTGTTCTTCCAGCAGTTTTTCCAGTTTAGCAGTAAACTCAAAGTTCTTCAAACCCCATCGGGGAGCAACCAGCAATTCATACAGGGCTTCGCTTACAAACCGCTCAACAACTATTTTAGGGTTCAGGAATTCCATCAAGACACTGCGAATAACGCGAATCGAACCAATACGCAGATCGGATTGACTTTCGATTTGATCCGTAAAATCATTAAAAATCCAGATATGGCAGACAAAATACCCGACAATGCCATCATTGAATTCGTAGAAAAGGATTTTGAAGTGAGAAAAAAAAGCTATGCAAAAAACAGCAAATTGATCAACGTAAAAAATGAGATTGAGATAATTTAATAGACAGTATCCTGATCACTGCGACTGATCACTGCGACTGATCACTGCGACTGAAAATTCCTTCCCTGCCAGGTATCCCTTTCTTCCAGCAGTTTTTCAAGTTTGGCCGTGAACTCGAAGTTTTTCATGCCCCATCGCGGTGCAACCAGTAATTCATCCGGGGCTTCGCTTACAAACCGCTCAACAACTATTTTAGGGTTCAGTAATTCCAGGTACCTTGCCACTAAATCCAGATAGCCATCCACTGTAAACATCGGAAACTGCTCCTGATTTTGAAGGTACTCAAGATACATTTTCGTACCTCTATGAATTTGAAGCTGGTGTAGTTTCAGGTTTTCGACCGGAAGTTGAGAAATCACTTTGGCCTGTTCAAGCCAATCGGTCTCATTTTCGCTCGGTAAACCCAGTATCAGATGAGCACAATTGTGGATTTTCCTTCGGGCAGTTTCTTCCAGAGCCCAAACCGATTCCTCGAAACTATGCCCACGGTTCATCCGGTCGAGACTTGAATTCAGGTGCGATTCAATCCCAAATTCAAGCATGATGTAATATTTCCGGGCAAGATCCTGAAGATAGTCCAGAATTTCAGTTGTCAGACAATCAGGGCGGGTGGCAATGACCAAACCAATAACTTCAGGATGATCCAAAGCTTCGCCATACAGGGCTTCCAGGTTTTCGAGCGGGGCATAAGTATTGCTGAACGACTGAAAATAGGCCAGATATTTCATTGAATTGTATTTCCTGGAGAAGAATTGAATCCCTTCATTCAGTTGACTTGTGACACTTTTTCCCAGATTGCAATATTCGGGTGAGAAGGTCAGGTTATTACAATACGAACAACCTCCGCTACCTCTTGAGCCATCGCGGTTGGGGCAGGTAAAACCGGCATCAATCGAAATTTTCTGCACCCGGCCATTAAATTTTCCCCGAAAATAACCGGAAAAATCATTATATCGCTTGTTGCTTCCCCACAAAAACCGGTTTGTCATGTTGTTTTATTTAGTGGCAAAAGTAGTCCATTTTACCCAATACTCATGGATGACTTCAAAGTGATCCCATGAGTAGCATTTCCTATGAACCTAAAAGATTTTGGCCCTCAAAAACCCGGAATAACAGCTCTGTTTTCCTGAAAATAAAGTAAAAACACTTAAAAGTTATATTTCATGAGAAACAACAACACACAAAATCTCTAATATTCAAATGATTAAATCAAAAACACATCCTGAAAATTGTTAAAAACTAGTTTATAACTTTTAGTTCAGAAGGCCGGGAAAGGTATAATTTCTTCGTGTTGAATTCATAAATTTAAAAAACGATAAAAAGTTGTTATGTTTAAGCCTGAAGATATCAGCCAGATTGTAGCCAGAGGTAGTAGTCTGGCCACGATTGAACAACAGATTTTAAATTTTAAATCCGGTTTTCCATTCCTCCGGTTAACCGAAACGGCTGGTATTTATCACGGGCTTATCACTTTGTCGGACAACGAAATCCAAAAATATATTTCAGTGTTTGAAAACAAAGTTTCACAAGGTTTGTCTCTTCTGAAATTTGTCCCGGCATCGGGTGCGGCGAGCCGCATGTTCAACACATTGTTTTTTGCGCTGGAAGAATTACAAAACGGGACTGCAATATCAGAAATTTTAAATGATAAAGAAGTTGCCTTGTTTTTGGACCAACTCACCAGGTTTGCTTTTTATGGCGACCTGAAAGTTGTTGCATCGAACAGAAATAAAGCGATAGAAAATGTTTCATTTCAGGAATGGTTGGAATACCTGCTTTTTGAGAACGGACTGAATTACAGCAGTCTTCCCAAAGGATTACTCAAATTTCACAGCTACCACGGCGAAGATCGTACTCCGGTAGAAGAACATTTTGTTGAAGGCGTCCTATATGCAAAAAATAATGAAAGTGTCGTAAATCTTCATTTTACTGTTTCACCTGAACATCAGCAAGCCTTTAAAAAACATGTGGCTGAAATCAGTCCCAAATATGAACAATTTTTTGGGGTTCACTTTCAGGTAAGCTTCTCGCAGCAAAAACTTTCGACCGATTCCATTGCTGTCAATCCCGACAATGAACCTTTCAGAAATAATGATGGCAGCCTGCTTTTCAGGCAGGCAGGACATGGAGCATTGCTCGAAAACCTGAATGATCTGGATGCTGACCTTATTTTTATTAAAAACATTGATAATGTAGTTCCCGATCAGTACAAAGCCCCGACCATAGCCTATAAAAAAGCCCTGGCCGGCCTGCTGCTGAACCTTCAGGAGCAAATTTTTTATTATCAGAAGATACTCAGGGAGCATCATCCGGCTTCGCTCGAAAGTGGTTTTTATGCCGAAGCAGCTAATTTTCTTGAGAATGTACTGAATATTACTCCGCCAAATAATCAGTATTACAGCGAAAAAGAAGAATTATACCATTATTTCAATCATAAATTTAACCGGCCAATCCGGGTTTGCGGAATGGTGGAAAACCAGGGAGAACCTGGCGGTGGGCCATTTTTCGCTGTAAACCGCGATGGTTCTGTTTCACTGCAAATTGTTGAAAATTCGCAAATTGATTTTAAAAATCAGGAACAATCGGCCATCGCAAAAAAAGCAAGCCATTTTAATCCGGTTGATTTGGTTTGTGCCGTAAAGAATTATACCGGAGAAAAATATAACCTGTTGAAATTCAGGGATCCGGAAACAGGCTTTATATCCGGAAAATCTAAAGACGGAAAAGAACTGAAAGTTCAGGAACTGCCCGGATTGTGGAATGGATCAATGTCGGATTGGAATACGCTTTTTGTAGAGGTTCCGATCGCAACCTTCAGTCCGGTTAAAACGATTAATGATCTTTTGCGAAAAGAGCATCAGGTAAAATAATGATTCAATCGAAAAGTATTCTTAAATTTGTACCCATTAATGAGAATATATGAATGAAGAAGCCAGAGATAGTTTTGAAGATGATGATTTTGACGAAGCAGTAGCACGTTTCAGAAAAATGGTTAAAACAAATACTTCAAAATATTTCGATGTGTTTGAAGTTGAAGGCATAGTTGACCATTTTCTGGAAGATGGCCGTATAAAACTCGCAAAAAAAGCAGTTGAAACGGGGCTTAGGCTACACCCGGCTTCTATTTCTATGAAAATACGCCAGGCACAGATTTTCATGCACGAAGGAAAGCTTGAAGAATGCCTCGAATTACTGAAAATGGCTGAAAAGATTGAAGCTAATAATCCGGATATATTTCTCATAAAAGGTGAAGCTTATAATTTGCTTGGCGATGTACCAAAAGCAGTTGCAGCATACGAACACGCCCTTGAAATGGACATTGATGAGCCTGATGAAACCCTCTACAACATTGGCATATCATTCGGACAGGCCGGCGAAACGCATTTGGCTATCAGCTACCTCGAAAAAGCCTATCATGCTAATCCAAAAAATGAAATTGTACTTTATGAATTAGGTTATTATTTCGACAAGGATTCGCAATTCGAAAAAAGTATTGAGTTTTACAACAAATACCTGGATATTGATCCTTTCAATCATTCGGTATGGTACAATATCGGCATTACCTATAACCGGATGGGGATGTTTGCTGAAGCCATTGAAGCTTACGATTATGCCCTGGTAATCAATGAAGATTTCCTTCACGCCCATTTTAACAAAGCGAATGCTTTGGCCAATAACAACCAATTTGAAAAAGCGATTGAATGCTATCAGGAATACCTGCTTCTGGACAAGGAAAACGACGACGCTTATTGTTATCTGGCTGAATGTTATCTGAATGGCGACAGGTACGATGAAGCTTTGGTCAACTACCAGAAAGCAATCGGGCTAAATGAGTCAAATGCCAGCGCCTGGTATGGTTCCGGATTAATTATGTGGTCGGAAGGTCAGTTAACCGAAGCACAGGCCTTCTTTAAAAAAGCATTAATCCTAGAGGATGACAACGCTGATTTCTGGGGAATGGACGCTAAAGTACATGCAGAACTGAATGAAACCAAAGAAGCCATTGTTTCGTTTGAAATGGCAACTATGCTTGAGCCTGATCATATTGAAAACTGGCTTTCGTACTCAGAAATGTTTTATGATATCAATGATACCGACCGCGCCATCGAGGTTTTACGGACAGCCAGCAAAATAAATAAATCGAACGCATTTTTAAATTACCGGCTAACCGCGTATTTGCTCGATAAAAACGAGGAATTGGAGGCTGCCTGCCATTTTGAACGTGCCTTAAAAATTGATTTTAGCATTCAAAATGAACTGTTTGAATTTTATCCTGAAGCATCAAAAATTGAATCAATCAAAAAACTCATTTCCCAATACCAATCATTGAAACTTTAAATTGATGAACTATCGTTTGCCACACATGCCTGAACGTCCGGGCCAACCCCGTGAAAATGGTCTTACCATGGTCATGGACAAAGGATTAAGTTTGCGTGAAGCTGAAGATTTATGCGACATTTCTGCTCCTTATTGCGATTTGATTAAACTGGGGTTCGGGACTTCAATTATCACCAACCGGTTACACGAAAAAATCAGGCTTTACAAATCAGCAGGCTTGAAACCCTATTTCGGGGGCACACTTTTTGAAGCTTTTGCCGTTCGCGATATGGTTGATGATTACCGACGGTTTCTTGACGAATATAAAATGGAAATGGTTGAAGTTTCAGACGGTGTTATGGAACTGGACCATGATTTGAAATGCGAGTATATTGTCAGCCTTAGTAACGATTTCACCGTTTTATCAGAAGTTGGCAGTAAACTCAAAGGAAAGGAAATCTCGAACGAGAAGTGGATTTCGTATATGCAAACCGAGTTACAGGCCGGTGCATGGAAAGTGATTGCCGAAGCCCGCGAAAGCGGCAATATGGGAATTTATAATGATGACGGATCGGCTAATTTTGAGTTAATACTGGCTATAAAAAAAGCCCTCAATCCGGACGATATACTTTGGGAAGCGCCTTTAAAAAACCAGCAAGTCTGGTTCATCAAGCTTTTAGGACCGAATGTCAACCTTGGCAATATTGCAACCAACGAAATTATTCCGCTCGAAACGCTTAGGCTCGGACTACGGGGCGACACGCTGCTTACTTTTTTACCTTGTATTCACAACTGGGATATTTAGAAAAAAGGCTATCTCATATCTATGACTTCTATTCCTTTGTATTTCTTTGGATCAAATACAAAATCTGAATCAGCATAAACCCCGTCAGTTTTAAACTGATTGACTGATACATGGTAATCATTCCCATCCTTACCCGTCATCAAAGCGCCACGAATCAGCATTTTCTGTTTATCAATCATGATTTTGATTTTCTGAATATCCCCGTCCGGTTTTTGAGGGGTCAGATCAATGTTGTAAACCGGTACCCCTCCATCAACAGATTCATTGATGAACTTATAATTAAATCCTCTTTCATAAATGGTAAAGATCTTAGCCGGATCCATCAATTCATCAGTTGATTCATCCAGATTGGAAATACTCACTTCGTTTGAATTAACCATGTAAGTCCAGATTGTTTTCCCGTCGCAAGTTACCTGTAAGCCCAACTGTGGAATGCTCAATTTGTATTTCTTATTCTTCAATATAATTGTTCCGCTACTTTTTTCCTGAATATTTTCGGCTTTGTTATCCATTTCAAAAGTGAACTTAGCATCAATGGATGAATATGACTGAGTTGTTTTGGTAACTTTTTCAAGAATTTCTTTTGCTTTTGTATCCTGCTGAGAAAATCCCGCGAACATAAAAGTCAATAGAATTGATGTTAAAAAAAATCGTTTCATTATTTTCAAATATTATAAACTGTTATTTTAATCCATTCAATAATTGTTCCAAAGAATACTCATCCTGAATCAGGACTTGCCGGGCTTTGCTTCCTTCGCTGGGGCCAACAATTCCTGCAGCCTCCATCTGATCCATCAACCGGCCGGCACGATTGTACCCGATCGAGAATTTTCGTTGAATCATCGAAGTTGAACCTACCTGATTGCTGACAATCAGCCTGGCGGCATCGTCAAACATTTCATCACGGTTTCTCAAATCAACTTCAGCAAGTCCGCCATCATTTTCACCTACATAATCAGGCAAAAGAAATGCGGTCGGATAGCCTCTTTGTTCAGCCACAAACTCGCAAATACGTTCTACTTCAGGAGTATCAACAAAAGCGCACTGAACGCGGGTCATGGTGCTTCCGGTAGAAACCAGCATGTCGCCTTTTCCGATCAACTGATTGGCGCCCGGAGTATCAAGAATGGTTCGGGAGTCTATCATCGAAGCAACTTTAAATGCGATCCGGGTCGGGAAGTTGGCTTTAATTACACCGGTAATAATATTAATTGATGGCCGTTGTGTGGCAATAATCATGTGAATACCCACAGCGCGGGCAAGCTGGGCAATACGTGCAATTGGCAATTCAATTTCTTTTCCGGCAGTCATAATCAAATCGGCAAACTCATCAATGACCACTATGATATATGGCAAATAACGGTGACCCTTTTCCGGATTTAGCCTCCGGCCAATAAACTTGGTATTGTACTCATTAATGTTCCGGACGTGAGCCCTTTTCAACAAATCGTACCGGTTGTCCATTTCAATGTTTACCGAATTCAATGTGTTTTTAACTTTTTGGATATCAGTGATAATAGCATCTTCTTCGTCGGGCATTTTGGCGAGGAAATGCTTTTCGAGCGATGCATACAAAGTTAGTTCCACCTTTTTGGGATCAACCAGAACAAATTTCAATTGGGATGGATGCTTTTTATATAGCAATGAAATGATGATCGCGTTCAAACCGACAGATTTCCCCTGGCCGGTAGCCCCTGCAACCAATATGTGCGGCATTTTGGCCAGATCAACCATAAAGGTCTCGTTCGAAATGGTTTTTCCAAAAGCGATAGGCAGTTCGGCTGTTGACTCCTGAAATTTCTTAGAACCAATGATGGAACGCATCGAGACAATTTCAGGTTTCTGGTTTGGAACCTCAATACCGATAGTTCCCCTTCCGGGAATTGGCGCAATAATGCGGATACCCAGCGCAGAAAGGCTCAAGGCAATGTCATCTTCCAGGTTTTTGATTTTGGCAATTCGAATTCCCGGAGCCGGAACAATCTCGTACAAGGTGATCGTTGGCCCTATGGTTGCCCTGATTTTGGTGATTTCAATCTTATAATGACGAAGCGTTTCAACAATCTTATTCTTGTTTGAAATCAATTCCTCATTGCTGACTTCGGCATTGCCCGAAGCATGATCGTCAAGCAAATCGAGGGTTGGGTATTTATAAGAGGATAAATCAAGAGTCGGATCAAAAGGTTCCAATGATAAATTGCCAACTTCTGCATTTCCATCAAAAACAGGCTTAACAACTTGCAGTTCAGGTTCTTTTGTTTTATTTTTTTTCGTAACCGGTTCATCCGAAAATAGCATATCCTCAATACTCATTTTAGCATTTTTTTTCGAAACTGCATTTTCAATTTCAAAATCGTCAGCCGAATCCGGGTCAATAATGGTCTTTATCTTATTGTCTTCTGTGATAATTTTAGAAATTGACGGATCGGCGATTTCCAGTACAGGACTTGCTTCGGTTAAAACCGGGGATTGAACTTCTGCCAGTAACGTATCTTTTTCCTTCCGGGCAAAAACGCTGGTCAACCAGGGAATAAACTGTTTAAATGTAACAATGAGCAAAACAAACAGCGTGAATATTAAAATTAACGCAGCTCCAATTGTTCCCAATAAAGAGGAAAGTAAGCTGGAAAGTATAAATCCATACATACCGCCCACATAAAGAAACTGATCGGCTGACGATGAAGCTAATGCCAGTGCGAGGGTTAATGATGCCCAAATCATCCACAAAAAAGAAAAGAGAAAAGTTTTGAAGAACCGAATTTTTTTATACCCGAATAAATTCAGCGCTGCAATAAAAAAAATCAGGATTAAAAAGAAGGAAGGAAAACCAAATCCCAGGTTTATCAATTGTTCGCTCAGGTATGCGCCACTTTTCCCGGCAATATTCTGCACTTCAACTGAAGGGTCAAAAAGAAAATCCTGCCACGGCAAATCCAGCTTACTTTGATCTGATTTCCCGGAAAAAGTATAAGAAACAAAGGCAACAGCCAAATATCCGCTAAATATTGAAAAGAAGACTCCAAGCGTGTACCTGAATTGATTGCTCTTAAAAAATCGCACTATGCCCCAGGTTTTAGAAGGTTTGGGCTCCTTTTTCGGTTTTTGAATTTTTTTTGCCATTCGGGTTGATAATTCGTGCGCAAAGTTAACGATTTTTGACTATCATATATTTTATCAAGACTTTGATCATGAATAAAATTCGTTCCTTTTTTTAAGTTTGCCCTGTAATGACAGGAAATTATGAAGAAAATTGCAGTTGTCGCACTTGGAGGAAATGCTTTGTTGCGTGAAAATGAAAAAGGTACCATTGAGCAACAGGAAGCAAACACTACTGAAACTCTTGAAAACTTAATCTTTCTCCTGAAGGAAGGTTTCGAACTGGTCATCACCCATGGGAATGGACCACAGGTGGGAAATATTCTGATGAGGAACGATGCCGGCCAACAAATCTACGACATTGCACCAATGCCTTTAGATATTTGCGTGGCCGATTCGCAGGGTGGTATTGGATACATGATTGAGCGCATGATCCGGAATGTGCTGAAGAAACACGGCATTCAGAAAAATGTGATCACTCTGGTATCAATGACCATTGTTGATCCGAACGATCCGGCATTTCAGAATCCGACAAAAGGAATCGGAAAAGTCTATTCGGAAGAGGAAGCCAAAAAACTTCAGGAAGAAAAAGGCTGGATTTTTAAACCTTCGTCGAAAGCTCAGGGAGGCTGGCGCCGGATGGTTTCTTCGCCCCAACCGATTGATATTATAAACACGGATATTGTCGAAAATCTGGTTCGTGCCGGAAACATCGTAATTACTGCCGGAGGTGGGGGAATTCCGGTTTATTATGATGAAAATAATGACCTGCGAACGCTCGATGCGGTAATTGATAAAGATCTGGCTTCGGCGTTTCTGGCTTCAAAAATCAAGGCAAGTCACTTTTATATCCTGACTGATGTATCGTTCATATACAAAGATTTCGGCCTGCCTACGCAGGAAAAACTTGAATTTCTGAATTATACCGACACTGTTAAATACCTTGAAAATGGTACTTTTCCGGAAGGCACCATGGCCCCAAAAATAAAGGCCTGCCTGTATTTCATTAAAAATGGCGGAGAAAAAAGTGTGATCACTGAAGCTAAAAAACTCGAAGACAAATCGTACGGATCAAAAATTACAATGGAGTACTGACGGAGTGATCAGTGTTCAGTCGCAGTTTCCAGTTAGCCAGTAGCGGACATTTAATGTTTCGAAGAAATGCTGGAACAACAACCCTGATAACAATTAAAACAATCACAACCATTACAACAACATAAAACTATGGAAATCAATTTAAAAAACCGGCATTTTCTGAAATTACTTGATTTTAGCGCCGACGAAATTCACTACCTGATCAAACTTGCTTCAAAACTTAAGAAGGCCAAGGCATCTGGACTGGAAGAACAAATGCTGGGTGGCAAAAATATCGCCCTGATTTTTGAAAAGGCCTCGACCCGGACACGTTGCGCCTTCGAAGTCGCTGCTTTTGATCAGGGTGCACATGCCACCTATTTGGGGCCATCCGGCTCGCAAATCGGAAATAAAGAATCAATTAAAGATACCGCCCGTGTACTGGGAAGAATGTATGATGGCATTGAATACCGTGGTTACGGACAAAGTATCGTGGAAGAACTGGCCAAATACGCAGGTGTACCGGTATGGAACGGCCTGACTGACGAATTTCATCCGACTCAGATTTTGGCCGATTTCCTGACCATGAAAGAACATTCCCCGAAACCGCTTTCTGAAATTAAATTCTGTTACTTGGGCGATGCCCGCAACAATATGGGGAATTCGCTGATGGTTGGGGCTGCCAAACTCGGAATGGATTTCAGGGCAGCCGCACCTGCCAGTTGTCAGCCAACAGATGAATTGCAACAAATTTGCCGCGAAATTGCAAAAGAAACTGGCGCTAAAATGTTGATTACAGAAGATTTGGCCGAAGCTGTAAAGGATTGTGACTTTCTATATACCGATGTCTGGGTTTCGATGGGTGAGCCCGAATCAGTCTGGGCCGATCGGATTAAGCTGCTCCTGCCCTATCAGGTCAATCAAAAAGCAATGGAATTAACCGGGAATCCAAACGTGAAATTCCTGCATTGTTTACCGGCATTCCACAACCGTGAGACGAAAATGGGCGAAGAAATATTCCGAAAATTCGGATTGGATGGACTGGAGGTTACCGAAGAAGTATTTGAAAGCGAGGCTTCCATCGTTTTCGATCAGGCCGAAAACAGGCTGCATACAATAAAAGCGGTGATGGTGGCAACGATTGGGTAGCCATTCGGTTAACTGCTGACTGCACAAGTATATTCCGCTAAAACGTAAACGGGGTAAAGCGCATAGCCTCTCCCGTCTGCGTTTTTTGAAAAATTCTATTCTGTCAATTTTAAAATAGGGGTATCAAATCGATCTGAAAAACTCATAATTAATGCTTTCAAGTTCTGTTAAAGTTGGATACCGATAAAAAATAATGTCATCTTTCGAACCGATATAGAATCCACTTTCAATGGTCCGGTAAAGTAGATTACCTGAAAAAACCCGTTGAACGGTCTTTATCCGTTTTTCATTTTCTACGGTCAAATTTTCAAGACAGTCTTTCAGGTGACCAACATTGGTATAAGGTAAATAATCAATCGATCCTTTTTGTGGATTAGTCGCCAAATCACCCAGTTTCAGTTCAACAAAGAATAGTTTTGGAACTACGATTGGGATTGATCCATCAGTCAGTCGTTTCAAAAAAGCCGAAGGGGGCAAATCGCTGGCAATCATCGGCGTTATCGGACATAATTCCTGAAAAAGATAGAATCTGTTTTTAATTTCTGAGGAATGATCGTATGGTGTTTTTTTCAATTCTAAAGTGCGGCCATTATCAGTCGTCAGAAACAAACTCTTAATTGCAGATAATGGAATCATTTCCAATACTTTGTACACAGAAAGATACACTGAACTTTTTGGATTGCCATCTTCATTTGCAACACAATGCCGATTCAGATAATCCATATCGATCAGATTTTCGATCTGACCAAGGTCAATTTCAAAAAATAATGCTTGACCTTTGTTCATTTTCTTTGTACCAGTTGAAAGGTATTCTCCAAAATCTTTAGGGGGTAACATAGAAGCGATCAGCGCTTCGGGGATTGCGGTTAAATAAATAAACTTGCTCATAGGTTAAAATTTAAAAGTTAAACAAATCCTACGATCTAATAAAATATTGCTTTGAAAGCTGAAACTATAGTAAAGTTATGACATCTGCTTGAAAAATAATGTGAATTTTGGCACTTTATTTATAAGAATATCAAATTCTCACATTAAACCATGAACAAGGTGAAATGAACTGTTATTAACCTGAAAATAACTGAACGTAAGGATTTTTATAATCCGGGTTTTTCAAATTATAATCTGTTTGACAAATCGTTTTAGTCCTGATTTTTTCACCTTGCATTTCCTTTCTATTTCCATTTAGTTTACATTTGTCAGCATAATGCTGCACAGTAAAAACCAAAATTAAATTACCATGAAATCAAGAAATGTGATTGCAGGAATAATTCTTGCAATTTTCCTGACAGGAAACATTAAAGCACAGTCTGGCTATCAGCCTTCTGAGAAAAACCTCCAAAACAGGGAGTGGTTCCAAGATGCCAAATTCGGACTTTTCATTCACTGGGGAATGTACTGCCAGATGGCCGGTGGCGGCGATCAGGGCATCGCCGAATGGATCATGAACCAGAAGAAAATCCCGATTGCCCAGTACGAAAAACTTCCCAACTTCTTTAATCCGGTCGCGTTTAATCCGGCTGAATGGGTATCAATGGTCAAAAAAGCAGGGATGAAATACATTACCATTACCAGCAAGCACCACGAGGGTTTTGCGATGTATAATTCGAAAGTGAGCGATTACAATGTGGTGAAGCGGACGCCTTATGGCAAGGACATTATTAAAATGCTCAAAGACGAATGCGACAAACAGGGAATCAAACTGTTCTTCTACTATTCGCAGCTCGACTGGCATCATCCGGACTATTTTCCACGTGGTAATACGGGCCAGGGTTATACCGGCCGGCCTGAAAAGGGTGACTGGAACAAATACATTGATTACATGAATGCCCAACTCACCGAACTCCTGACAAACTACGGAGAAATTGGCGGAATTTGGTTCGACGGAATGTGGGATAAGTGGGACGCTCCCTGGCGACTGGATGAAACTTATGCTTTGATACACAAACTTCAGCCCGGAGCTTTGATCGGAAGCAACCATCATAAATTTCCTTTTCCGGGTGAAGATTTCCAGATGTACGAACGCGACCTTCCCGGAGAAAATTCAATGGGATTTAACCACACCGGCGCCATGTCTGATTTACCGCTCGAAATGTGCGAAACCATGAACGGTTCATGGGGTTTCAACTTGGTTGACAATCGCTACAAATCGACCACACAACTGCTTCAAACCTTGATCAAATCTTCAGGATATGGAGCGAATTTCCTACTGAATACCGGCCCGATGCCTAATGGGAAAATTCAGCCTGAAAATGTGGATACCTTAATGGTGATGGGCAAATGGCTCGAAAAATACGGAGAAACCATTTACGGAACCCGAAAAGGCCCGATCAACCCAGCAACATGGGGCGCTTCAACACAAAAGGATGGAAAAGTCTGGGTTCATGTTCTGAATTGCAATGAAGAGAACCTGTTCATCGGTAAACTTCCTAAAAAACTGAAAGCCGCCAAATTCTACGACGACCAGACAGTAGCAAAATTCAAGGAAACAGAATTTGGGGTAATCCTGAATATTCCGGCTGCTAAGAAAAAAACTGTTGATACGATTATTGAAATTGATTTTTAATATCTTCGGGCGGTTTTGAAAAACAAACAAGAACAGATAATATCATATTATCCGAAAAAAAATTGATAATTGACCATACGTAAAATCAAAAATATGTTTGATCTGGATTTAATTTCTAAAAACTATCAGGAATTAAGCGCTAAAATTGAGAAAACTAAGAAGCGCTTGAACAGGGCCTTAACTCTGTCTGAAAAAATCCTTTACGCACATTTGTATCAGGATCAGCCTTTGCTGGACTTCAAACGGGGAGCCGACTATGTTGATTTTGCTCCCGACCGGGTTGCCATGCAGGACGCCACAGCTCAAATGGCCTTACTGCAATTTATGAATTCAGGAAAAAGCAAAACCGCAGTTCCATCAACAGTCCATTGCGACCACCTGATTCAGGCCAGTAAGAATGGTTTGGCCGACCTGGAAGATGCCATCAAAATCAACAAAGAAGTTTACGATTTCCTGGAATCAGTATCCAATAAATACGGAATTGGTTTCTGGAAACCAGGGGCAGGAATCATCCATCAGGTGGTGCTCGAAAACTATGCTTTTCCGGGAGGTATGATGATTGGAACCGACTCGCACACCGTAAATGCCGGAGGTTTGGGCATGGTCGCTATCGGAGTTGGCGGCGCCGATGCCGTTGATGTGATGGCCGGAATGGCCTGGGAACTTAAATTTCCGAAGTTAATTGGAGTTAAGCTAACCGGAAAACTGAACGGCTGGACAGCTCCCAAAGATATTATACTCAAAGTTGCCGGAATCCTGACCGTGAAAGGCGGAACCGGAGCAATTATCGAATATTTCGGCGAAGGCGCCCAATCAATTTCTTGTACCGGGAAAGGTACAATCTGCAACATGGGCGCTGAAGTTGGCGCCACCACTTCAACTTTTGGATATGACGAATCGATGGAACGCTACCTTCGGGCAACAGGCCGCGCAGCAGTAGCCGATCTGGCCAACGGAGTCAAAGAACATTTATCTGCCGATCCTGAAGTTTATGCCAATCCTGAAAAGTATTTCGATCAGGTAATAGAAATAAATCTGGATGAATTGGAACCTTATATTAATGGTCCGTTTACACCCGATCGTGCCACTCCGATTTCAAAAATGGCCGAAGTGGCCAAAGAAAACGGCTGGCCAACTAAAATTGAAGTTGGTTTGATTGGTTCGTGTACCAATTCATCGTACGAAGACATTTCGCGTTCGGCATCGCTCGCCCAACAAGCCGTTGATAAAAAACTAAAATCGAAAGCTGAATTCACCATTACTCCTGGATCAGAATTGGTAAGATATACCATTGACCGCGACGGTTTTATTGATATTTTCAACCAGATTGGTGCAAGCGTATTTGCCAATGCCTGTGGTCCGTGTATCGGTCAATGGTCGCGCCCGGGAGCCGAAAAAGGAGAAAAAAACACCATCATCCACTCCTTCAACCGGAATTTTTCGAAACGGGCCGACGGAAATCCAAACACCCACGCTTTCGTAGCTTCTCCTGAAATCGTAACCGCATTGGCTATTGCAGGTGATCTTACATTCAATCCGTTAACTGATTACCTGATCAACGAAAACGGAGATAAGGTAAAACTGGATATTCCTTCAGGACAGGAACTTCCGGCGAAAGGTTTTGATGTGGAAGATGCCGGATTTCAGGCTCCTGCTGAAAACGGTTCTTCAATCCAGGTAAAAGTTGCTTCTGATTCTTCAAGGCTTCAACTGCTTCAACCATTTGAAGCATGGAACGGAGAAAACCTGATGGGCGCCAAACTACTGATCAAAGCCAAAGGGAAATGTACTACCGACCATATTTCGATGGCTGGCCCGTGGTTGCGTTACCGTGGCCATCTCGACAATATTTCGAATAACATGCTCATTGGAGCAGTAAATGCCTTTAATGACCAGGCTAATAAAGTTAAAAATCAACTTACCGGCGAATATGGCGAAGTGCCTGCCGTTCAACGTGCTTACAAAGCAGCAGGCCTGGCTACAATTGTAGTGGGCGATCAGAATTACGGTGAAGGTTCGTCGCGCGAACATGCGGCCATGGAGCCTCGTCATCTGGGAGTAAAAGCGGTAATTGTAAAATCGTTTGCACGAATCCACGAAACCAACCTGAAAAAGCAGGGCATGCTCGGTCTGACTTTTGCCAATGAACCAGACTATGACATCATTCAGGAAGACGATACGTTCAACTTTGTTGACCTGAAGGAATTTGCGCCGGGAAAGCAATTGACACTTGAAATCGTTCATGCTGACCAGACCAAAGATGTAATAAAGCTGAATCATACCTACAACCAACAGCAAATAGACTGGTTTAAAGCCGGTTCGGCATTAGATTTAATCCGTAAACAAAACTTATAAAACATTAAAAAACCACATAGACACATAGTTCACATAGAAAAGTTTAAACCAGTTAACTCTATGTTTCACTGCGTCCTCCTGTGGTAAAAACAAACAAATAACTAAAAATCAACCACACAAATCACATACAAAAATTATTAACTATGTGTTCTATGTGTCTATGTGGTAAAAAAAACTAAAAATGAATAAAATTAAAGTAGCAAACCCGGTAGTTGACCTTGACGGAGATGAAATGACTCGTGTAATCTGGTCCTTCATCAAAGAGAAATTGATTTTTCCATATCTGGATATTGATATTAAATATTTCGATTTGGGAATCGAACACCGCGATTTAACCAACGATCAGGTAACAGTTGATGCCGCGAACGCCATCAAACAATACGGTGTAGGCATAAAATGCGCCACCATTACCCCTGACGAAGCCCGTGTAGAGGAATTCGGCCTCAAAAAAATGTGGAAATCGCCCAATGGAACAATCCGTAATATCCTGGATGGAACTGTTTTTCGCGAACCGATCATCATCAGCAACATTCCCCGATTGGTTCCTGGATGGAAAATGCCAATCTGCATAGGCCGTCATGCTTTCGGTGATCAATATCGTGCAACAGACTTTGTGACCAAAGGAAAAGGTAAACTGACCATTACATTTACCCCGGAAGATGGCAGCAAGGAAACTTCTTTCGAAGTGTATAATTTTGCCGGCGACGGCGTTGCCTTGGCCATGTACAACACTGACGAATCCATCTCCGGTTTTGCCCGCGCCTGCATGAATCAGGCATTGGCTAAAAAATGGCCGCTTTATTTATCAACCAAAAATACTATCCTGAAAAAATATGATGGACGGTTCAAGGACATTTTTCAGGATATTTTTGATGCCGAATTTAAAACAGCCTTTGCTGAAGCCGGAATCACTTATGAACACCGCCTGATTGATGATATGGTGGCTGCCTGCATGAAATGGGAAGGCGGATTTGTTTGGGCATGCAAAAATTATGATGGCGATGTCCAGTCGGACACTGTTGCCCAGGGATTTGGATCGCTTGGACTGATGACTTCAACACTGGTCACTCCGGATGGAAAAACGATGGAAGCTGAAGCAGCACACGGAACTGTAACACGTCATTTCCGTATGCATCAGCAGGGAAAACCGACTTCAACAAATCCAATTGCTTCCATTTATGCCTGGACCAGAGGCTTGGCTTTCAGAGGCAAACTGGACGGAAACCAGGAATTGATTGATTTTGCCCTGGCCCTGGAAGAGGTGTGTGTCGAAACTGTCGAAAGTGGTAAGATGACCAAAGATTTGGCTTTGATTGTTTATGGCAACGACCTGAAAACGGAAAATTACCTGACCACGGAAGGATTTCTGGATGCAATTGACGAAAACCTTCAGAAGAAGCTGAAGTAATTAGTATTCACATCACGAAAGTAAAGACATCAAACATGAGCCAAAACATCGAATTTAAGAACGGCAAGGTAATCGTCCCCGACCAGCCGACCATTCCGTTTATTGAAGGCGATGGTATAGGGAAAGATATCACAGAACCAAGCCAACGGGTTATCAATGCTGCTGTTAAGGCAGCTTATGGCGATTCGAAGAAACTCATCTGGAAAGAAGTTCTGGCAGGTAAAAAAGCATTTGACCTGACTGGTGAATATATGCCCGATGAAACGCTCAAAGCTTTTCAGGAATATCTGGTCGGAATCAAAGGTCCGCTTGAAACACCGGTTGGCGAAGGAATCCGTTCGTTAAATGTTGCCTTGCGGCAAACTTTGGATCTGTATGTTTGTCTGCGTCCAATCCGTTGGTTTAAAGGTGTCCCCTCGCCTGTCCGTTATCCGGAGTTGGTTGATATGCACATTTTCAGGGAAAATACAGAAGATATTTACGCCGGTATTGAGTTTATGACCGGCAGCGCTGAGGCCATCAAATTTTGTGATTTTTTAATTAACGAAATGGAGGTTGATGTAATCCGATTTCCTGAAAGTAGCTCGTTTGGTGTGAAACCTGTTTCAAAAGAAGGCTCGGAGCGGCTAATCAGGGCAGCCATTAAGTATGCCATTGAACGGGAACTGCCTTCTGTAACTATTGTTCACAAAGGGAACATCATGAAATTTACTGAAGGCGCTTTCAAAAACTGGGGCTACGATTTGGCAGAAGCTGAATTTGCGCATCAGACATTTACCATGCGAAAATTTCAGCAAATTGCTCGGGAAAATGGATTGAAAGAAGCGAAAACTGCCTTTTCAAAGGCAAAAGCGATGGGCAAAGTCATTGTTAAAGATGTTATAACCGATGCATTCCTTCAGGAAAGTTTATTGCACCCATACGAACATTCAGTAATTGCTACGTTAAACCTTAACGGCGACTACATTTCAGACCAGTTGGCGGCAATGGTTGGTGGTATCGGCATTTCTCCCGGGGCAAACATTAACTACATCAGTGGCTATGCTATTTTTGAAGCAACCCACGGAACAGCTCCAAATATTGCCGGTACCGGAAAAGCGAATCCTGGCTCACTTATACTTTCGGGAGCAATGATGCTCGAATACCTGGGCTGGTACGAGGCTGCAGAACATGTATATGATGCTATGGATCATACCTTTTCGAAACGTAAAGTCACTTCAGACTTGTTCAATATGATGGAAGGGGCAACTTTATTAACGACTTCCGAATTTGCAGATGAAATTATTCGAAATATTCATTAATTTAGAGGACTAAATCAGGATCACGATTAAAAACCAAAAATAGTATGGAATACATAAAAAACAGGTTCTATGAAAAAGCCATGAAAAACATGGCAGATTTCCACAAGTTAAGAAGAGATTATGGAGATGTAGTTTTAGGACAGGTAACTATTGATCAGGTGCTTTCCGGCATGAAGGGCATACCGGCACTTCTGACTGAGACATCAAAGCTTGATGCCAATGAAGGTATCAGGTTTAGAGGTTATTCACTTCCGGAATTACAACAAAAACTACCCAAATTGGAAGAAGAAGGAGAACCCCTTCCTGAAGGATTGTTTTATCTGATGATGATTGGAGAAATTCCTGAAAAAGAAGATGTTCTTAATATTTCGAAGGATTGGGCAACCCGCGCCCATGTTCCACAGCACACTTTCGATGTGATAAATGCCCTGCCAAAAAACAGCAGGCCTATGACCCAGTTTAGCGCCGCAATTATTTCGATGGCCTACGATTCTGTATTCATGAAAGCCTATCGCGCTGGTGTAAACAAAAAATTCTACTGGGACTTCATGTACGAAGATATCATGAACCTGATTGCACGTTTACCCCGAATTGCCGCATACATCTATCGCCGTATTTACCACAACGGAAATCACATTGAACCTAACCCAACCCTCGACTGGGCAGGAAACCTGGCTCACATGATGGGTTTTGATTCAGTTGAGGTTAAACGCCTGCTTCGCTTGTATATGGTTATACATGCCGATCATGAAGGTGGAAATGTTTCGGCTCATGCCACCCATCTGGTTGGTTCGGCCTTGAGCAATGCCTATTATTCGTTTGCTGCCGGGATGGTTGGGCTGGCTGGCCCGCTGCATGGTTTTGCCAACCAGGAGGTGATGGACTGGATGGCTGAAATGATCCAGCAACTGGGAACTGACGAACCTACTGATTCTCAGATTGCAGCCTATATTGAACAAACTCTGATACAAGGCCGTGTGGTACCTGGTTACGGACATGCCGTGCTGAGGATCACCGACCCTCGTTTCACCGTTCAGCAACAATTTGCCGAAAAATACATCGTGAACGACAAATTGATCAATGTAGTGAATGCCATCTATCGGGTGGCTCCGCCAATTTTGGAAGCTACCGGTAAAATCAAGAATCCATGGCCTAATGTGGATGCATTCAGTGGGTCGTTGCTTAATCATTACGGAATTACAGAATCTAATTTTTATACCGTACTTTTTGGCGTTTCGCGATCACTGGGAGTACTATCTTCTTTAGTTTTCGACCGTGTATATGGGCTTCCGCTCGAACGCCCGTCGTCGCAAACGCTGAGTTGGTTCATGAACAAAGCCGGAATTAAACACGAAGAATAAATTTACCAAATTTAGAATTTAGAAGAGGCTGGACATGGAGTTCAGCCTCTTTTGGTTTTGGGTTATTCGAACCTGAAGTATTTCATAACACCTTCCAGATCGTGAAGTGGTTTTAATGAAACTTCAGTCCCGGTATCGCCTTTTACTGAATAATCAAACGGATTATCCAGATCAATAATCAGGAAGACCATGTATGATATCAGAAAAGTAACCAGTAATGTAAAAAACAAAGAGGCATAAAATGGTTCAATTTTGATGATAATAAGACCTAATCCGATTAAAAAGCCCATCACTTCAACAATGGCATAGGCCGAACCAATAAAATTGGTATCACGGATAGTATCAATGCGCAAAATCAGTTTCCGGATATTGTTTTGCTCATTCTTCATTTTCACAATATAGGCTGGCTGAATACCTTCCTTATCTAACTCAACGAAAAAATCGTTCATTTGTGCGAGCTTTTCGAACACTATTTTAGTCCGTTCTTTTTTGTAGAACCAGTCCAACAGGGAATTCATAAACGTCTTTTCAAATTCAATGAATTTCCGGGCAGTTTCAGAGTTTTTGCTTTTCCAAATGGTGTAGGCATCGTCCATCAGGGCTTTCATCGAAGCTGAAAGCTCACTGGGAATTTTCTCACTTTCCTTGTAGTCTGAAAGTACTCCGCTAATCAGAAAACCAATCAGGAATATGGTTCCGGCTACCAAGCTGGTAAAAAGAGCATTTAACTCCATCACTTCCAAACCAAATTTGTGCGAAAGAAGCTTCAGTACTGCAATTAGAATCATCAGTGGCATAACTTTAACGGCAATTGACCATTTCTGCCAGAGTTGTTTTGGGGATCTCATAAGGATGAATATTTCGAAAATGTAATTTATTTTTTATGCTTCTTTAATTCCTGATCAAAATCTATTTCTAAGAACATGTTTGAGGGCAGAATGTTCCAAAATGGAACTAACTGCATCTTCGGTTGCCAGCGTTTGTTTTTTTGCTATAACTTTTGGTTATTTCCCTTCAATAATCTGTATTTCTTCTGGCGTCAGTTCGTAATGCTGATAAACCAATTCATCAATTTTACGCTCTAAATCATTAGTGACAACATTTGTGTCATGCCTTTTTGCCTTGATGATTTGATTTACAAGCTCTTCAATAGCTAGTTTTTGTTCGATCGTCACTTTAGCTATTGGTATTTGCCCGAAGTATTGCCAAATTAACTGGTAGCCATTTTGTATCGCTGTGCAATATTTTGAAATTAACCACCAACCTATTTTCGAATTAAGGATGCCAACTAAAAATTTATCGTCTTTAGGTATAATCCATCATGAGTGTCCATTAAAAAA
>DMSQ01000026.1 GCA_003457135.1 Prolixibacteraceae bacterium
GGTTCCTCTGCATGTTTGCTACGCGGGCCATGACAGGTTTCGCAATTGGCAGCTTCCAGTGAACCTTTAGGATTTAGCTCAAACGCGCGTCCATGTGCTGTTCCCATGTATTTCCCATGAACGTCATCATGGCATTCTAAACATGATTTCGTGTTTCTGACGAAAGTCGCACCTTTAAAAGCGGCATTCAGTTTTGCCCAATCAAGTTCGCCCTTATCAGATTTCTCCTGCCCTCGTGAGGGAATGCTTATAAGCATCGATATAAATAAAAGACTTAAAACGATGATGTAACCGGATTTACGTTTCATTTGTGTTATAATTTGTTTGAAGAATTGATCTCATGTATGCAATTAAGATAAACTTTCACTTTTTATTAGCAAAGTGACAAAAGTATAATAGTTAATCATTGTTAATTGATGATATCTACTGATACTTCCTGTTTTTAGAATTGATATAAAATAACCTTTGCCATTGGGCGACATAAAATTTCAAGGTAGGCCTTAAGAGATGCCAATTAAAAATATTTCGCAAATATACATTTTTACAAATCCAGCATAGGTGGTTTAATTGAATTGTCGCATACCTTTAACCTGAAATATGGAAAACAAGCAAATTGATACAAAGAACAAACTGGATGATGGGTTGACTTTTAAGATTTCCCGGTTCAAAGAACAGATCAAGAAAACCAAACCACACAAACACGACGAATATTACGAACTGATATTTTTGAGTGAAGGCGAAGGTTTTCATTGCATCGAATCGGAAAAATACCTGGTTACCTCACCGGAATTTTACTTTCTTAAACCGGGACAGTTACATTTTTGGCAGTTCACCTCCATCCCCAAAGGCTTTGTGATCCTGTTTAAAGACGATGAATTTGATGCGCTAAAAGAAAGTGATTTGCTGGAACTCGTTCACCAGTTGTCAAAAACTATCCGGATGGAATTAAAGTCCGGACAATTTCCGGGAGTACTCTTGAACGAGATTTTGAATGAACACAACCGGAATGCCAGTTACTCCCAAGCTATTATTCACGGCCTGCTAAAAGCGTTGATGGGTAAACTACTTCAGATTTCCGAAGATCAGCCTCATCAATCAGGCTTGCCCCAATCTACCTACGACAAGTTCCGGCAACTTTTGGTGAAAGAATGTCCACGGTTACACAAAGTGAACCAGTTTGCCGATTTGCTGAACACAACTCCACAAAATCTGAATGCCGTTTGCCGCAAACAGACCAACCGCAGCGCCAGCGAAATCATCACGGCGCAAATTCTGCTCGAAGCCAAACGGTACATTTTGCATACCGACAATACGGTGAATGAAATTGCCGAAATCCTGTCATATTCCGACACTTCCAATTTCGTAAAGTTCTTCAGGAAAGCTGAAGGATTAACCCCTATCCAGTTTCGGGATAAACATTTTCAATAATACCATTTTAAAAGTTTATTTGACCATAGCCGTGTTGTCGCTTCCATTTACATTTGTATCAATCAAAACGAAATGGAAATGAAAACAATAACTCAAATGCTTTGCCTGTCGATGGTGGTTTTTCTGTTTGCATGCAACTACCGGGACAAAAATAAGTCATCTGGTCCTGATGGATGGTTAAAGGGAGACGAAAGCCAGAAATTCGAAACCATTGCCAAACAACTGCGGGGTTTCGACATGGCTATGGTTGAAACTGGCTATCGTTACCAGGAATTGTACTGGGCCGGAAAGGATGAAAACTGGGAATACGCTTCCTATCAGGTTGAAAAAACTCCGGTGGAGCGACAATCCCCGGTCAGAAAATAAGAACCCCAAAAACATGAATATGGAAATTCTCATCATTGCAGTTGCCGCATTTTTAACGGCCATACTTACCTTTTTTTCCGGATTCGGGCTTGGAACTATTTTAGCTCCGGTATTTGCAATCTTTTTCCCGATAGATGTTGCAATAGCATTAACCGGTGTTGTACATTTTTCAAACAATCTGTTTAAAATTGCTTTAGTGGGTAAAAACACCGACAAAGCTGTGTTATTTCGATTTGGAATCCCGGCAATTTTAGCCTCGTTTTTAGGAGCATGGTTATTGCTTAAAATCACGGCATTGCCTGTCTGGTTTGAATACAGCTTATGGGATAAAACGTTTGAAGTAACTCCTGTAAAACTCATCATCGCAATCCTGTTAATCACCTTTTCAATACTTGAGATTTCACCATCGTTTCAAAAAGTGCAATTTGGCAAGGATAAATTGGTTTTAGGTGGTATTTTAAGTGGTTTCTTTGGTGGTTTATCAGGAATACAGGGGGCTATCCGAAGCGCATTCCTGATAAAAAGTGGTTTAAGCAAAGAAGCATACATTGCCACCGGGGTGGTGATTGCCTGTTTGGTTGATTTTACCCGACTAACGGTTTATGCCTCGCGGTTTACGGCGGCCAACCTGCACGAAAACCTTACCCTGCTAATTTCAGCAACATTGGCGGCCATCGCAGGTGCATTGATTGGCAGCAAATTGCTCAAAAAGGTCACGCTGCGCTTTATTCAACTTGTAGTGGCCGTAATGCTCATGCTTATATCAGTTGCATTAGGTTTGGGAATCATTTAAAACTTTAATCATAATGACTATGAAAAAGATTTGGAATTCTTTAATCAGCACCTCAGATGACAGCCGCTCCATATTTCCTCGTCTGATTGTTGGGCTTGTGTTTCTGTCCGAAGGAATTCAGAAGTTCCTGTTCCCTGAATTGGTGGGTGCAGGTCGGTTCGAAAAAATCGGATTTTCCAATCCTGAATTTCTGGCCGCATTTGTTGCCACCTTTGAAATTATTTGCGGGATTTTAGTGCTTATTGGATTACTAACCCGATTGGCATCAATCCCTTTGCTTATCATCATGGCAACAGCGCTGATTACCACAAAAATTCCAATTCTTTTGAACAAAGGATTTTGGTCGATGGCTCATGAATATCGCACCGATTTTGCAATGACACTACTCCTGTTTTACTTGTTGATTTATGGAGCAGGCAGATGGTCTGTTGATTCAAAAATTTATAAACACTTTAAAACATGAATTATGGAAACTTTTATAAAAAACAAACAATTTCCCGTTGAAGGTTTCGAAAACAACAGACGGGATTTTCTTAAAAAAGGCATTATTTTAGGCTCATTGTCTGGCATTTCAGGTATGGGCTTAGTAACTTCTTGTAAAGAAGAAGGCGAACAAGAAGTATCACCTTCGGAAGACTTGATGCGTGAGCATGGCGTATTAAACCGGATATTGCTCATTTACGATACCTGCAAACTGCATCTAATCAACAATGTACAATTCGATTTAGCAGTCCTGAACAATTCTGCGCAGATAATCCGGACTTTTATTGAGGATTACCACGAGAAACTGGAAGAAGATTATCTGTTTCCCCGGTTCGAAAAAGCCAACCACTTAACCGACCTGGTACAGGTACTGCGTTCGCAACACAAGGCAGGGCGCATATTAACCGATCAGGTTATGCAATTCGGAAAAATGACATCGCTTGCAGATACAAATGAAAGTCAAAAACTGATAAAATTGCTTAACGATTTCAACGGGATGTACCGCCCGCATGAGGCTAGGGAAGATACCGTATTGTTCCCTGCAATACGGAAAATCGTTTCTAAAAATGAATATTTTGCCTTGGGCGAAGAATTTGAAGACAAGGAACATGAACTCTTTGGCGAAGACGGCTTCGATACAATTGTTGAAAAAGTTGCCAATATTGAAAAGCAACTTAATATTTACGATTTATCCCAATTCACACCAAAACTATAATCAACCATCTCTCACTTTATCATTGAACCATTATGCTTAAATTAATAAACCGGGCATTTAGCCAAGCTTACATGCCGGTATCTCTGAAATACCTATCACTTGTGGCTTATGTGATATTAATAATTACAGGGCTTGCAGCTTATTCTACCGATGCAGTATTTCTAAAAGAGTTGCGGAATACAAATCTTGGAAACTTGGTAGTTTGGTCATACTGGTGGCCGGCCATTGTTTTCCTGGCCATATTTTTCGGGCGTATCTGGTGTATGATTTGCCCCGTTGAAATAATTACCACATTTTTTGCCAAAATTGGGTTGAAAAGAAAACGCCCGGCATGGCTATTATCTGGTTGGGCTATAACTGTTTTTTATTTACTCATTCTATTTGTGGGTATTCAGGGCTTTGCCATTCATCGCAATCCATTTTTTATGGCTATTTATCTTTTAGCTATTGTTGGTGTTTCAATACTTGTTGGCAGTATTTACGAAAAGAATACTTTTTGCCGCTATGTTTGTCCGGTTGGTTATTTGCTCGGTATGTATTCTAAACTTTCGTTTTTAGGCTGGCGTGTAAAGAACCCCAACACCTGCGAAACCTGCAAAGACAAATCCTGCATTCATAAAAACTATCGGTATAACCTGAACTATAAAAGCTGTGGCGTCGATTTATACCCCGCTACGATTAACGATAATGCAAATTGCATATTATGCGGTGGTTGCCGGAAAACATGTGGTAGTTATCATTCGAAACAAAACCCGGAGCGCCCAAACCCACAATTTACCTATATCGGTTTTGCAAATGATTTGTTCCTGCTGAAACCATTAAAAATTGCCGAAATGGCATTTGTCTTGGTTGTTTCGGGCTTTGTTATTTCTGAGATATGGTCGGAATGGAGTGTAACCGATACCTATACTTTAATCCCCGGATTTTTTAAGAATAACCTGCATATCGAAAATAATATTTTACTGGTGATTATTACCAATATTGTACTTTTTGTAATTCTCCCTTTGATTATCTGGTTTTTACCTTTTATGGCTGTAAAGCTTAGCGGAGCAAGCCTTAAACTAAAGGATTATCTTTTTACCTATGGAATAGCATTTATTCCTATCATTGCAGCCGCACATCTCGACAAAGCTATTCTGAAAACCACTTCCAGATTGCCATATTTCGAGCATCTCTTTTCTGATGTTACCGGAATAACTACAGCTCAACAGATTATTGACGGCAAAATCAAACTGCATGACAACCCTGTCTGGATGAATTATATGATATCCATACTGTTGTCGTTAGTGATGGTAGCCGGTATATGGTTAAGCGTAAAGGTAGTAAAGAAGCTTAATATAAAAGGCAGCCCAACAGGTTCAAAAAGTGCGTTATACCTTATTCCTGTTATTTACGGAAGTATATTTTTAATTATGATTATCGCATGGCGATGGTTTTAACAATAACGGAAGGAGGCTAAAAATGAAAATAATTAAACAAATGAAGTTATTTTTTCTTGTGATTTTTCTGAACGTGTTAAGCTATCCTGTTTTTGCCCAGGCTCAAGATGACATAGCAGGTTTTGATCATGGATTCTATGTTCGCAGCAAGGATGGATCGTTCGTTTTTCGTCCGTTCGGATTAATTCACACTGATTTTCGCATGATTCACACCGGCGCACAAATAAATACTGATGACACACAAGCATCTACCTTCCTCACACGTCGTCTTCGTCTTGGCTTCGAAGGACAGCTCTATGGAAAGATAGATTATGACCTAGAAACGAATGTTGGTAGCAGCGGCGCTGAGCTAATATTTGCCTGGATGAATTTTGGTTATATACCTAAAGCACAGGTTCGGATTGGTCAATTCAAGGAGCCTTTTAACTCTGAAGTTTTACTGCCGGAGAAATACCTTGATTTTATTGAACGGTCAATAGTTGCTTCGGTGGTTTCGCCAGCGGAAGATATCGGTGTAATGGTTCATAATTTTGGTTCTCCGCTTGGTGGATTTTTTGAGTATGGATTAGGAATGTTTAACGGTCATGGCGGTAGTGTGAAAACTTCGGACAAAACCTTTGAGTACGTCGGACGGATAGCACTCTACCCTTTTGCCGCATCTTCTGAAGAATGGTTGAAGAATGCCCGTTTTGCAGGTTATGCGTTATACGAAGGTATTCGTCCTGAGGGTGTTGACCTTCGTCCGCGTACTCCGCTTGGTTTCGAATTCTTTCCACGAATTGCTACCAAAGGAACACGGCTGGCAATGGGAGGAGACTTTCAATGGATTCACGGTCCCTTCTCTGTAAGCGCTGAATATATTCGAAATGTCGAGGAACAACCTATATCCAATCTGAATGCAGTAATCCAGGGTTGGGACGTTGATATTACTTATCTTATCACTGGAGAGGACAAAATCAGGGCAATGGAAAGTGGAGTTGAAATTGTTGCAAGAATTGAGAAACTTCAGGTGGATGTAGGTTCTCCGGTTAATGTTATTGGTTTCTCTGATGAATTCGGGAATCCAATATCTATAAAGCAGAATCAAGTGACTACAATGACGCTGGGGATCAACTATTATCTGAATTACAATGTAAAATTTCAGCTTAATTATCAGAATGATTGGTTTGGCAACGAACTTTATACTCCGACAAGCAGGGATGGCAACTTATTAAAGCCAGCCGACACTTCCAGGGGAAAAGTACTTGCAAGGGTTCAGTTGTACTTCTAGGAACTGTTGGAGTATGCATATATCGCCATGAAAGTATTAAATCCTGATGCCCTGAGTCAAATTGATCAGATTAAACTAAGATAGATGATATCGGACGATAACAGATTGAAAGAAATAGCACTGGTCTTTTTTAAGCTTGGTACAATTGGCTTCGGTGGCCCCGCTGCCCACATTGCCATGATGCAGGACGAAGTGGTAAAGAAACGCAAATGGATTGATGAACAGCATTTTTTAGATTTAATAGGGGCAACAAATCTCATTCCGGGGCCAAACAGTACCGAAATGGCAATACATATTGGTCATGAACGGGCAGGTTGGAACGGGCTGATTGTTGCAGGTCTGTGTTTCATATTACCCGCGGTATTTATAACAAGCATTTTTGCCTGGCTTTACAAACAATATGGGCAATTACCAGAAGTTCAACCCTTCATTTATGGGATTAAGCCTGCCATCATTGCCATTATTCTTGGAGCGATTTTCCCATTAGCTAAAAAATCATTGAAATCAGTTGAACTTGCCATAATTGGATTTGCTGTCCTGATATTTTCGTTAATTAACTTCAACGAGATTTATCTTATGTTTGGGGCAGGTTTTCTTGCTATGCTCTTGTTTTCAATCCGAAACAAAAAGCTGAATACAGCGGGCAGTATCTTTCCTTTTACGCTTCTTCAAATAGCAAACACTTCAATTTTTTCAGCTACAAACTTAAATCTGTTTTTGATTTTTCTTAAAATCGGAGCAATACTTTATGGAAGTGGTTATGTTTTATTTGCTTTCCTTGACACAGAATTAGTATCAACAGGACTCTTATCACGACAACAACTCATCGATGCTATTGCAGTTGGGCAGTTTACGCCAGGCCCTGTATTTTCTTCAGTAACGTTTATTGGTTATCAACTCAACGGTTGGTCAGGTGCAATCTTTTCAACCATTGGCATTTTCCTACCCTCATTTTTATTCGTGGCTTTGCTCAATCCGCTTGTCCGTGAAATGAGAAATTCAAAACTATTTTCGGTCTTTTTAGATGCGGTTAATGTGTCATCAATAGCCATTATAATTGCAATATGTTATCAAATGGGGAAGGATACTATTACAGATTGGCGTATAATTCTTATTGCAGTTGCAAGCCTTGCATTAGTATTTGGTTTTAAAAAGTTTAATAGTGCCATTATCGTATTGGGTGGTTCAGGATTGGGATATTTATTGAGTTTTTTGTAAACCATAAACTACTCTTAACAGATTAATAGAAAAATGTAAATGATGAATAACTAAAGTAGTCTTATCGAACTTGCAAAATTATTCCTGAAGCCGGGAACAATGTATGTATGAAATTCGTTTGAATAAACTAAAATCAATGCCAATTAATAAAACCTTCAGGTATGAAAAAATTACTGTCAGTTGCTTTTGTGTTATTTACATGGCTTTCATTAAATGCTCAACCGCACACTATTCCCGGTTCTTACACGAACATTAAGTATGATGAAAGTAACAGGCTTTACTATGAGAACGAGGGCCAGAAATTTTATGCCGATACGGCTGGCCCCAGATATACCATCAAACAGCTTTTGGGTAACCCGGAAGGAACTGAAGATGGCTTATCGTTTGATTTTGGAGATCTTAAAGGAACGTTTACTTATGGTTTGATTCCTTATGGAAAGGCTCCGCATCCACTGCCGGTATTTCGGTTAACAAGCCCGCTCGTTAACGGAAAGGTGACTGCCAATGTAAAAAGGGATTTTCGATACCCTTATGATTTTGTAGGTTGGGAAGAAAACAAAGGTTTTACTTTAGGTTACCGCCTGACCGATGAAAAAGGAATGATTGTTTTTGACGGTGAAGTATCTGTGGAAGGAACAGGCCCGTTCAAGGTCATCCCTACGATTTACGAAGGCCCTTTTGTGAATAATATTTCTGCTACGGAAGCTGTTATCTGGTTTGAAACCAGCGAGCCTGTTATTTCGACCTTATCTATAAATAACAAAGTAATGGAAGATGCAGCCCCGGAAACGCATCATGAATTTAAAGTAAGTGGTTTAACGCCGGGAACCAAATACGACTATACGGTAAAAGTTGCTTCTCTTTCGCAAACCTACCATATTACCACAGCGCCAAAAGCAGGTAGCCGAAAGCCGTTTATTTTTGCATATACCAGTGATAGCCGTCATGCTACGGGTTCAGGAGAGCGAATGATTTATGGTGCAAATGCTTATATCATGAAAAAAATGGCAGCTCTTTCGTATCAGCAAGGCGCCGCATTTGTGCAGTTTACCGGTGACATGATCAATGGTTACCTCTCTAACAAAGAAGAGCAGCTGGTACAATATACCAATTGGAAAAAATCAATTGAGCCTTTTTGGCATTATATGCCCTTTTATATCGGACAGGGAAATCATGAAGCATTGGGATATATATTTAAAGATAAGGACGGGGTTCAAAAAGCTTTCATTGATAAATTTCCATATGACACACAATCAGCAGAAAGCGCTTTCCGGGATGCTTTTGTCAATCCGGAGAATGGTCCTTTGAGTGAAGACAATAATCAATATGACCCAAATCCCAACGAAGTTGACTTTCCGTCCTACAAAGAAAATGTATTTCATTACACGTATGACAATGTGGCCATGATTGTTTTGAACAGTGACTATTGGTATGCCCCGTCACTAAACCGTAACAGCTCTACCAGCGGCGGGTTACATGGTTATTTGATGGATAACCAATTGGAGTGGTTGCATAAAATCATAAAGGGGTTTGAACAGGATGCGTCTATCGACCATATTTTCGTTACCCAGCACACACCTGTTTTCCCAAATGGTGGACACAGTGGAGATGACATGTGGTACAGCGGAAATAATGAAAAGAGGCCTCACATTGCAGGTAAACCCATACAAAAAGGGATCATTGAAAGAAGGGATGAATACCTGGACATCTTAATCAATCAAAGCAAAAAAGTGGTGGCCATACTTACCGGGGATGAACACAATTATAACCGCCTTCAGTTAACGAAGGAAGTTCCTATCTATCCGGAGAATTACCCCCATAAAAAACTAAACGTATCACGATCGATCTACCAGATAAATAACGGTGCCTCAGGTGCTCCTTATTATGGTCAGGAAAAACTTCCATGGAGTGCTTTTACCAAAGTCTTCAGTGTGGAGAATGCAGTATGTTTGTTTTACGTAAAAGGTAAAAGTATCAACATGAAAGTTTTAAACCCTGATACATTGAATGAAATAGATGAAATTAAAATCAGGTAGTAGAAGAAAAATCTTGTCGTTTCAACTTTTCAGAAATTCCTGCCAGTGGCACTTGTTTTAAATCGCTTCATATAGATAGCACCGAAGCCTGCCCGATCTCAACCATGGTTGATTGTGTGGAGTTGGTGGTTTGGGCCGATAAAACGGTCACATTTTAGTTATAGGAGATAATTTCTGATAACAAAACGGCCTCAGTCTTGTTTTAGTTTGAAAATCAAAATAGTTTATCATGCTTCGTGATATTCGTACCAACTACCAGAAATCTGAATTGTCAGAGAAAACGATTCATAAAAAGCCTCTTATTCAGTTGCAAAACTGGCTGGAAGCGGCAATCTCAGAAAAAACTTCAGAGCCAACTGCAATGGTGTTATCAACAAATGATCCGACCGGAAATCCGGATTCGAGGGTTGTGCTTTTAAAGGAGTTAACTGCTGAAGGATTGATATTCTTTACCAATTACAACAGCAAAAAAGGGCAGCAAATACAAGCGAACCCAAATGTTTCGGTGGTTTTTTTCTGGCCGGAAACGGAACGGCAGGTACGTGTAAAAGGTAAAGCAGAAAAGATTGGCGAGAAAGGTTCGGAAATCTATTATAAGTCGAGGCCTGTGGATAGTCAGATCGCAGCATGGGCTTCGCCGCAAAGTCAAATCATTGAAAGCCGGAAAGTATTGGATGAAAATTATCGCTATTATCAGGAATATTTTCAGGAGCGGGTAATAGAAAAACCACCTCATTGGGGTGGCTTTCTTATTCGTCCGGAATATTTTGAATTCTGGCAGGGACGGTCAAATCGAATGCACGACCGGATTGAATACCATTTATCGGGCGATAAATGGATTATGAACCGTTTAGCCCCCTGATTTTTTAGTTTACATGAAGTTCAGAAGCCTGATGTTTGAACCGGGCTAAAAATGAATCGAGTGTCCATAGCGCCAAAGAAGCAGTCAAAATCAAGTAAGCAATCGAAGGAACTGATGAAAATATACCCATCCCTTTTTGCCAAATGGATGAAACTTCTTCCATCCTGAGTTTATCAACCGATCCTGAAATTGCTGACCAAAAACCTGTACCTGTTCCTGAAGCGGGTTCCGTCCCTGAAACAGTGATATAGACCATCAGCAATACAAATGCAATAAACAGGATAATCCATGTTTTTTTGCTGATCACCGGTTGATAATCCTGTAAAAGATGGCGCTGTTGAACAGCAGCTTCAGCCTGAATGCGACTCATTACTTTCACCGTAAAATCTGATGAAGGAGCATCAATCCTGATACCTTTCATCATTTCCCCGAATTGTTTATCCAGTTTGTTCATAGTAAGGAATATATTTCTTCGTGTAACATTTCGTGTAATAACTCGTGCATTTTCTTCCGTGCCCGATGGATTTTGATCTTTACATTACTGACCGTCAATCCTGATATCAGGCTAATTTCATCCATTGATTGATTTTCGTAATAATAGAGCGTAACCAAAACCTGATCATCTTCAGGAAGCCTTTCAAGGGCAAGGTTCAGGTATTTTTCCTGATCTTCCTTCTTCGTTTCCCGGTAATAGTCATGCATCTTCTGTTCATCCTGATCAGATATTTGCCGATCATCAAGCGATTTAAATTCTATCCGCCGTTTCCGCAATTCAGAAATACAACCATTATAAGTAATGCTGTACAGCCAGGTCGAAAACTTTGATTTACCTTCGTAGGTATCTATTTTCTGATAAGCTTTTATAAAGGTATCCTGAGCCATTTCTTCAGCATCTTCCGGTTTTTTAAGCAATTTCAAAGCCAAAGTATATACCAGTTTCTGGTACTTTTCGACCAGATAGGAAAATGCCTGAACATTTCCTTTTCTGACTGCATCAATATAATATTGGTCTTCGGTTTTGTTCATCTTTATCCAATAGACGAACTTTTAGTTTTACGGTTACAAATTCGATTGAAATTTACAAAAAAAATCATTTTTATTTGTAACCGTCATAAAATACCTGCGTCATACCATCGAGTTTGAAAACAATTTAACCCATAAAAACAAATATTATGCAAGTAGAAATTTTAATCCCGTTAGCATTCTTTGCACTGGTTTTTGGTTCAATTTACATTTTTGTAACCACACGAAACAAAGAACGTTTGGCTCTCATTGAGAAGGGTGCCAGTCCTGAGTTATTCAAATCAAAGCCTGATGCGAATTCAAACTTCAGTAGTTTTAAACTTGGCCTGTTTTTAGTAGGCATTTCGCTTGGTATCCTTTGCGGATATTTTCTGGCCGAAGGAGGTATGGAAGAAGAACCCGCTTATTTCTCCATGATTTTCCTTTTTGGAGGTATTGCACTGGTTACTTCTTATTTTTTACTGAAAAAAAATCAGGGAAAATAAAAATTCCGGGAGACCGGAGATCAACTGTCTTTCAGACTGATTAACACCATCAGCCTGAAAGACAGTTTTTTATTTTCAAATAAGCTTTGATGCCTTTATGTAACTACTTTTTTGATGGCCGATTCTGTTCCGTCCGAAAGGAAAGACGTTGCCTTGAAAAAGCCTTTCGCGCGGACGGTTTTCTTCATTTATTTCTTTTCTATAAATATTTTGTCCCACTGGGGCACTGCTGATCCAATAGGGATAAGTGCCAGCGGCACAAAATATTTATAGAACAACAATTAACCAGAGTACCTTAAGTGCCATAGGTACGAAACATTGCTATTTTAAAATGCAGTCGGTCACCATTAACTTTTTTTGTATTTTAGTGCAAATTTTAATTAAAATGGCCAACGAAAATATAGAAAAAAGAATTTCAGAATTGCGTTCCACGCTCGAAGATTACAACTACCGTTACTATGTTTTATCAGAGCCTGTGATAAGCGACCATGAATTCGACCTGCTTCTGAAAGAACTCGAAAAACTGGAGGCCGATTACCCTGAATTTTTCGATCCCAACTCACCCACCCAACGTGTAGGAAGCGACCTGAATAAAGAGTTTGAACAGGTCAGGCACCAATATCCGATGCTTTCGCTTTCCAATTCTTATTCCGAAGAAGAATTACGCGATTTTGACCAGAAAATCCGAAAACTGACCGATCAGGCTTTTGAATACGTTTGTGAATTGAAATACGACGGCACTTCGATCAGTTTAAGATACAAAAATGGCAGGTTAGACAAGGCAATTACCCGTGGCGACGGCACATTTGGTGATGATGTAACGGCCAATGTGCGTACAATAAAAAGTATTCCGCTGAGATTAAAAGGAACTGGTTTCCCGGATGAATTTGAAATCAGGGGGGAGATTTTGCTGCCCTTTTCTGTTTTCGATCAGATCAACGAAGAGCGTGCCGGCGAAGGAGAAGCTCCATTTGCAAACGTCAGGAACGCCGCATCCGGAACCTTAAAATCGCAGAAATCAACGGTGGTGGCCGAACGTAAACTGGATGCCTATTTTTACTCTTTGCTGGGAGAAAATTTACCTTCCGATGGTCATATCCAATGTATGATGGCAGCTAAAGAATGGGGATTTAAGATTTCACCTGATTCTGAAAAATGCGCCAATATGGATGATGTGATCGCTTTCATTCGGAAATGGAATCTGAAACGCTATGAACTTCCGGTTGCAACCGATGGAATCGTGATTAAAGTGAATTCGCTGAGTTTACAGCAATATCTGGGAACAACCGCCAAATCGCCACGCTGGGCCATCGCCTACAAGTACAAAGCTGAACAGGTCAGCACCATTTTAAAATCGGTTACTTACCAGGTCGGTCGCACTGGTGCTGTAACTCCCGTTGCCAACCTTGACCCGGTTCTTTTAGCCGGAACCACCGTAAAACGTGCCACTTTGCACAATGCCGATATCATTAAAAACCTTGACCTGCATGTGGGTGATACCGTTTTCGTTGAAAAAGGTGGTGAAATAATCCCGAAAATTACCGGGGTTGATTCGGACTCACGCCATCCAATGGCACAGAAAGTTGATTTTATCAGGAATTGTCCAGAATGTGGAACGACTTTGATCCGCAATGAAGGTGAAGCTGCCCATTATTGCCCGAATGAAGATGGTTGTCCGCCGCAAATCAAAGGAAAAATAGAACATTTTACCAGTCGAAAAGCGATGAATATCGACGGATTAGGTCAGGAAACCATTGATTTGCTTTACAATGAAGGACTCATCCGAAATATTGCCGACATCTACGATTTGAAGAAAGAACAGATAAGCAACCTTGAACGGTTGGGCGATAAATCGGCTGAACGTATATTAAAAAGCCTGGACGAATCGCGCACTGTTCCATTCGAAAAAGTACTATTTGCACTTGGAATCCGTTTTGTTGGCGAAACCGTAGCTAAAATTCTGGCACATCGCCTGATGAATATTGAAAACATTGAAAAAGCCAGTCTGGAAGAATTAACCGCGATTGATGAAATTGGAGGCCGGATTGCTGAAAGTCTTCACGCCTATTTCGCTAATCCTGAAAATATCCGGATACTTAACCGCCTTAAGGAAAAAGGACTACAAATGGAGCTTGACGAAGCCAGTCTGGCCAACCGGTCAGCCAAACTGGAAGGCTTATCTATTATTATTTCGGGAACTTTTGACAAAAACTCGCGCGACGACCTGAAAAAGATGATTGAACAAAACGGTGGAAAGAATGTCAGCTCTATCTCGAAGAATACCAGCTATTTGCTGGCAGGAAATAATATTGGTCCAAGTAAACTTGAAAAAGCTGAAAAGCTGAATATCCCGATTATCTCAGAAGAAGACTTTCTGAAATTGATCGGCTAAATGACTGGGAAAACAAACGATTTGTTATTTTTGCACGCAATTATGAGTTTAAAGTCAAAGATTGCCAGCCGGATATTGAGTTCACAATTGGCCTCAGTTACCAGAGAAAAAAAAGTTTTCAATTTAGATTCGGCCACATCAGCCGGAATCCTTTGGGAAATTGATCAGAAAGAATCGTTCGATCTGATTGAAAATGAACTCATAAATGCGGGTATTAAAACTGTCGGTTTGTGTTATTCACCACTTAAAAAGGTTGTGATTCCTGATGATATCAAGGGCTTCACGCGAAAACAAACCACCTGGAGCGAGATTCCGAAAACAGATTTGGCTCAGGATTTTATCGAGCAGAAATTTGACATCTTAATTGATTTAACGGGTCAGAAACACTTACCCATCATCTATTTAACTGCATTGTCAGAAGCTGCGTTCAAAATTGGTTATGCAGGTCAGTCAGTCAACTATTTTGACCTTAACATTGAATTCAGCCAACAACCCGAAACCGATCAGTTGGCTAAACAAATTTTGTATTATTTAAAAAGAATTAATAAAACAACGATAGAATGACACATCCATTTCTAGGTGCAGGAGTTGCTTTGATCACTCCTTTTAATGAGGATAAAAGTATTGATTACAAGGCATTGGAAAGATTAATTGAAAATCAGGTTCAAGGAGGAATTGATTATTTGGTGGTGCTTGGAACCACCGGTGAGACTCCTACCCTTTCGGAAAATGAAAAGAAAGAAATCGTGCGTTTTGTGATTGACAAGAATGCCGGCCGTTTAAAAATTGTTGTAGGAATGGGTGGAAACAATACTTCCGGATTAGTTGAATCCATTCAAAATGCAAATTTTGATGGTGTGGATGCTATTCTTTCGGTCACACCATACTACAACAAACCTACACAGGAAGGCCTCTTTCAGCATTTTAAAATGGTAATTGACGCAAGCCCTGTTCCGGTAATCCTTTATAATGTTCCCGGACGAACCGGTGTAAATATGGATGCTGATACGACACTACGGATCGGCAGATTGTCGGACAAAGTGATTGCAATTAAAGAAGCATCAGGCGATCTGGATCAATTTGCAAGAATAATCAGCAAAGCGCCTTCTCATTTTAAATTGATTTCTGGCGATGATGGATTAACTTTACCTGCCATCACGATGGGCGCTATAGGTGTTATCTCAGTTATTGCCAATGCATTACCTGAAAAATTAAGTCAACTGACTCATACTTCCCTGCGTGGTGATACGGCTATTTCCGGCCAGCTACATTTGCAGATAGCCGAAATGCTGAAATTAATTTTCAAGGAAGGAAGCCCGTGTGGCGTGAAAGCATTGATGGAAATAATGGGAATAGCTAAAAATCAGCTCAGGTTGCCTTTGGTTTCGGTTTCCCCTGCCACTTATACCTTGATTGAAAAACAGTTAAAGCAAATCAATTAGTATTGCATAAAATAAAATAAATTGAGCGTTTTAACAACATCCCTACTCGTACTTCTGAGCATAGCAAGTATCATTTTTTTGACATCCAGGTTAAAGTTAAATGCTTTTATTTCTCTTTTTCTGGTTTCGCTGTTATTAGCCCTTGTTGCCATTCCGGATGCTGATATCCTGAAAATCTTGAAGGATGGCTTTGGAAGTACGATGGCATCCATCGGTTTTTTGATCATTTTCGGTGCAATCATTGCAATTGTGTTGGAAAAAAGCGGTGGAGCCCTGAGTATTGCCAGCTTCATGCTTTCGAAAACAGGAGAAAAGCGGGCTCCCGCAGCATTAGGAATTACAGGGTTTCTTGCAGGTTTGCCAATTTTCTGCGATTCAGGATATATTATTTTAAGTGGTTTGGCCAAATCCTTCAGCGCCAGAACAAAAATTGCCATGCCGTTTATTGCCATTGTTCTGGCTTGTTCATTATATGCGGTGCATTGCCTGGTGCCAACTCATCCGGGCGCTTTGGCGGCTGCAGGTATTATGAATGTGAATATTGGTAATTTCATCCTTGCAGGAATATTATTTGCCATTCCAGGCGCTTTAGCAGCATTTTTATGGACTCGCCGGATGACAAAAAATAAAGGCTACGAACCTGCCCGCTATGAAATAGAAAACGAGGCTATAAATGTAAAACAACTCCCATCTCCCTTTTTGTCGCTTTTGCCTGTTATTGTTCCGTTGCTGCTTATATCACTTGCCTCTTTGTTAGCTGTATTAGGGTGGAAGGATCAAAATGATTTTTTTAAAGCAATAACTTTCATCGGACAACCCATTATTGCCCTGTTTGTTGGAATGATTTTTTCCTTCATATTATTAAATGGTATAAGTCAAAAAAAACTAAATGCCGTTTTTGAAACTGCCATTGAGAAAGCCGGGCCTATTCTGATTGTTACTGCTGCCGGAGGCATGTTTGGGATGGTTATTAAAGAAACCGGAATCGGATTGGCGGCAGGTAATTTCCTCAGCAAAACTGGTTTAGGTTTGACAGCTCCATTTCTGATCGCCTTTTTGATGAAAACAGCTCAAGGCTCTTCTACTGTTGCTATTATCACCACGGCATCGTTTGTTGCACCTATGCTCTCGTTATTAGGCCTTGATTCCGAATCAGGGAGGTTGTTTGCATCTTTGGCTATGGGCGCCGGTTCCATGATGATTTCGCATGCGAATGATTCCTATTTTTGGGTGATTACCAAATTTTCGGATATGGATAGTGATATAACCTTAAAAGTGTTTTCAAGTGCAACAATCATTATGGGCATTACAGTTTTTGTTTGTATCTGGACTGCATCACTATTTGTTCTATAAATCCATTTTCAGCAATTACAATCCTCGCCGGATAAATATTCATACTGAAAAGTAGTATGACCAATACCAAAACGGCTATTCAACATTTGTTTTGCTTTTTGGGTAATGACATGAGACTCTGAAACAGGCAGATTTTCGGACAATACCAGATGCGCTTCAAAATAAGTCTGATGATCGGCCAGTTGCCACAAATGAACATGATGAACACTGCTGATTTCCGGCATCTCCTGAAGCACCTGAATAAGCTCCTGCTGGTTGATTTTCGCAGGGGCGAACTGCATCAGGATTCCAACACTCTCCTTCAGGATTTTAAACGTATGAATGAAGATATAAATGCTTATCAGTACTGTAACCAGCGGATCGATCCAGTAAACCTTAAAAAGCCAGATACAAACAGCGCCGGCAATGACAGCAAGCGAAGTTAATGCATCGCCAATCAGATGCAGATAGGCAGCCCTGATATTCAAATTTTCTTCCTTGTTATGTTGTAAAATCACCACTGAAAGACCATTTGCAATAAATCCAAGAATTCCAAGCCCAAGCATCCAGAGATAATCAACTTCTTTCGGGTTCAGAAACCTTTTACCAGCTTCGACCATCAAATAAACCGAAATCGCTATGAGTGAAATGGCGTTGATAAATGCAGCAAGAATTTCGGCCCGTTTAAAGCCAAAAGTTGATTTCTGAGTCTGCGGCCGCATTCCGATCCGGTGAGCCAAATAGGCCAGCACGACAGAAATTACATCGCTGAGGTTGTGCAGGGCATCTGAAATCAGGGCCAGACTTCCGGAAATAGCCCCGCCAACAAACTGGCCAATGGTAATAATTCCGTTTAAAATTACGGTTATGGCCAGATTTCTGGCTGTTTGAGCATGATTTGACATACGTTTTTGTAAATTGAGTACCTTAAATAAATATATTTTTCGAACACATGCAACATTCGAAGACCGACATTCGTCTTTCAAACAGAAAACCATACAAATAGTTGGAATCACAGTACCAAAATATTTATCAGGAGGTAATTGAAAGGTGCCGGAAAGGCGACACCAAAGCCCAATTTGAGCTTTACAAGTTGTATTATAAACCCATGTACAACATTTGTCTCCATATGGTGGGTAATGCTGTGGATGCTGAAGATGTGATGCAGGAAGCTTTCCTTAAAGCATTTACAAAAATTGATACTTACGAAGGAAAAGTAAGTTTTGGAGCCTGGCTGAAAAGAATTGTGATCAACCGTTCATTGGATCATCTGAAAAAGCGAAAAGTAAAGTTCGAGGAGCTGAATGAAAAGATTTCTGACGAAGTACCCGATAGAATTGAAATTTCGGAAATTCAGATGGAGAAATTAAAGAAAACGATACAGCAATTACCTGATGGTTACCGGGTTGTTTTAAGCCTCCATTTACTCGAAGGCTATGACCATGAAGAGATTGCACAGATATTGGGCATCACCAACGTTTCGTCACGAACGCAATTTTTAAGGGCAAAACTGAAACTAAGGCAGATGCTTCACAAGGAAGAATTGTTTGAATATAATTAAAAAATATAATGTCATGAATGATGAATTGGAAAGATTAATCATAAATAACCGAACTTCATTTCAGGATGAAGAACCACCGGAAGGGCACTTTGAACGATTTGAGGCCAAGCTTCAGAAAGCTGCAAAACCAGCCCGGAAAATCTATTTTCAACCGGTTTTAAAGATTGCTGCCATAGTTGTACTTGCACTTTTAGCAGTGAACCAGGCACGCATTTATTTTTTTCCTGAAAAGAAAACTGAATTCTCTCTGGGTTCAATTTCCGAAGAATACCGTGAAGTTGAATTTTACTACACCAATGCCATTCAGCTTGGAATGATACAATGGGAAAAACTTAAAAATGATGGAATGATTTCTAAATCAGAGGATCAGATCATGCAAAAAGAACAGGCCGAATTTGATCAGATGTACCAGAAACTTCAGGAAGACCTTAAAGCTAATCCAGACGATGAACGCGTCATCAATGCGATGCTTGAATATTATCAGGCCAGGATGAATGTCATGACCATCATTATTAACAAACTACAGGAAGTTAAACAACAAAAATATGAAAACAATGAAATTGAAATTTAAACTTATTCTTTCTTTTTTGCTTCTTTCGGCTGTACTTGTTCATGCAACAGGCGCAGAATTCACAAAGAATATCAAAAAAGGATGGACAAAAAGTAGTGTTACAGCCCTGAAAATAACCAATAAATTTGGCGAAGTTAGGATCAACGACACGGGAGGCGATTCTGTCACTATCAAAGTGGTGATTACCATCGAAAATGCTTCGGAAAGTAAGGCGAAGGAACTAATGAACAAGATTCAGATTGACATTCAGAAAACCGGTGGAATGGTTAGCGCTGAAACGAATATTGAAGAAAATTTCAAGGGAAAAAATTCTTTCTCGATTGATTACCTGGTAAACATCCCGAAAGACAGGGAACTGAACATTACCAACAAGTATGGAAACCTGATATTGAATGAGTTGGATGCCAAAGGATTTTTTGATGTCAGTTATGGCTCTATCACTGCCGGAAAGATGAGAACACCTGCCAACACTCCGGTAAAGATCATTTTGAATTACGGAAAGGCTGATCTGGAAACGATCAATGATGCTGATCTGGAATTCAAATACTCTAAATTGTATGCCGACGATATCAATCATCTGTTACTCGACACCAAAAATTCAACTGTCAACCTGCATAAAGTGGGTAAGCTCACTTTGGATTCGAAGTACGACGGGATAAATATTGATGAAATTGCAAACCTGAAATCCATATCCAAATTCAGCAACTACAAAATCGGTTTACTTACAGGCAGTTTTGACCTCGATACTGGTTACGGATCGGTTCGAATTAGCAAGGTTGATGCAAAATTTGACAATATCAGGATCACCAACAGCCATGGAGGAATAGCCATCGGGCTGAAGGAATTAAACTACTTGCTGAAAGCCGATTGCGATTATGGCGATGTAAATTATCCGGAAAACCGCTACAAAGGCAATAGAATCAGGGATAAGCAACGTTTTTCACTTGACGGCAGCGTGGGAACTGGTGGAGGCAAGGTTACAATTACCAGCAGTTATGGCGGGGTAAAACTGGAGGAATAGGCAAGAATTGAAAAAGTGTTCAGTCTCAGTGTACAGTCTCAGAAAGTATTGAAAACTCAAAAAAGGATGAAAACCACGGATCAGAAATCGGTTCGTGGTTTTTTAATTTATATATTTAGAAGAAAATTTGAATGGTGGAAACAGCATTGCAACTGGTAGCATTTAACATTCCTTATCCCCCGGACTATGGAGGGGTAATTGATGTCTTTTACAAAGTAAAATCACTTTCAGAATGTGGTATATCGGTTTACCTCCATTGTTTCGAATATGACCGGCCACAAGCCGAAGAACTTGAAAAATACTGCGCGAAGGTTTTTTATTATAAACGAAATAAAGGTATTCGTTATCAGCTTTCAACTCAACCATATATTGTAATAACGCGAACTAACGATCAATTAATTAAGAATTTATCTTCAAACAAGGCACCCATTTTATTCGAGGGACTGCACACCTGCTATTACCTTGACCATCCATTACTTGCCAACCACCTACGTTTAGTCCGGACCCACAACGTGGAACACGAATATTACCGGAGTTTAGTTCAATCGGAACCAAATATTTTCAAGAAATTCTTTTTCAGGTTAGAAGCCTGTAGGTTGAAACAGTTCGAAAAAATATTAAAAAATGCTTCGCACCTGCTCTGCATTTCTCCAAACGACAACTTTTATTTCGACCACCAATACGGCCATTCACATTTTATTCCCGCGTTTCATCCATTCAGTGAAATAAAATCCCGGTTAGGACTTGGCAAATACATCCTGTTTCATGGAAACCTTTCGGTATCAGAGAACCTACAGGCTTTAGAATTTCTGATTAAACAGGTTTTTTCAAAAATCCGGCTGGAGGTAATCATTGCAGGAAAAAATCCGGCTGACCGTTTAACTCAAAAGATCAAACAATATCCAAACATTTTGCTGATATCGAATCCTGAAAATGAACAAATGGAAAGGTTGATACAAAATGCGCACATTTGTTTGATACCCACATTTCAGGATACAGGACTAAAACTCAAACTGCTTGCTTCACTGTTCTCTGGTCGTTTTTGCATAACAAATACTCCGATGGTTCATAAAACCGGACTGGAACATCTGTGTCATATAGCCAATACACCTGATGAAATGATCGGATTAATCAAACAACTTTTCGATCAGGAATTTACTTCTGATGAAATTGAAAAACGAAAACTGATTTTGGAAGATGCGTTTTCGAACCGGCGTAATGCGTTGAAAATCATTCAAATTCTGAATGAAAGCACAAATAAAAGTTAAGAATTTTTTGGCTTTGGAATCCCTAATTGTTTACAAATCAAATCACTAAGATCTTCATCAATATCTGGATGGCGCGGTATCATTGTCCGCTGACCATTATTGTGATTCATGTACTTATCATGTTTGGCTCCATGCTTGATGAAACCACAATTATGTTCGTTCAAATATTTGATGAATTTTGCCCGTTTCATCGCTCAGGCAAAAGTTAATTCTTCCTCTTGCATCATATCGCCGTCCGGTCTGTAGCTTTCCCTCACATCTTCCAAATACATTTCCAATGCATCAGCAATATTCTCTTTTAACTCGTCAATAGTAAGACCTTGCGTAAATACAGCCGGAATTTCTTTTAGTTGCCCAATTAAATAGCCATTCTTCCCTTTTTTTACAATTAATGTAAGTTTCATTTTACTGAAGTATTATTGAATATCACAAATATAGCAAATTCTTCTGCTTGAAAATAAACTCATCTCTTTTTAGCCGCCCTTTTTCTCAAAACGCCCCGATTTTCCGGTTTGTCTTTTCGTGGTTTGCGTTCCCCCGGACCGCCCAAATTCACTTTTTTGTTCTTTTCCTTTTTCTCATGATAGGCGCCCTGCGAGTCGGCTATACTACTTGGTTTTCCCAGATAATCTTTGTCAAACAACACCGGGCGTTCCTCGTCAGTGAAAGTGTCCGATATTATTAATCCGTCAGGAAGAGGCTTTTCTATTACATTTCTGTTCATGAATTTCCCGATTCCAAGGAGAAATTTCATTTCCGGTTCATTCACAAAAGTCAGGGCAATTCCAGCCTTTTCTGATCGTCCGGTCCGTCCAATCCGGTGAATGTAATCTTCCGGAATATCCGGAACATCAAAATTGATTACATGCGAAATATCGGCAATATCCAATCCTCTTGAAGCAACATCTGTGGCAATCAATATGCGCGAAATTCCGTTTTTGAACCGCTCAAGCGAATTGATACGGAGGTTTTGTGATTTGTTTGAATGCAACACACCGATCTGATCAGGAAATTTGGGATCCATCAAATCGAAAACCCGGTCGGCTAGTTGTTTACTGGCTACAAAAATCAGAACACGTTCAAATTCTGAAGTATTGGCAAGTAAGTTTTCGAGCAGGTTAATTTTGGTAAAAAAATTCGGGATAGCATAGTAATACTGTACGATTTGTTCCAAAGGTGTCCTTTGGTTTTCGATTTCGATGGTTATTGGTTCATAGAAATAACTTTCAATCAGCATGGCCACTTCTTCAGTTAAAGTAGCCGAAAACATGAGGTTTTGCCTTTTTTGCGGAAGGCTTTCCATAAAACTCATTAGTTGTGGACGAAATCCAAGGTTCAGCATTTCGTCCACTTCGTCAATCACGAGTTTCTGTATCGATTTCATCCGTAAAACACCGGTCATAACCAAATCAACCAGACGGCCCGGAGTTGCAACCAAAATATCCATCCCGTTGAAAACTACCTGTCGTTGAGTGTTGATATTTGTTCCGCCATACACTCCAACCACTCTCAAATTCATGTATTTGGTTAGTTTCTCAACTTCGCCAACTACCTGCAAAACCAATTCTCGGGTCGGTACTACAATTAAAATCCGGGGATGCTTTTGATCTGCATATTTGAGCTGGCGCAGAATCGGGAGCAAATAAGCAAATGTTTTACCTGTACCGGTTTGTGCGATCCCGACTGCATCGCGGCCCGATAAAATGACCGGATATGCTTTTTCCTGAATGGACGTTGGATTTTTAAAACCCAGATCATTTAAGGCATTCAGCAAGGGAGTTGTTAATTTAAATTCCTGAAAAGTCACTCTGAAATGTTTAATATTGCTGCAAAGGTAATCCGAAACACCTAAAAGATGCCAATCGGACAGAATTGGGATAGAAGTTTAATATACAAGTCATTCATGTTCATTGGCGGTCATTCAATAGTCATTGATTGTCATTGATTGTCATTGGCAGTCCTCAATTGTATGTCACGCAACTTTATGAAGAACCTTTTTGTTATTATTTCAACTTTCAACTTTTAAATATTATGGATTTTTCAATCAGTCAATTTGAATTTGGACAGAGACCGGCAGTTACTCTGCCCACACCAGAGTTTTTGGAAAAACTTACAGAATCCGGAATCCGCAAAATGGTGAGCGATCATTACGACCTTTTAAGCAAGAGCGAAATCAAACACCTCTTTCCCCGAATTGAAGAAGCTTTGGACAAGGCCAAACAACGTTCGTCAGATTTTTTTATCCAGATTTGCGGCGGGCATCCATACTTTAACGAGAACCGTGGCAAACCCATACTGGCAAAGCGGCATGCACCATTTGCCATTACTTCCGAAGCCCGGATCGTGTGGCTCAAATGCTACCAGGAGGTGCTTTCAAAACTTGACTTGTCGGAGGAAATCCTTCAATCGTTCTGGAATTACCTGAACGTTTTTTCGTTTTGGATGGTCAATACAAAAGAAAACTCATAGATTTCTCATTATCATCTTTTACGACCTTTTACGAAAACCAGAAGAACAACCATCAGAATAACCAATATCAAAACCAGATAAAAATAAAAATCCTGGCTGACAGTTTCACTATCTGTTTGAGCTTGTTGTGCAATTGGAGAGGCCGGTTCGTATCCTTCAAACCAGCCTGCAAATTCGACTTTGCTTTCTAATTTGGATTCCAGATCATCAGGAAGCAAAGAAAAGAAATCATAACCAGTTAATTTTTCAACTTCATCGGTAGAAACGGCAAAATCCGTTAAAGGGCGGTCGCTTTTGGCATTTGGAAATACAAAGGCAATTAACTTTGAGTCATCGGTTGTATCATAAATGACCTTAAAAAAATAACCGGGCACAAGCACTTCTTCCTGACCAATTGAACCTTTATCATCTTTAAAGACAGGTCCGGTAACTACAACGATCTTCCGTTCTTTCTTTGCCCAATTACGCACAGTTGTTTCAAGTTCCTTCCAAATACCTCGGTTAAAATCCGGTGTTTGAGGCGAAATATTCGACATCAGAAAGCTTTCCTGCATGGCAACAGGATTAAAACCCATATCGGCAGCCGGACACAGGTGACCCCGATCGTAACCGCTTTTTGTGTAGTCCGATGATTTTGCAGATCCGGTTGCAACCATTTTGTCCATCCTGAATGAATTGCTCCGCTCCTCCCCTCTGTTTATCACCATGCTATCAGTCAAGGTATAGTAAACCCAGTTTGCCTGTTCATTTTTTTCGTTGTATGAGAGCGTGTAATAAATATGCCTGACAAGATCTCCGGAAGGTACTGGAAGATAATCAATAGCTTTAGCAGCAATCACTTGTGCAGCAATAAGAAAAAAAGTTGCGGTAAAAAGTTTCACGGATCTGGATTTATTGGTTCTAAAAATTAAAGTTCAAAATAAAGCCTTTCCTGAAAACAAAAATTATTTTTGACGAAAAATTTTATTCAAAATGACTATTGAAAATAATTGTTTCACTAAAAGTGACCGTATTTTTTATTCTGATGGTTACCGGCTTGCACGGACAGCCATTCAGCAAGGTTTCTCAAATGATACTTTATTTTCAGCCATAGAATCGTTGTACGCTGCTATTGATGGACTTAACGATTCGCTAATTGCCCTGGCAAAAAGGCAAAATATTAATGTGGCCTGTTTTAAAGGTTGCCATTGGTGCTGCCATCAGGCTGTATTTGCCAATTCTTATGAACTGCATTTTCTATCCGAAAAAATTAAAATTCTTTTTAATTCAGAAGAGCTTGCCGTCATAATTGCAAAAACTGATGCGAAATATACGATAACATCAGAATTGCCTGAAGATGAGATATTGAAATATAAGTCTCCTTGCCCAATGCTGAAGAATGGAGCATGTTCTGCATATTCAGCAAGGCCAATGGCATGTCGAATCTATCTATCTACAAAGCTTGATTCCTGCCTGACATTCTATCAACATCCGGAAAATGAAGAAAATTTCCCTGCTTTGATTGATTTTCCATTACGTGCAGGCCGCATGATGAATGAAGGATTCGGAGCAGCGTTAAAAGAATTTGGCATTGAAACCGCAGAATTCAGGCTGGAAGAAGGTTTGAAAACTGTATTAAAGAATAATCAGTCCATTTCCTGATCAAGAAAATTGTTAATAACTACGATAATAATTCAGCACATTTTATATAATCAATTAAATAACAATACATTACAATCAATACATAGTTATTAACAATTGTTTATAACTTCTGATCAAACAAAGTTGAATCAAAACGATAAAAATACTTGACTTTTTAGAGACGATTGTTTTAACTTTATATCATCAGACGAGCGATAAAAGGCTACTTTGAAAGAATGGAGGAGGAAGAAGGTACTTAGTTGAACCCCAAACCCGATCACCCGGATTTTCGGATCTGCATTCATGAAAAGCTGAAGTTCGAACCAATTCAGAAATGAGGAGGTTCATCAACAGAGTAAATGATCGTCACAACGTTCAAATTAATGTTGATTCAAAAAAGCAGGAGACGAAAAGAAACTATGTTTCAAGATTGTCGGACTGAAAACGAACTGATTTTCGGATCAAAGTAGTTTTTCACCAGTCAACAGATCGAAAGAAAAGATGATAAGGTGGCTAAAAAGGAACTTCGTTCAGGAAGACATTTCTTCGGAATAGTCGAATGGACAGCTGGAACGTAATGCTGTAAAAAGCGCTACAGGAAAGCTCAAGGCTGCAAAAAATGGTTGGAGAAACCGGATGGAGCAACCGGCTTAAATAACCGTAGTCTGGCACTGAGGAAAGCCCTCGGGTTAACCAAAAGTGAATGGGAACTATCTGAAAGGATTGTTCCCATTCGTGTTTTTTGACTTCAGCATTTGCCTGTTCCACTGATTTTATTCGAGCTAAATTTTACTATTTTTGCACATCGAAAAAACCAGACAGTGAAAAAAGACAATATCGAACAGGTTTTCAGCAAATTTTCGGAACTAAATGTATTAATCATTGGTGATGCCATGATTGATACTTATTTATGGGGAAAGGTTGACCGTATTTCGCCTGAAGCGCCCATACCCATTGTTACTGTTAACAAGCAGGAAAACCGACTGGGAGGCGCAGGTAATGTATCGCTAAACATTCAGGCATTCGGAGCGACCCCAATTCTGGTTTCAATCATTGGAGATGATGAAAAAGGAAAAATTTTCGCGAAATTAATGAAGGAAAAGAATCTGGTCAGCGAAGGATTATTTATTGACAAGAACCGAATGACCACGGTCAAAACCCGGATAATTAGCGGAGGGCAGCAAATTTCAAGGGTTGATCAGGAAATCTCAAGCCTGATTGATTCCGAGTTTGAAAAAAAGGTATTCGAAAGGATCAAAGCTATTATAGAAGAAAAACATATTCACATCGCTATTTTTGTTGATTACGATAAGGGGCTGATCACTCCCTGGATAATCAGGAATGTAATTGCCCTGGCCAAATCCAAAAACATTCTGACTGTCGCAGATCCTAAAAGCCGAAATTTCAATAACTATCAACAGGTAGATCTGTTTAAGCCAAACTTTAAAGAATTTAAAGATGGGTTGAACCTTCAGATTGAAAAAACAGACTTGAACGAGATCAAAAAGGCATCGGAAAAGTTTAAGACAGAAAATCAGATAGGTTTACTTTTTATCACGTTATCTGAATTAGGTGTTTTTCTGACTAATGGAGTCAGCCAAAATTATTATGCTGCTGAGGTCCGCGATATTGCCGACGTTTCGGGCGCCGGAGATACAGTAGTTGCAACGGCTAGTCTATGCCTGGCTGCCGGTCTGCCAATTCCGCTCATGGCGCAAATTTCAAATCTTGCAGGCGGATTGGTTTGTGAAAAACTGGGAGTTGTACCGATTGATCTGGAACAACTGAAAAAAGAAGTAAAAAAGATCAAACTCGTTTGAATATAATCCTGTTCTGGTTCGTTACTCTGGTACCTGTCAGCGATAAGGGTTAATAAATATTTACTACCTGTTTCTGTTTTAAATATTAACTTTGGGACTTACCAAATAAGTTGTTTTTGTATGGGAAAAGTAATAGCGCTTGCTAACCAAAAGGGGGGTGTCGGGAAAACCACGACTGCGATAAACCTTGCCGCAAGTCTGGCCGTTTTAGAATATAAGGTTTTAATTGTTGATGCTGATCCGCAGGCTAATGCCACTTCAGGAGTTGGATTTGATGTGAGAAATGTAAAAACCAGCATTTATGAATGTATTGTTGATGAACTTGATCCGCGAAAAATCATATTAAACACTGAAATTAAGGGACTGGACCTAATTCCTTCGCACATTGATCTGGTTGGCGCTGAAATTGAAATGCTAAACCTTCCCAACAGGGAGAAAGTATTACGCCATGTGATTGAAAAAATAAGGAATGATTACGATTTCATACTGATTGACTGTTCTCCTTCATTAGGATTGATCACAGTCAATGCCCTTACAGCGGCCGATTCTGTTATTATTCCGGTTCAGTGTGAATATTTTGCTTTGGAGGGATTAGGTAAACTCCTGAATACCATTAAAATTATTCAAACTAAATTACATCCGGGGCTTGAAATTGAAGGATTCCTGCTCACCATGTTCGATTCACGCCTGAATTTATCCAATCAGGTAATGGAAGAAGTTAAAAAACATTTTCAGGAAATGGTATTCGAATCAGTCATTCAACGCAATATTAAACTCAGCGAAGCCCCAGGTTACGGGCAACCTGCTATTCTTTACGATGCGACATCGAAGGGCGCTTTATCTTACATGAACCTTGCCCGCGAGTTATTGCAGAACAACGGGATGACCAAAATAAAAAATTTAGAAAGAATTATTGAATAAGACCTTTTGATTATGGCAAAAAAGAAAGCATTGGGAAGAGGTTTGGGCGCTTTAATTGATGGTGCAGACGAATATTTTGCAAAAGAAACAGGTTCTGCCATTAATGAAATTGAAATTTCAAAAATTATTGCTAACCCTTTTCAACCCAGGACTAAATTTGATGAAGAAACATTAAACGAATTAGCCGCTTCAATTAAAGAAATAGGGATTATTCAACCCATCACCCTGCGTAAAACAGATACCGGCATCTATCAGGTTATCGCTGGGGAAAGAAGGTTAAGGGCCTCCAGAATTGCCGGACTCACTACAATTCCTTCGTATATCCGAACGGCCGACGATGAAGGGATGCTTGAAATGGCCCTGATAGAAAATATACAGCGCGAAGATCTTGATGCCATTGAAATTGCCCATAGCTATCAACGGTTGATTGATGAATGTAAGCTCACGCAGGAAACCCTGAGCGACCGGGTCGGAAAAAAACGATCAACAGTTGCCAATTACCTTCGCTTGCTTAAATTGCCGGCAAAAATTCAAAAAGGCATCGTTGATAAAAACATTACGATGGGCCATGCCAGGGCTTTGGTAAATATTCAGGACTCGGAAATGCAGCTCATGATTTTTGATGAAATCATTAAAAATGAATTTTCGGTACGCAGGGTTGAGGAAATTGTAAGAAAATATACCGAAGATCAAACAAGTTTTCAACCTGAAGAAAAAGCAAAACCCCCAAAATTTCCGACCGAATATCAGGATTTATACCATCATCTGAACAGATATTTTCAGTCGAAAATTGATTTTAAAATGGATCAAACCGGAAAAGGAAGAATTACGATACCATTTTCTTCAACCAAAGATCTGGAACGCATTTTAGGAATTCTTGATAAATTAGATGCATAAAAAAAGAATTATCGTTTCATCCAAGTTAGTTGGTAGGTGTATTTTAATTATCCTGTTTTTTACAACAGGATTTTCTGCCTTTAGCCAGAAATCAAATGTGGATTCAACTAAAGTCAGTCAACCTGCGGTCGGGCATTCGCCACGAAAAGCAACCATTTATTCGGCTGTTTTCCCCGGCATGGGCCAAATGTATAACCGGAAATACTGGAAAGTTCCATTGGTTTATGCTGGTTTTGCTACTTTAGGATACTTTATTAACTTTAACAACGAACAATATACCATTTACAAACAGGCTTATTCCGACATCATTGACTCAGATCCTTATACGAATTCACATCAGGAATTGAAGGTAAATCCCAGCTTACTCAGGCCGGAAAATATTTCCGATTATACTGAAGCGTTGAGGAGACAAAAGGATTATTGGAGGAGAAACCGTGATTTGGTGGTTATAGGAACCGTGGTTTTTTACGCGGTCAATATTATTGATGCCAGTGTTGATGCCCACTTTTTCAACTTCGACATCAGCGACGATCTGACTTTCAATTGGGTCCCGGGGCCGGTGATGTGTATGGATAATAAATTAATGGGGGTACATTTTAGATTTACATTTTAAAATTAGTTTATGAGGATATTAAAACTGACAGTTATTTTGCTGACAATTTCCGGACTGCAATCCTATGCTGCCGGATATAAGAAGGAAAACCTTCGGAAAGCATGTACCATCAATGTTTCATCACTGGATACCATAAACGGATACGAAAAGTATTATTATATTCCTGACGAAAACCTGAATAAGTACTTTTCGGATAAGCTCGACAGCATGTTGAGCAGTTGGTACGTGCAGAATGCCTTCCTGTTGGATAGTACAGAACTGGCAGAAGCCGATACCCTTAAACAAACCCTACCCGATTCGGTGTATATTCAAAGACTGCAATCCATGCAGTCGGCAGTAAGTCTTTCATACAACAATACGGTCAAGAATTTTATTGCCATGTACACCGTTCGCAAGCCGAAACAGGTAGCCGTAATGCTCGGACTGGCCAATTACTATTTCCCGATGTTTGAAGAAGCCCTTGCCAAATATGAATTGCCAATGGAATTAAAATACCTTCCGATTATCGAATCGGCTTTAAATCCAGGGGCAAACTCGTCGGCAAGTGCAGTTGGTTTGTGGCAATTTATGTATGGAACCGGTAAAATGTACAAACTCGAAATCAGCACATTTGTTGACGAACGCCGCGATCCGTTGAAAGCTACAGATGCAGCGGCCAGATATTTGCGTGATTTATACAACATTTATAAAGACTGGCATTTGGTGATTGCCGCATACAATTGTGGCCCCGGAAATGTAAATAAAGCGATAAAACGATCAGGAAATGTTAGCGACTATTGGAAAGTCTATTATAAACTGCCCAAAGAAACCCGAGGATATGTTCCGGCATTTATTGCTGCCAACTATGTTATGAATTTCTATCAAAGTCATAATATCTTTCCAAAATCTCCTGCTTTTCCGATTATTACCGATACCCTGATGGTTAATGATTATCTTCACTTCAGCCAGATATCCGAAGTAATTGGAATCCCGGCAGAACAAATCCGGACACTGAACCCTCAATACCGTCGTGATATTATTCCGGCCAGTAAAGAAAAAGCATACAGCCTGGTATTGCCGCAGGACGAGGTTTCAGCCTATCTGGAAAATGAATCTGAAATTCATGATCACCGACGGAATGAATTCTTCCCCAATAATCAAATTGTAAATCCGCAAAACCATTATGCAAGTCAAAGTCCAAGCGACATAAAAGGACGTGATAAAGTTATTTACTCAGTAAAATCAGGCGATAACCTGGGATTGATATCTGCCTGGTTCAGGGTTCGGATTTCCGATATAAAATACTGGAACAAAATGCACGGTAATTTCCTTAAAGCTGGTCAAAAACTTACTGTTTATGTTCCTGAAGGCCAAGGTGACTATTACGCCGGTATTAGTCAGATGAGCAGAACTGACAAGCAAAAATCGCTAAATAAGAAACCGTCGTTCAGTTCAGCGCCAATCCTTGCAAATTCGGCTAAGACTAAATCTACTGAAAAAGCGCCTGAAGTAAATATCAACAAAGCAAATCCTTCAGAAAAAGCATTGACCGAAGTAGTTGAAGCAGGTAAGTCAGACAGCAGTTTAGTTCAACAATCCAGTCCGGTTACCAAAGATGAAATTGTTTATTACACCGTACGCAAAGGCGACAACTTCTGGACAATTGCAAAAAAATTCCCGGGAGTTTCGAATCATGAAATCATGAAGATTAATAACATTAAAGCAGCCAAAAGCCTTAAGGTTGGACAGGTTTTAAAAATCATACCAAAAGCCTAACCAAACCACTACCAAATATCGAATCAGAAAATGAGTTTTTTATATCCGTTTTTTCTATTTGCATTGCTTGCACTGGCGATACCGGTTATCATTCACTTTTTCAATTTCAAAAGATATAAAACGGTCTATTTCAGCAACGTTCAGCTTTTAAAGCTGATCAGGCAGGATTCAAAAAAAAAATCGCAGCTTAAACAATTACTTATACTGATTACGCGGTTGTTAACCATTGCAGCTTTGGTTTTTGCCTTCAGCCGGCCTTATATTCCATTAACAAACCAGATTACTCACGCAGCCCAACAGCTTGTCGTCATTTATGTAGATAATTCTTTTAGCATGAAAGCTGAAGGAGAAAATGGGCCTTTACTCGAACAGGCCAAACAAAATGCCATCGAAATTGCGAATTCCTACCGGGTCGGCACGCAATTTATTATCCTGACGAGTGATTTTCTTCCGCAACATCAGTTTCCGCTAAGCAAAGAACAATTTATTCAGCAAGTTGCTGAAATTAAAGAGAGTGCGCATTCGCCCCAATTATCAGATGTTTATTCACGGGCGGTTCAATTGGGGTCCGGAACATTCAAAAAGCTTGAAAAAAATGTCTTTATCTTGTCCGATTTTCAGAAAAACGCTTCCGACTTCGAAGCCATTAAACCCGATTCATCCGTTTTTACTTATTTATTGCCGCTTAAAAGCAGTAAAACAAATAACCTTCTGATTGATTCATGCTGGTTCGAGGTTCCCGGCCGAAAAATAGGACAAAGTGAAAAACTATTTGTCCACATCAGCAACAAATCAGGTCAGGCATACCAGAATATACCTGTGACATTATCTATAAATGATTCGTTAAAAGCTATTTCCAACATTTCGATCGCCGGTGAGGAAAAGACAACTCTTGAACTTAATTACACCAATAATTCGAAGGGAATTCAGTTATGCAAGGTTGAACTCGATGACTATCCGGTTATTTTCGACAATTCCTACTTTTTGAGTTATCGTGTATTATCAAAACTTAATACACTGGGCATATATAATCCTCAGAACAATGGTTCAGATTATCTGAAAAAACTTTTTGCAGACGATGATTTAATCACCTACACAGAGTATCCGGAGAATAATGTACAGATTTCTCAAATTAAAAACAATCAATGTATATTCCTGATCAACAATCAGAAATTCAGCTCCGGATTTATGAGTGAATTAACTTCATTTGTTGACGAAGGAGGAACTTTGGTTATTTTTCCTGACCGTTTGACCGATTACAAGGAGTATAATCTGCTTCTGAATAAAATCAACAGCAATACAATAGCGCTTTTTGATACCGCCACGATGGGTATTTCGGAAATCAATTACGGGCACAAGCTGTATCAGGAGGTATTTAAAAAACATGAAGATGAAGCTGATTTGCCGGTCATTAAAGGTTATACCGTTTTTAAAGACCGGATGCAAAACGGGGGGTCAGAGGTTTTGATCTTCAGAAACGGGAAAAGTGCATTAACTGCCAGTTCCTTTGGGCATGGAACCGTGTATTTATTTGCTTTTCCGCTCAGCAAAAAGAATTTTGGTTTTATCAGGCATATTCTTTTTGTTCCAACAGTTTACAACATGGTTTTGCAAAGTGGCGAACAACAAAAGTATGCCTATTCGCTCGAAAACGACGTTCCTGTATTCCTGAATAAAAGCTCGCAACTTAGTGAACTAAAAATCATTAACCAACAAACAAAAGATGAGTTTATTGCATCGGTCCGTACAATTGGGTCGGGGAAACAACAGTTGATTTTAGATGATTTACTTCAAAATGCGGGACATTATTTGGTTCAGGATGGCGACCAGATTATTCAATCAATTTCCTGTAATTTTTCAAGAAAAGAATCGGACGCAGAATTTTATGAAGATAAGGAACTTCAAAAGTTTATGCAGACGGGTGATTTCAAACAATTTAAATTGATTGTAACATCGGATGTCGCAATAAGTGAAACCCTTCAGGATTATAGCAACGGGAAACAATTTTGGAAACATTTTATTGCTTTGGCTATTATTTTTTTGATGTGCGAAATGGCCATTATCCGGTTTTGGAAATAATAGTACAAGCCAATTCATCTGGCATTAAACTGACCAATTTTTTGTTTGATTTGATCAATAATAACAGGTCAATATCATTTGAAATAAACTAAAATATATCTACTTCTGTACTTCAATAATTTAAAATTAAAACCGATGAATGTCTTAACAGCTAAGGATTATATGGATCGTGAATCACGGTTCGGCGCTCATAATTATCATCCGCTACCTGTGGTTTTGGAACGCGGCGAAGGAATTTATGTATGGGACGTGGAAGGGAAAAAATATTTTGATTTTTTATCAGCTTATTCAGCAGTCAATCAGGGACATTGTCATCCAAAAATTGTAAAGGCGCTGACCGATCAGGCGCAAAAACTGGCGCTGACTTCAAGGGCATTTTACAACAATGTGCTGGGCGAGTGGGAAGAATACATGACCGGTTTATTCGGTTACGACAAAATGTTACCCATGAATTCGGGGGCTGAAGCCGGTGAAACTGCATTAAAACTGATCCGGAAATGGGCCTATAAAGTAAAAGGAGTGCCTAAAACTGAAGCCAAAATAATTGTATGCAACGGAAATTTCCATGGCCGCACCATTACCATCATTTCTATGTCGTCTGATCCTGATTCGTATAACGATTACGGCCCATATACTCCCGGGTTTATTAATATTCCGTACAACGACATGAATGCTTTGGAGAAAGCGCTGGAAGATCCGAACGTAGCTGGTTTTTTGGTTGAACCCATTCAGGCTGAGGCTGGTGTGTATGTACCTGAAGATGGATACCTGCGTAAAGCTTTCAATCTTTGCAAAAAGCATAATGTGCTTTTCGTAGCTGATGAAGTACAAACCGGTCTTGCCCGTACAGGAAAAATGCTGGCCTGCGACCACGAAGGGGTCAGGCCCGATATTTTAGTACTCGGGAAAGCCATTTCAGGCGGGATGCTGCCCGTTTCGTGCGTACTGGCCGACGATGAAATTATGCTGACCATTAAACCAGGTGAACATGGATCAACTTATGGCGGAAACCCTGTTGCAGCCAAAGTTGCCATTGCTGCCCTGGAAGTAATCAGGGAAGAAAATCTGGCTGAAAATGCCGAAAACATGGGTAAAATTTTCCGGAAGAAATTAAAATCAATTGATTCAGATTTGATCGAAATTGTACGGGGAAAAGGACTTTTGAATGCAGTTGTAATCAGATCAGTAAATGGAATCAGTGCATGGGATGTTTGTATTGCACTGAAAAACAATGGATTGTTGGCCAAACCGACGCACGAACACATCATCCGCTTTACTCCGCCTTTAATCATCAATGAAGCACAAATATTGGAAGCCTGTGAAATAATTGAAAAAACTTTTGCTGAACTTGGGGTTTAACTTATTTTTTTCGATCTGCACCAAAAAGCAAAATCAATTTGAAGGAGATGATTGGCATTTGATTTAAACCATTTGCCAATTATCGCCTTTAGTTTTTTCATGTTACTCATGGTTCAATCGCATTTATATTTCGAATAAAGCAACTTATTTCATAATATTAAAGTCTATATGAACGACTCCCAAACAAATCCAATCCGACCTGTTGGGAGTAGTAATCAAAACAATAAACACGTATGACCCGCTTGCATAAAAGAATATATAAAATACCGGCAGTCATCTTTTCGATACTGATTGTGATTGCATTAGCCACCCTGGCTTTGTTGTATTTTGAAGCGCAGAGTTATCTGAATAAAAATCTTTCTGATTTTGTTACAAAAAAGTCGAAAGGAAAATACGAGCTTACCTTCGAAAACCTGAAAATAAACTTCAATCATTGGGGGTTCGAAATGAACCAGGTTTCCTTTCATCCATCCGATTCCATAATCCGGACTTTAAACCTTGCTGAAACGACCAAACGGTTTTATTCGCTGTATTCGCCTAATATTCGGATTGAAGGAATCCGGCTAATTCAATTGATTTTTAAAAAAAACCTTGAAATTGGAGAAATTCTGATTAGCCAGCCTGAGTTGAACATTCATGGTAAAAATTCTGAAATCGAGGATAAAAAAAGCAATATCAGTGCACTTTTTCAGGAATTGAAACCTTTGGTTACCCGGAATTTTAAAGCGATAAAAATCAATAAAATTGAGCTGGTCAATGCCAGTTTCGATTTTTACAATCTGGTCGGGGATTCAAAAAAACTTTCGAATGCCGAAAATATAACCATTGGAATCCTGAATTTTTATACCGATTCAGTGCTGTTGCCCAATCCCGACCGCTTGTTTGATGCGCAGGACATTTATCTTAGGATGCAGAATTACCAGAATAATCTTGCCGACAGCATTCATTCTCTCAGTGCAGAGATAGTTACCTATTCACTCAAACGATCACAGATTGAAGTTCGAAATATGGAACTAAAACCTGTTACAAAGCATCATCCTGACAAAGCCCGGTATGCTGTTCATGTTTCGCAATCGAAAATGATCAGTAGTCAAATTAATGAATTTTACAGAAACGATAAAATCCCGATTGATTCGCTGATTTTATCAGGCGCCAATATTAAATACTGGCCGGGGCTGAAGCTCATCAAATCTTCCACAGAACCAAAAGATGAATTTAACCTGTATGAATTAATTCAAAAAGAATTTGCGGGTGTAAGCATTCATAATTTTAAACTGGAGGATGCACAACTCACCTTATTTAAGTCACCGGCCGATCAGACTGGTCAGCAGGAACTAAAGAACATCGAAATAAATCTCGAAGATTTCCTTCTTGATTCAGTCTCTGGCAGAGACACAAGCCGCATTTTTTATGCAAAAAATATTGATTTTTCAGCATCGGAATATGAATTGACTTTGGGCGACAACATTCACCGGATCAGAGCTGCAAATCTGGATCTTTCTACACGCCGAAAATCGGTCCTGATAAAAAACATACAACTCTATCCTTTGCTATCCGGCGGCGCTCTGGCTAATCAGAAAAACCGCATTGATGCCAGTTGCGACAGCGTACGGCTCGATCTGTTTAATTTCAAAAAGGCATACCATCAAAGGAGATTTTTCTTTCAAAGGATTAACTTATTTAATCCTGAATTTAAACTTACTCAAAATGAAATTCTGATTAAAAGAGCGGAGCCGCAAAATACAAGCTTTATTTACAACCTGATATCAAACTATGCAAAAGGCATCTATTCGAACCAGGTTTCGGTTCAAAAAGGGAAAATTCAATTGGTGAATAAGACCGGAACCTTGCAAACCGGAAATATCGAATCCACGATCAGATTATATCTGAACGGTTTTGCATTGGACGAAAACAGCGCCCGAAAAACAGACCGTTTATTTTTTGCCAACCAGATTGAATTGAATTTCAGCCAGTACCAAATGCAACTGGTGGATAAATTACATAAGTTGACCATTGAAAACCTTTCTATTTCGAGCCGGTCGAAAAAAGCTCAGCTTCAGAATCTGCACCTGTTCCCGGTATCGGATGTGAATATTCAGGAGGTATTGAAAGAATACAACCGATCAGAATTATATGAATTTACCATTCCTGAACTTACTTTGACCAATGTTGACTTTCATGAAGCCTTTTATAATAAAAAGTTATCGGTTGACACCCTGAACATTAAATCCCCACAGATTTATTATGAAAATTTCGCACTTCTAAAATCAACCAAACCTAAAGCTGAATTTGAAGACCTTTTTCAGCTTTTATCTAATTATCTGGGCAATATATATTTGAAAAAAGTTGACATTCCGGATGGAGCAATCCGGTTAATTAATCACAGCCGAAAAGGTAAAACAATATCACTCGACAATCATTTCAGTCTTGGTCTCGAAAACACGTTGGTTAATCAGGATCAGTTTGGCCTTAAAAAGCTGCTTTTTTCAGAATTTATTGATTTTTCGGTGCGCGATCATATCATCCGGCTCTCTGATAATGTGCATGTTTTAAAAGCTGCGGAAGTTGGATTTTCGACCAAAAGGAAAGAAGTTTATGCTTTAAATGCTTCTATTTACCCGGAAACAGGCAGCAAAAATTACTCAGCTGTAATGTGGAATATTCAGCTTTCGGTTCCGGAGATCAGAATTAAAGGCATCAACATGGAAGAATTGTATTTCAACCGGAAAATTGACGCTAATAATGTGCTGATCAATTCCCCAACTATCAAGCTTTATCAAAAAAATAAAAAAGAAGAAAAAAAAGAGTTTAAAGAATTAACCTTTCTGTTGCCAAAGGAAATAGAATCTATTGCGATAAAGGAATTCAAATTAAATGATGGCTCACTGAAGGTATTTTCTGAACTATCCGCGCAGCCCTATTTACTTGTCGAATCCGATCTGAAAATAAATGCACAGAATATTCTGATCCTAAGAAATGAACCGGAGGGAAAAACAGAGTTTAAAAGTGGCGACTATTTAACTCATTTGCTTGAATTTGAATTTAATCCAAAAGATAAAAATCAGGAATTCAGCATCAAAGAATTGACATTCTCTTCAGCAGACCGAAGAATATCAGCCAAACAACTGAAAGTCAAACAAAAAAAAGAAAATACCAGGGTTGATCATTTCGAGCTTAATATCCCGATCATTTCAATGAATGGGTTTGATATGGATCAGGCTTATCAAAAAGATCAGTTTTTTTTCGAATCAATAGACCTTAGTCAGCCAAGTATTCAACTTTATAATAATGCCAAAGATTCATTGAAAATTAATCCATTCAAAATAAACCTGTTCCCCCATTTCGAAAGTTTTGCTAATGTTTTTGCATCCAAATCGTTGAATGTAAAGGATGCAAATATCTCTGTTTCCAAAAGCGGTAAAATGAAGTGGCAGGAAAATATCAGTTTCAATCTTTTTAATGTCAGGATTGACAACAAACCGACCAATAATTTCATGCATGCCACCGGTTTTGCTTTCCGGATTCCGAACCTAATCCGGAAGGAAAAGCTTTATCAATATTCAATTGATAAGGTTTCTTATTCATCCTTCACCAATCGGTTTTCAGCTCTTGATATTCGAATAACTTCTAATTTCAATAAAGAAAAACATCAGAAACAGGTTGGTTTTCAATCCGATTATTTCGAAGGCAAGATTGACTCGGTAATTATTGGCCAGCCTGACATCAGGCAATGGTTTGAGAAAGAAATAATATCAGGTAAATACATGTCGGTTAACGGATTGCTGTTGGATATTTACCGGGATAAACGGTTGCCGTTTGACGAGAAAAGACGCCCCAAAATGTTACAGGATTTAATCAAAACCTCGAAATATCCCTTTATGCTCGATTCTTTCAAACTGGTCAATTCAGGCATAACCTACTCCGAGCAACCTCAATCGGGTGAAACCGAAGGCCGGCTCAGATTCTCCGGTATTCAAGCTTTACTTAAACCTTTTACCAATATCAAATCAGCAACCGGTCAAATACCTGATTTTAGTTTGGACGGAACTGCAACAATTATGGACTCGTGCCAATTGACCACAAGCATGAACTATCAGATGAATAATCCTGAAAATCGTTTTACAGTATCCGGAAGTTTAAATCCGTTCAATATGCGCATTTTAAACCCGGTATTGGAACCACTTGCTTCGGTTTCGATACGTTCAGGAAAAGTTGACCGTTTCCAATTTACTTTTTCTGCCGATCGGACCAATGCAAGTGGATATGTTGTTTTTGGGTACAATGATATGAAGATTTCGGTTTTGGAAATGAAAAACGGGAATACCAAAGAAGCAAAATTCGCCAGTTTCCTTGCTAATAGCCTCTTGTTGAGATCAAAAAATCCAAGAGGCGGCGAATTGCTTCCCGATGAAATTAACTTTAACCGGGATGAAAAACGATCGGTTGCAAACTATTGGTGGAAAGCGGTATTCAGCGGAATCAGAAATACACTGGGCTTAAAGGAAAGCAAACAGGATCAGCCAAATAATGAAAAATAGAATTTACTGTTTTTGCAAATTCAGGATCAGGGATAATTTTACAGTTCGGTAAGTCCAATCGCGTAAGCCGTGTAAATATTGCAGCCTGATTGTTTTATTTGCCAGTTGATGTTTCAGATCAAGCGTATAAACCATCGGTTTATCGCGCTCATTTTTATATCCTGAATAGCCTGACAAAGAGTTTGAAATTGTCCAATGTAACCATTTCATATCCGTACCCAAACCATACATAAAAGCATCGTTCTGTAGGTTTAATTCGTCATTGGTTTGCCAGGAGTAAAATCCGAATGAAGCAAAGGGCAAAAACGAGATTTTTTCATTTCTTCCGGCATAGCTTTTGGAGAAACTGAAATCAAAAAAATATCCCGGATAATCCGAATACCTTGCTCCTTCAAGCTGATTTCCGGAGGCTGTCCTTCCGGCCATCCTGACCATGGTGTCCGGAAATTTCCGTCCTTTTACCAATTGAACCAATGTTGCAAAATATAAATCGCCATTGGCAAATCCTTTACCGTCAAAATCGCGTGAAATACGTTCGTCGCGGACAAAATCGGACATGGCATAATGCTCGGCTACTACCCCGTACAGTTCAATTGCTATTTTTCCTTCAGCGAATGAACGGTAATATTTAGCGGAAATATCCTGGGTCGGGTCGCCATTCCTAAAATGGAAATCAAGGCCAAATTCCAGGTTTGAACCCTGTTGAACTACACCTTTTTTCACTTCAGGCACCGATAAAGCATTTGGGCCAAGGTAACCTGGGGTAATGTGCATAAAATTCCGCCATCCGGGTTTCCCCGGTTCCCAGCCATGCTTGATGTTCCACCACAAATAGTCTTCAGAATAACTAAACAGCGGGATTGCCATCCAAATCATCAGGATCAGTTTTCTCATAGGCCAAATATACAAAAGGACTTCAAAAGACAGGAGAATTAAAAAAAACCTCGCCGGACGACGAGGTTTCCTGATTACAGATTTAATTTCTTTCGGATATTCTTTGGAATAGCATCTTTATGAACCATGATTGACATTGTTTTATACTTTACGTATGGTTTTGAAGCATAGAAATAACCATCATAATCGTTGTAATCGCCCCACGAGTTCTTAACTTTATAATAGATGTTGCCGTTCTGATCTTTGGCTGTACCAATAATCAACATTCCATGGTCGTCGGTTGTCTGATAATTATCGAAATCAATCTGACGCATTTCCTGAGTGATCAACTTCTCTGTTCCAGGTTTCGATAATTTATACAATTCTTCGTTTCTTTCTTTTTCAGTTTGTTTTTCCCATTTGCTAATTTCGGCATCAGTCATATTGGCCTTATCAACATCCGGTATTACGGCTACTCCTTTCTGTGAGGTTGAAAAGCCTTTTTCGCTCACATCAGCAGCCCATGCAACTGTATATCCAGTATTGATTGAATTGTCAATAATCTCTTCCAGTTCGTTCATTGGCACATTGTACACTTCATCCCACGACCAGTTATCAGGAATTTCAATAATGAATTTGGTGTAAAAAGGATGGTGGGTATAGGAGGATATTTCCACATAATCATCCATATTCAGGCCCATAAATTCCTGTGCAAATAGCAGCGGAGTATAATCTTTTCCCTGATATTTGAAACTCTCCGGAAGTTTTCCAAAATACGTATCCAGGGTATTATTAAAAGCATCAAACCAGACTGAAGTCAACTTTTTATTTGGATTGTCAACAATTACTTTAACCTGATCAAGCAAAGTGCGGTCAATCTCACCGTGAACATGTTTTTCTTCACCATAATTCAAACCACTGTAAACTTCTTCAGGAACTACGCCGTATTTTCCAATCACATTGGTAACATCATGGAAAGCGCCGCCAGCGCCAAAGTTGAGGCTTCCGTGAAGTCTGACATATTTTAAAGCTTTATCTGAATAGGTATGATAAACCACGAACATTTCAGATAAATCAACAACAGGTTTTCCAAGTCGCAACATTTCAGCTTCCAGCAATGCTAATCCTGAAAACGACCAGCATGTTCCGGAGCGGTATTGATCTTTAACTGAAGTACAGGGAATTTCATTAACAGAAGTAAACTGATACCCTTTTTCTTTTTCGTCTTCCTTTTTCTCCTGCGCCGAAACGGCAAATGTTGCCATTACCAAACCCGCCAGGAGAATGTTCCTTAGTCTTTGCATATTGTTTTCTTAATATTATTCCCCCTTAAAACTGACGCCAAATATATAAATTTTAGATCATCCGGTAATTAAACTTTTCTAACTTTATCGCCACAACAAACAAACTTCGATCATGAAAAATTTCTTTGTTATAGCCATTCTTTTTCTTTCAACCGGGCTGAATATTTCAAATGCACAGACAACACAAAATGATTACATTCAAAAACCGGAAGACAAACTCATCGCTGAAGAAAAATTAAAGCTATTCTCTTCAAAATCAGACTTGCCCATTTCTGAACTGATCGTCGAAATTGGTCTCTCTTTTCTGGGAACCCCATACGTTTCTGCATCGCTCGAAAATGGATTGGAAGAAAAAATGGTGATCAACCTGCGGGAACTGGATTGTACCACATTTGCCGAAAACTGCCTGGCTTTGGCGCGAACAGTTAAATCTGGAAAAACTGATTTTGCATCGTTTGTTTCAGAGCTTGAGCAAATCAGGTACCGCGATGGAATCCGCAATCAATATCCATCCCGGCTACACTATTTTGCCGAATGGATACACAATAACCATAAAAAAGGAATTATCAGTGAAACAGTCAATCAAAATGGCATTAAATCAGATAAAACAATCAATTACATGAGTACGCATCCTTCAGATTATCCGGTATTAAAAGATCATCCTGAACTGATTCCAGCCATTGCCAAACAGGAAAAAGAACTGACAAAAACAGGTTTTATGTACTTCCCGAAGGATAACATTCCCAACTTATACCAACATTTACATCATGGCGATATTATAGCTCTCACCAGTGGCATTGAAGGTGTGGATGTCAATCATGTCGGAATTATACTTAAGAAAGGCAATGAATTTTATTTGCTCCATGCCCCATTAAGCGGAAAAAAAGTACTGGTTTCAGATGGTCCAATCACCGATTTCCTCAAGCCAAACTCTAAAAATAACGGAATAATGATTGCGCGTCCGGTATTTTAGATGCCAAACACAAATATTATGGAGCTCCAAAGTAATTTTTTAGGTTAAATTTGCGGCTTCAAATTTCTGATCCTATGAGCTCTTTTATTGATCGTTTTGTTGTTCTTCTATGTAAATTAACAGCCAGACTTCCGTTTTGGGTCATCTTTGGTTTGGCTGACATTTTTTATGTATTCCTATATTATGTGGTCAGGTACCGACGAAAAGTTGTACACGAAAACCTCGTCCATTCATTTCCTGAGAAAAGTCTGGCAGAAATCAGAACGATTACCAAGAAATTCTACCATCACCTGAGTGATCTGGGTTTGGAAACCATTAAGTTTAACCAGATGACCGAAAAGCAGATTGACGAACGGTTAAAGGTTAACAATCTGGATATCTATGAAGAATACTACAACCAAGGCAAAAGTATTATCGTTTTGGGCCAGCACCACAACAATTGGGAATGGAGCGGTTCCATGCAACGTTTAATCAAAGCTCAGTATCTGGTTGTTTACAATCCAGTCAGAAAAAACAAAGAACTCGAACAATTTATTTTGCAAACGCGTGAACGGTTTGGAGCTAAATCTATTCCCGTCAATCATTCGGTTCGCACTGCGTTGGAGTTTAACCTCGCCAAACGTCCCGGAGCCCTGATCCTCGCAGCAGATCAGACTCCCCCACCCAATTCGCAATTCTGGACCACCTTCCTGAATCAGGAAACGGCTTTTTTCGCCGGTCCAATGAAAATCGCAATTAAAACCAATCAGCCGGTAATCATGCACCATACCCGAAAAATTGGAAGAAGCCGGTATGAGGTTTTTCATTATAGGCTCGTTGAAAATCCTGCAGGAGTTAAACCTGAAGAAATTATGATGGCTTATGTACAAAAACTCGAAGAAATTATCAGGTCGGAACCCGAATACTGGTTGTGGTCGCACAGAAGATGGAAACACAAACGACCTTCCAATATTGAATTACATCCCAGAAATTCCAATTAATTTAAACTAATGAAATGTCTATGACAAAAATTCCAATTAATTTAAACTAATGAAATGTCTATGACAAAATTTTGACAAACGAGAGGGTGATTATAAAACCAAAAATGATGATATTGCTTTTTTTTAGCCTCACCCTTCGGGGGAGGTTTGGAGGGGGCTTAATTATAATCTAATGAAAAAACTACCCGCAAAAATAGGCGTACTTCTGCTTAAAGTCCTCGGATTTACTCCGTTTTGGTTGCTCTATTTTTGGGCTGACATTTTTTACCTGCTTAATTACTACCTGATTGGATACCGAAAGAAAACAGTCATTCAAAACCTGAAAAATTCATTTTCTGAAAAAACTGATCAGGAAATACACGAAATTGCCCGCAAATTTTACCGTCATTTTGCCGATTTGGTAGTTGAAACCATCAAATCCTTTCAAATTTCCGATGAATTATTAATGAAGCGGTTTAGGTATAAAAATCCGGAAGTACTGAACGAACTTTACAATCAGAATAAAAGCGTTGCCTTGCTATCCGGTCATTACGGAAACTGGGAATGGACCATGGCATTACCCAAAATCATTCGGCATCAGGTGAATGTGATTTACCGACCTATACAAAACGAAACTTTTGACAACTATATCAGGAGTGTCCGCTCCAGGTTTGGCATGCAGCTGATGATGGCTCGTATTTCTGGACGTACCATGCTTGAACTCGAAAAAAGCGGCCAATTATCGGCCACTTATTACCTGACCGATCAAACCGCATTGAAAGATACCGACTACTGGATGATGTTCCTAAACCAGGAAACAGCGGTTTTCCCGGGAGCTGAAAAGGTAGCCTCCCGGTTTAAACAGGCCGTTATTTTTATGGATATTCAGAAAGTACGACGGGGATATTACGAAGTGGAATTCACCAAACTTTTCGATGATGCCTCGCAAACAAAACCGTATGAAGTAACCAAAGTTCACACTAAATTTTTGGAGGAAATTATCCGTAAAACACCTGAACTTTGGCTTTGGTCGCACAAACGCTGGAAACACGCACGACCGGAAAATATTTCGTTGAAATAGTATCAATAAATTCATTGGCCTTAGTTTTTTGTGCCGCTAGGTACAGGCGGTCGGTAAAAACCCATTACAACCACCATTCTTTCGTCCCGTACGCCCGCCTGACAGGCCAATGACGGGCAGGGGACGAGCCTCCATCACACGTTCCTTTTCTACCGACCTGTAATCCCTGACGGGATTTAGAATAAAATTCCTTGAAAATCATTAACCTTTCGTTTCAAGGATAAATATACAAAATTGTCGGTTAGATAGTTGCGGCAGTTTATGAAACAGGCTTTTCAACTAACCGACGTTTATTCCCTGACGGGAAATCTTATTGATCTGGGCTCTACTTTCTATTGGTATTTATGCCCTGGGGGCAAAAAAAACTTTTCGGAATCAGCCTCACAATTTGTGTATATAATCAGCGCTTTCCTTAAATGTTTCGGGATCCATTTCGACGAAATAGTTCTTAACCCCACATTTTTTGGCAGCGGCAAATAGTTCTTCCCAATCAACATTGCCCTGGCCGATCGGAACCTGTTTGTCGGTAGTCGCCGACCAATCGGCCAGATGGGCCGAGATAAATCGTCCGGGGTATTTATTGAAATAGGTGGCAGCCTTGTACCCAATACTGATTACAGCCACCTGAAACTGCATTTTAACCAATTCCGGGTCAAAATTTTCCATGAGTGCATCGTAAATCAGTTTGTCGTCAATTTTCGCGAATTCGGTATGGTGGTTGTGAAAGCCAGTCTGAATGCCCGCTTTTTTTGTTTTGGCGCCGATTTCATTCAGTTCGTCAACAGCTTTAAGCCAATCGCTCATTTTGGCGTCTTTCGGGAGCCAGAAGCTGGAACAGATCATTTGTTTTTGCCCCGATTCGGCAGCAAAATCAATTCGTTCGCTCAGGTTATTCCGGAGTTCACCCATTCCGTAATGGGTACTTTCCAGTTTTAGCCCGGCATCTTCCACTATTTTTTTCATTTCCAGCGCTTTTATTTTCATCAGCGGTCCGAACCCGGAGCTTTCGTATCCGGGAGGCGAGCACATTTCAACGCTTTGGTAACCAAGCCCGGCCATCATTTTCAATGTTCCGGCGAAATCTTTGATCAACTGATCTTTTATGGTCCAAACCTGAAATCCAAGTGGTTTTTTCAAAGCTTTTGAAACTGTTGCCCCTGTCAGATTCATTGGAATTTGAGAGGCCAGAACTGCTGACCCGATTCCCAATGCACTTTTTTCAATAAAATGTCTTCTATTCATCATGATTTTGATTTATAATTTTTGATTCAATAATTGTGAATGAAATGGTTCAAATGAACTTTTTGAAAGTAGCAGAGGAACCTGGCAAAATGTAAATTTAAAAAAACCTTATTTTCTTATTATGGTTCTACCACTAATTTAATTGAGAAAAAGAATGACGTTTTTTCACATTCACAGGGTTAAGCTTCACCCCGTGCTATTACATGACGGTCTTTCAGACCTATATTTGATAAGTAAATCATCGCCTAAGGGGCAACGCTCCGAAATGTAATAGCATAAGTCAAAGTGAAACGGAGTCCTATGAAACTTGATAAAAAAAAACACGATTTCCATTAAATTAACTGTAGTTCCATTGAAATTGAAATAGAATAAGTTTGTCACTGAAAAATCGATACCCTCTCACCAACCACCGTCTTCCGTCTTCGGACTTCGGACTTCGGACTTCCGTCTTCCGTCTTCCGTCTTCCGTCNNGTCTTCCGTCTTCGGTCTTCCGTCTTCTTCCTTAAATCTCATCCGGTTTCCATCCTTTCCTGTACGCACGGCTAAGGTATTTGTTGGCATCGGCCACATTGGTGATTTTCCGGTTTGCGGCATCATATTTCAACATCCGGCCCGTCCTGAGAGCAACACCATAAAGGTTTACTGCTTCGGTCAAACTCCAGGCTTCAGTGAAACTTCCGGGGCATTGTTTCCCGGTTTTAACGGCATCCATAAATTGTAGAAATCCTGAAGTTCTTTCTCTCTTTGGAAGTTCAGGAACAGACTGGCCAACCATTCGTTTTTCAGGAATCAGGCGTGGCTTATCAACATGGAACCCGGCCAGGATTTTACCTTTATCTCCAACAAACATCATTCCTTCTGGATCGAGTTCCTTGTTGTCTTCATAGAGTTCTTCAGGAACTGGCGGACGCATTCCACCATCGTACCAGATTAAATCAACTGCCGGTCGGGAACCTTTTGCCGGATATTTAATCCTGACCGAACTTGCAAATGGAAATGAAAAGTCATTTTTTACCCGAAAAGCAGTAGAATCACGGAGACCACAAACATGACTGTAAGTAGGTTCAACTATGGTTGGATTTTCCAGTCCAAGAGCTTTAAATACAGTCCATAGACTGTAATGCCCCATGTCGGCCATTGATCCACCTCCGAAATCGTACCAGCCTCTGAAAACCATATTGGTATAATACGGATGGTAGGAACGTTCGGCTTCAGGTCCCAGCCACAAATCCCAGTCCATGCCATTTGGAACCGGGGGCGTATCGGTTGGAAGAGTTGGGTATTGCGGCCAAACCGGACGGTTCGACCAATTGTGAACTTCTTTTAAGGCGCCAATTGCCCCTTCGTTAATCCACTTCATGACCTGATCCATCGAACCATTCGAATCCCAGGCAATCAGGTGAGTAGTTGCTTTCGATTTCTTAGCGGTTTCAATCACCTGAAAACCTTCTTCGAGCCGGTTCGAAATGGGTTTATGGGTGGTGACAGAAATGCCACGTTTCATGGCAGCCAATGCAATCACCCCATGTAAATGGTCGGGGGTCATCACTTTAACTGCATTCAGGTCTTTCTCTTTTTCAAACATTTCACGGAAATCGGCATAGGCTGCACAACTCCTGAATTTTTGATCGGCCCTGAATTTGGAGTAATACGTATCCACAATTTCTTTCCCGTTATCGAGGCCTCCGGGAACTGTATTATCTCCGCCTGAAGTCCAGTTTGGGCTTTTAAGCGTCTTTCGTATTTCGTCCCGAAGTCCGGTTTTTCCCCAATCGTAATAGCCGAAGGCATATTTTTGCGGATCGCAAACAGCAACTATTTGCAATTCGGGTATGGAAAGAAGTGGCTGTAATTCGCGAAGTCCCTGCGTTCCGGTTCCAATATAGGCCAGGGTGATTTTATCGCTTGGCGCAACAAAACCATTTCCTCCAAGAACATGGCGCGGAACAACAGTCAGAGCCAGTGCAGCGGTAGAGATTCCACCAATAAATTTGCGGCGGTTGAGTAGATTTGGATTAGTTTTTTTTTCTGAAGCTGAGTCAGGAATGTCCAGTGTGTTTGATTTTTGTGTCATCATTTCAGTTCAAATTAGATTTGTCAATTTTCAAAAATACGATACCGAAAAGGTACTGAACTTTTCTTATATTTAGCACTGTTTTTATCAAATTTTATCTATCAGTCTATCAATCTGAAATATCAATCATGGAAAATAATTTATCTCGCCGAAATTTTCTTCAAAAAAGTTTGGCAGCCGGTCTTGGCCTTTCACTTATTGATCCTTTCGCGGTATTTGCAGCAGCAAAAAAGCCGGAAATGAGATTAGGTTTGGTCACTTACCTTTGGGCAAAAGACTGGGATTTACCGACTTTAATTTCCAACTGTGAAAAAACCGGTTATTTGGGCGTGGAACTTCGTTGCGACCACAAACATGGGGTTGAAACTAAACTATCGGCCAGCGAACGCGCTGACGTAAAGAAACGTTTTGCCGACAGCCCGGTTGACTGTCTGGGTTATGGTGCAAATTTTGAATATCACAGTCCCGATCAGGCAGCACTCCGGAAGAATATTGATCAGACCAAAGAATACATACGGCTCTGCAAAGACATTGGCGCTTCCGGAATAAAAGTAAAACCCAATGATCTGCCAAAAGAAGTTCAGAAAGAAAAAACCATCGCCCAGATTGCAGCATCGTTGAACGAAGTTGGCCGGTTTGCCAAAGATTATGGCCAGTTGATCAGGGTTGAAGTTCATGGAAACCTGACCCAGGAAATACCAAACATGAAGGCAATCTTCGAACAGGTGACTGAAAAAAATGTAAAAATGTGCTGGAACTGCAACGATCAGGACTTACTGCCACCCGGACTCGAAGCCAATTTTAATTCGGTAAAAAAATGGTTTGGCGATACAGTTCATGTCCGTGAATTGAATGTGGGGGAATATCCTTACCAGCAACTCCTGAATTTATTTACCGCAATCAAATACAAGGACTGGATTTTGCTTGAAGCACGAACTGAACCTGCTGATAAAATAGCAGCGATGAACGGGCAGATGAAACTCTTTAACGAAATGGTTTCAAAATCTCTGCAGTCAAGGTAACATTTATAACCCGGGTTCGATATAAGTAATGGAAACAATAACTTGAAACATAGTCCATTAACTTTGCCGTAGGCAATCAATATCAATAGAAAATATTGTCTATAAACATTCTTTAAATTCATAAACATAAACCAATAGTCATAACACCAAATTTATAACTTGGTACAATAATTCGTAAACGGTCAGGAATGAAACGTCTAACCTTATTTATTGCTTTGTTTTTTGTTTTGTCAGCAGCAATTTCCCAGCAAAAATCCTTGTTATTGCAGCCTTCGGCCAACGGTCGCTTCGTGCAATGGAGCGATGGTAAACCGTTTTTCATCCATGCATGCACCGCCTGGTCCTTAACTTATGCTTATTCCGATCAGGAGGTTAAAGATTATCTCGACAATCGGGTAGCCGGCAAATTTAACACCATTCAAATGAGCGCTGTTTTTGCTGAAATCGTAAAAACGATGGCCGATTCAGCCTTTCTTAATCAGGATATTTTGCAGCCTGTGCCCAAATTCTGGAACCGGGTTGATTGGGTGGTGAAACAAGCTACCGACCGGAAATTGGTGGTGGCAATTAATCCCTTATGGAAAAAGTCGCTCAATGAATTCATTCGGGCCAACGGATCTGAAAAATGCAGGAAATACGGGCAGTGGTTCGCCAACCGATTTAAAGATAACCCGCGCGTTATTTATTTCGTTGGCGGCGATGGGACACCGGAACCGGTTCGCGCCGAACTGGACGAAATTGGCAAAGGAATTCAGGATGTTTACGGTGGTAAAGCCCTGATTGCTTACCACAGCGAGGCCGATCAGTCAAGCCTCGAGGCTTTTCCAGATGCTTCGTGGATAAGCCTGAACTGGACACATGCCTATTCGCCTGTTTACAGCAAACAATATCCCTATAGCGAAAATTACGACAATTGGAAGGCTTTTCCTAAAATTCCTATTCATTTTTGTGAAGGATATTACGATTTTGGCGATGCCAAAGAATACGATCAGAATGGAATTTCAGGATCATGGGGCAACCGCTTTGTCCTGCGCCGGCAGGCCTGGTGGAATTTTCTTTCAGGGGGAGCCGGAAATGCCTGGGGCGCAGAAGGAATCGCACACCAAAATCCTGACGGGCAAACCTGGCAAGCATGTACGCTTTACGGAAGCAGTAAAGATATGGGCATTCTGAAGCAGTTGACTGATAAAACAAAGTGGTGGAGGTTACAACCCGACATTGGCCATCAATTATTGGTTGGCGGTTTTGGGACTTACATGACCGACGATTTTGCGGTTTGTGCAGTTGCTGAAAACGGATCGCTTGCCATGATTTACACACCTGCAAAACAATCACTGGAACTTCGGTTGCCTGATTACGGGCAGCATTGCAGGCTGCGCTGGTACGATCCGGCCAATGGAAAATACAGTTCAATTGATATGAGGTTTCCGAAAAAGAAGAAAAAATCGGTGATCATCTCAACTCCAGGTCTCAATCACAGCGGAAGTGAAGATTGGGTTTTAATTGTTGAAGGAAGTAAACTGATTGAAGGAGTCAAACTGAAGTGACTAATAACCAGTTTGTGCGGTGTTTTATGAATCACTTTTCCCAATTCAGCCAGACATTGGTGTGAGCTATGTCGAATGCTGGCTGACGTCCGGGTGAATCAAGATAGTGGCCAGTGAAAATACGTAATCAGCTGGAAAGGCTAAATGGCCGTATAACTAACCCGGAAGGAAACAAAACCAATTAAATGACCTTGTAAACAAATTAAATTTGAAAACTGTTTAAATTTCATTTATAGCAATATTCTAATTTTAATCTGTTTCTGACACATTATGGCAATGGGAAATAAAAAGGAATTGTTGCCTGAGCAACGTGAAGAACTGTTTAGAGCTTTGAAAGCCCGTTTTGAGAAAAATATCAATCTTCATAAAGGTCTTGAATGGGTAAAAGTACAGGCAAGGTTAGATTCAAAGGACTCGGAAGAAAAACTGTGGACACTCTCCGAAATGGAAAAAACTGGCGGTGAACCAGATGTTGTTGGTCATGACAGTAAAACGGGCGAATACTTTTTTTATGATTGTTCAGCCGAAAGTCCTAAAGGCCGCAGAAGTGTTTGTTACGATCGCGAAGCACTGGAGTCAAGGAAAGAGTATAAACCTGAAAATAGCGCGATGGATATGGCTGCTGACATGGATATTGAACTTTTAACCGAAGAGCAATACCGGGAGTTGTCCCGAGTACTCGGGAGAAATTTCGACACGAAAACATCGAGTTGGGTGAAAACACCATCTGAGATTAGAAAACTCGGCGGGGCAATCTTTTGTGATCGTCGCTACGACCATGTATTCGTGTATCACAACGGTGCAGAATCTTATTATGCCGCAAGGGGATTCCGCGGCTCGCTAAAGGTCTGATTGACATACTCGCAGTTAAATTTGAATTTGATAAAGGAATACCCGAGCAAGAACTTGCCGAAAGTAGTGGAAGGTAAGAATAGCCCAAATTTTAATTCTTCGTTCGTACCCAGTGAAATTACCTGATAAGTATCTTTTTGTTGAAAAGATGGATCATAAGGACTGTTGAGTAGCCAGTTTAGCGTTTTACATTGAAGGAAAATACGAATGTGATCAGAACTGATAAAAACTTTCTGGATTTGATATTACGTTAAGGGATATGTGATTACTTTTCAACTTATCGTTTTTACCTCAACTATTTCTGAAATCTGACTTTATCTGGAAGAGAAGAACGTGATTCCGGTGGAATATCAAAGTTGTAAATTCTCATCCAAAGGCTTCTATGAAAAGATTACTGTTCAGGATTATTCTCTTCGCGTGAAGGTGTTTAGCTTCATTTCAGGTGAAGGCGCTGGCTAAACTAAACCACAGGCGCATTAGTTTTCATAGATTTGAACATGATAGCTCATGGAATGTAACGTACAACCGAATTCTTGACTTTTTTTAAACTATATCTGGATACCAAGCTGGTAAGCTTAAGCGACCTGGGATATTTTTGCCAGGTAAATGGCAAACAGTTCGAAGAAAAATACCGCGATTACCTGAGTGATTTAATCCGGAAAACATATCTTTAAACTTTTAAACCAGAAAATATGAAACGAGCCATAAGATATACTCCCCTTATAGGAAAAGGATTAATGGCGAGTTCCATCTGACAATTAAAAAACAAAATATAGACAGATGAATAAAATACTTCTTGTCACAACATGCCTTGCTGCAGTCGCAGCCTGTACACAGGCAAAAAAGGAAATAACAGCCCAACTGCCGAATATCGTTATTATTTACGCTGATGATTTGGGGTACGGCGATGTTGGCGCTTATGGTGCAACCCGGATAAAAACGCCAAACCTCGACAAACTGGCCAACGAAGGCGTTCGGTTTACCAGTGGCTATGCGACATCGGCCACCTGCACTCCCAGCCGTTATGCACTGCTTACCGGCCAATATCCCTGGCGCAACAAGGATGCAAAAATACTTCCCGGGACAGCGCCCCTGTTGATTGACACCGCTCAGATGACCATACCCAAAATGTTAAAGGAAAAAGGATATCATACCGGTGTGGTTGGCAAATGGCATCTTGGTCTTGGTAGCGGGATTGTTGACTGGAACCAGCTGATTTCACCCGGGCCAAACGAAGTCGGTTTTGATTATGCCTTTATCATGGCGGCAACACAGGACCGAACGCCAACGGTTTTTCTGGAAAACGGACTGGTTGAAGGATTGGAAAAGGATGACCCACTTTTTGTGGATTATGAAAAGAATTTTGAAGGTGAACCAACCGGGCTTGATCATCCGGAATTGTGCACCTTGAAGTGGCAACACGGTCACAACAATTCCATTCACAACGGAATACCCCGGATCGGTTTTCAAAAGGGCGGAAAATCGGCTTTGTGGATTGATGAGGATATGTCAGATACGTTTCTTGGAAAAGCGAAGCTATACATTCAGGAAAATAAAAGCAAACCGTTTTTTCTTTATTACGCTTTGCAGCAACCTCACGTTCCCCGCACTCCAAACAAATCAGCGTTTTGTCGGAACTTCGGGAATGGGATCACGCGGTGATGCTATCGTGGAGGCAGATTGGTGTGTGGGCGAATTGATAAAAACACTCGAAACAGAAGGACTGCTTGAAAACACACTGATTATTTTCTCAAGCGATAACGGACCGGTATTGAATGACGGCTATTACGATGATGCGGTTGAAAAATTAGGCGGTCATACACCGGCTGGACCACTGCGGGGTGGAAAATACAGTTTGTTTGAAGCAGGTACCCGGGTTCCATTCATGACTTACTGGAAAGGAAAAATCGAACCTGCAGTTTCGGATGCGATTGTTTCGCATTTGGATTTGTTTTCATCTTTATCAGCTCTGGTTGACAGTAAAACAAGAGTACCCGACAGCCAGGATTTTTTGGATGTAATAATGGGTAAAAGTCAGCAAGGTCGTGAGGAACTTGTTCTGGAGGCCACTTCCAAAACTGCTTTGCGCAAAGGCGATTGGGCAATGATACCACCATACAAAGGGCCTGCAAAGCAAATGCAGTTAAATATCGAACTGGGAAATTCAAAGGAATTTCAATTGTATAACCTGAAAGAAGACATTGGTCAACAGAACAATCTGGCTGATTCGGAACCTGAAAAACTTCAGGAAATGATAAAAACCTTTGAAAGTTTACGCGGAATCGAATCTCAGAAAATTGAACAATTAGAACTAAAATAAATATGAACGTTATCAGTCGGGTATCAGTTTACACAAGCCTTGGGCTATTGCCCCTTTTATCGCTTTCGGCAAATAAACCGGAGAAAAAGCCAAATGTACTTTTCATTCTGGCCGACGATTTTGGCTATCACGACATGAGTTGCTCGGGAAGCAAATTTTACGAAACGCCCAACATAGACAAAATAGCCAGCCAGGGAATGGTTTTCACCAATGGTTATGCGGCTTGCCAGGTTTGCAGCCCGTCGCGGGCAAGCATCATGTCAGGTAAATTTCCGGCGCGCCACGGAATTACCGACTGGATTGGCGCCGCTTCGGGTGAACAATGGAGAACCGCAAAACGGTTCAATCAATTATTGCCTCCTGAATATGTCCATAATTTGCCATCTGAATATGTCATTTTGCCCGAAGCCTTGAAACAGGCTGGCTATAAAACTTTTTTTGCCGGAAAATGGCATTTGGGCGAAAAAGGTTCGTGGCCCGAAGACCATGGATTCGATGACAACATCGGAGGTTGGGATGCCGGTAGCCCCAAAGGCGGGTATTTTTCTCCGTACGAAAATCCTAAACTTCAGGATGGCAGGGATGGCGAAAACCTCGAAATGCGCCTTGCGCAGGAAACGGTCAAATTTTTGAAGGATAATAATCCAAAGCAAACTGGAAAGCCTGTGTTTGCCTACCTGTCGTTTTATGCAGTGCATGGTCCCATTGAAACCACTCAGGAGAAATGGAGCAAATACCGGCAAAAGGCTGAAAATAATGGTATTGCGAACTCCGGATTTAAAATGGGGCATTTCCTTCCCATCCGACAGGTTCAGGATAATCCGGTTTATGCGGGATTGGTTGAGCAGATGGACGATGCAGTTGGATTGGTGATGAACTCGCTGAAAGAGTTGGGACTTGATAAAAATACAATTGTCATATTCACTTCTGACAATGGCGGTGTGGCTGCCGGTGATGCATTTGCAACATCGAACCTTCCGCTGCGCGCCGGAAAAGGTTACCAGTTTGAAGGAGGAATCCGCGAACCATATTTCATAAAAGTACCGGGCCTGACCAGGGGAGGTGAAAAGTGTGACACTCCGGTTTCAGGAACTGATTTTTATCCGACCATTCTTGAATTGGCCGGATTAAAACAAAGGCCGGAAGAACATTCAGATGGCGTCAGCCTGGTTCCTTTGCTGAAAGGTAAGCAACTGCCTGAACGGGCCTTGATCTGGCATTATCCGCACTATGGAAATCAGGGAGGCGAGCCCTCTTCCATCATCCGGAAAGGCGACTGGAAACTGATTCATTATTACGAAGATGGCCGCGATGAATTGTACAATTTGAAAACAGACCTTTCCGAAACCAGCGATGTTTCAGGCAACAATCAAAAACTGGTTAGTCAGTTGCACAAAGAATTGTTTGATTATCTGAATAAAGTTGGGGCCAGATTTCCTGAAAAGGATCCGGAATATTCCGCCAAAGCGGAACGAAAATACCTGGACGGAATTGTAAAAAACCGACTTCCAGAGTTGGAACAGCAAAGGCTAAAATTTTTATCGAAAGATTTTGACCCAAAAAATAACTGGTGGGGAAGTCAGGTTATAAAAGACTAACAGATTATTTCCTGCCAAAATCATCGAGAAGATCATCTTTGCAGGCCAAACGAAATTTTGGTCAGGTCTCTGTCCAGGAATGCGGATAAATCAATAGATCGAAATTTTGTTATTTGGTGTGATTAAAACAAAAGAAGGAATCAAATTGTACAATCTGGTACAAACTTAAAGGGACTAAATCGAGGCCTATTGTTATATTTCCGGGATCAATGGGTAATAAGGTCTGGGCATCATTGCATTCTCTTTTCAATTCTTGAGATTACCTGATGCATGAATTACAAAAAGTATTGTAACTACCTGATTGAAATAAAAAAGGAAGTCAAAATGACTTCCTTTTGTGCCCAGAACAAGACTCGAACTTGCACACCGTAACCGGCACCAGCCCCTCAAGCTGGCGTGTCTACCAATTTCACCATCTGGGCATTTATTTTTGTGTGTGCAAAACTATAAAAAATCTTAACACCTGAATGGCCGTCAAATGAATTAATTAAAAGATATTCTAACTTTGAGGCCTTGATCAAGTTTAAAGTCTTTAAATCAGATCAATCCCTAAAGATATTTTTTATGAAACACATGATTTTCCTGATTGTTTGTGTCTTTTTTAGTAATATGCTATCAGCACAGGTTAAAGTATTAAATTTAACTCATTACTTGTTCCCTGAATTTTCAAAGGGAAGTGTCTTGATGAAAAACGGGATAAATAATGAGGCTTTGTTGAATTACAATTCGTTGACAGAAGAAATGATTTTCGAGAATAAAGGGACAAAACTTGCTGTAAGTCAAGTTGAATTAATTGATACCATTTTTGTGAATGGTCGCAAATTTATTCCAGTGAATAATAAATTCATAGAAATCATTTACCATTCGAAATACACACTATTTGCAGAGCACAAGTGCAGTATAAAAGATCCGGGCAAGCCATCAGCTTATGGTGGAACATCGCAAACTTCGGCCATTACAACATATTCATCCTATTTTTCAGGTGGACAGGTTTATGAACTCAAGTTGCCTGATGGGTACGAACCCAAACCATTCGTTGATTATTGGCTGAGAAAGGATGGAAAAATGAATAAATTTCTGAGCATTCGCCAATTGTCGAAATTGTTTAGTGAAGAAGAAGATTTATTTAAGGAATACGTCAAAAAACATGATGTGAAATACGATAATCAGGCAAGTCTTGTAGAAATGATCCGCTTTTTGGAGGCCAATTGAAAAAGTGGTCAGTATTCAGTCTCAGTAATCATTTTCTATACAACTTCAATCCATCAGTCTATTGAAGATACATATCAGCGATATCTTCAAATGCCTTTCGGTTTGGCCACTGCTGATCCCAGGCATCACCTGCAATTTTTTCAATTCTGCCTTTGAATTCGGAAAGGATACCTTTCTCTGAAACAAATCTCAGAGCTTCATCAAAAGATTTATAAAAACTGGTATAAAAAGATTCCTGACGGACAAAATGTTCGCCCGAAAAAGTCTGGGCGATTTCGATATTAAAAAACATGACATCGGCAAGTAATGAGGCATCGGCATCGAGAGAAACAAGCTTTTTAATCCATTTTTGAGCCACCGACCTTCTCATCTTTGCTTTCCGGCTACCAACCGGAAAGTATTCTTTGCTGATCTGAAAACGGCATTGTTCCATCAACGCGTTTTCGTTGGGATTAAATGCGAAATCGTAGTATTCCTTAACATTCTTAAACCGATTATACAAATCAACAATCTGATCCTCCAATTGCTCTTTGTTTAATTCTTTCAGGTATTTTCGAAGTTCGCGTTTGCTCATGAGTCACACTTTAAAACACTTCAGGCGATATTGGTAAAAACCGACTGGATGTCGTCGTCGTCCTCAATTTTATCAATCAGTTTTTCAATGTCAACCAATTGTTCTTCAGTAAATTCAACCGGAGTATTCGGAATTCGCTGCAAATTGGCCTTGGTAAATTCTATCTTTAAAGCTTCCAGGGCATGCGACATTAATCCAAAATTGGTGTAATCGGCATAAGCATAAATAATGCCTTCGTTTTCTTCAATTTCTTCCAAACCGGCATCAATCAATTCCAATTCCAGTTCTTCAATATTCATTCCAGCTTTTTTCTGGAATTCGAACACCGCTTTTCTTGAAAACATGAATTCAAGTGACCCGGTCGGTACCAGCGCACCACCCGATTTGTTGAAATACATTTTAACATTGGCCACTGTGCGGGTCGGATTGTCGGTGGCACACTCAATAAAAATTAAAACTCCATGAGGACCTTTTCCTTCATAATTAATTTCAAGAAAATTTTCAGCATCTTTTCCCGAAGCCCTTTTTATTGCCGCGTCAATATTGTCTTTGGGCATATTTTGAGCCTTGGCATTTTGTATGGCAGTTCGAAGTTTGGCATTCATTTCCGGATCAGGGACTCCTTCCCGGGCGGCAACTGTAATTGCTTTTCCTAATTTTGGAAATGTTCGCGACATTTTATCCCAACGTTTTTCTTTCGATGCCCTTCGGTATTCGAATGCTCTTCCCATATCAAGTATTTTTATTTAAGCTTTTTTTCAACGGCACAAAAATACAAATTGCGTTGCTTTTTCCCGAATGAATATTTAAAATAATTACCTGATAACAGACATGTGCAATTCAGGCAATAGTTTATTCCTATAATCTGGTCATTAGCAGTTATTCAAAAGTTATTGTTGGTAAAGTTTTCTTACTTTTGTCAAAACTGTCGGAAAACCAATGAAAATTGACAGCGAAATAATACAGATAAGCAACTATGAGATTTGATGAATTCGGATTAAATGAAAAAATACTTGAGGCTATTTCGTACATGGGATACGAGAAAGCTTCTGAAATTCAGGAACAAACAATCCCGGTTATTATGGATGGTCATGATTTACTGGCAAGTGCGCAAACAGGTACTGGCAAAACTGCAGCATTTATGTTGCCAATTCTTGATCATCTGGCTGCCGAAGAAAACCATGATTTGAGTACCTTGGTAATTGTGCCAACCCGTGAGCTTGCCATTCAAATTAACCAACAGATACAAGGATTCTCTTACTTCCTGAATATCAACTCAATTACCGTTTATGGCGGACGTGATGGTTCTGACTGGGATGCCGAAAGCAAAGCCCTGACCAAAGGTACCAATATTATTGTGGCTACTCCTGGTAAATTAATTTCGCACCTGAACCTGGGATATGTGCAATTTGATAAAATTAAACATTTGGTGTTAGACGAAGCCGACCGGATGCTTGATATCGGCTTTTATGATGATATTATGCGCATATTGAGTTATGTTCCTGAAAAACGGCAAACTTTGATGTTCTCGGCAACCATGCCCCAAAAAATCAGGGAGTTGGCTGCAAAAATCCTGAAAAATCCGGTAGAAATCACCACTGCCATGTCCAAGCCTGCCGATGGTGTTTTACAGGCTGCTTATGTAGTCCACGAAAATCAAAAAATTCCGGTAATCAACAGCTTGATTTCCAATAAACCAGAACTGGACAGTATTCTGGTTTTCAGTTCGACCAAGAGAAAAGTCCTTGATATCGTTAAAAGTTTGAAAAGGGCAGGAAATTCGGTAGAAGGGATCTCATCTGATCTGGAGCAAAAAGAAAGAGAAGAAGTTTTAATGCGTTTCCGCTCGCGTCGAACCCGGATTTTGGTTGCTACCGATGTGCTAAGCCGTGGAATTGATATTAAAGACATCAATCTGATTATTAATTTCGATGTACCCGGCTCGGCTGAAGACTACGTTCACCGGGTTGGAAGAACAGCACGCGCCGATAAAACCGGGATCGCAATCAGCTTCATTAATGAACATGATATGGAAAAATTTGACCGGATTGAAAAGCTGATCGAAACGGAGGTTCTTAAAATACCCGTTCCACCAGAACTGGGTGAAGGTCCGGTTTATAAAGTTCGTCACCGACGTCAGGGAGGAGGTCAGGCAGGCAAAAGAAATTATTCTTCAGGTGGAAGACAAAAAAGAGGAGATTCAAATTCATCGTAAAGAATTCTTCAACCGGAGATTGGTCATATTTACAAAAGCAAAATCGAATCAAAAATAATTCTCACCAAAACATTTCATATTATGAAGATTATTCACGTGGTTTTCATCTTGTTCCTGATTAGTTGGCCGGTGTGTTCAATGGCCCAGATTGAACACGAAGAGCCGGTTACACTTGGAATTGGCCAACCTGCCCCTGATTTCAATCTAAAAGGAACAGATGGCAGGTTTTACTCCTTAAATTCGTTTTCAAAGGCAAAAGTTTTGGTCGTTATTTTCAGCGCTAACCACTGCCCTACCGCGCAGGCCTACGAAGACCGGATTATTGCCATAACCCGCGATTATCAACCCAAAGGAGTACACTTGGTCATGATTTCATCAAACGATAACCAGGCGCTTAATCTTTCGGAGTTGGGTTATACCGACCTTGGCGATACTTACGAAGAGATGATCATCAGGGCAAAAGATAAAAAATACAACTTCCCTTATCTGTACGACAGTGATGACCAAAAAACCGCATTGGCGTATGGACCGGTTGCCACACCACATGCTTTTGTATTTGATTCATCCCGAAAATTAAAGTATGAAGGAAGAATTGATGCTCAGGAGAAACCTGGCTCTGGTCATGGCGAAGATCTTCGAAATGCAATTGATGCAGTTTTGGAAGGAAAAAATCCGAGCCCCGCAACCACCAAGGTTTTTGGTTGCTCTATGAAATGGTCGTGGAAAAAGGAATATACCGAACAATTGTATAAAAAGTGGGCTTCATTACCCGTAACTGTCAACGAAATATCAGTTGATGGGATTAAGGAAATCATTCAGAATAAAAGCAAGAAACTTAGACTGATCAATGTATGGGCAACCTGGTGCGGCCCTTGCACCATGGAATTTCCTGATTTTATTATCATTGACCGGATGTACCGGGGACGTGATTTCGAGTTCGTCTCAATAAGTACAGATAAATTGGAAAACAGAGAAAAGGTACTGACATTTTTAAAAGGCCAGCAGGCATCGAATAATAACTACATTTTCTCCGGAAGCGATATTTACCAGTTGATAGAAGCTGTTGACCCTAATTGGAAGGGAGCCCTTCCATATACGATATTGGTAGAACCCGGAGGGAAAATTGTATATCGCCAGCCGGGAACCATAAATCCAGGGAAAATGAAAAAACTGATTGTCGAACATCCGTTAATAGGCAGGTATTTTTAAAAGCGGTTCCATGTTTTCTTTTTTCAAGAATATTGACAATAAAAAATATAAACCAACCTTCGGGGCGCTTAAAATTTTTAAATATATAGGCCCCGGATTATTGGTTACCGTCGGATTTATTGATCCGGGAAACTGGGCGTCGAACATTGCCGCCGGTTCTGATTTCGGTTTTACCTTGCTTTGGATGGTCACTTTATCAACCATCATGCTCATTATTCTTCAGCACAATGTTGCACATCTGGGCATTGCAACCGGTTTATGTTTATCCGAAGCAGCCACCATGCATACCCGTCCCTGGGTTTCACGCACGATATTAGGATCAGCAATGCTAGCCTCTGTTTCCACCTCGCTGGCCGAAATTCTGGGAGGTGCAATCGCCCTGCAAATGCTTTTCGGAATACCCATTCCTATCGGAGCAGTTTTGGTGGTTATTTTTGTTGGCATCATGCTTTTTACCAATTCCTACGCCCTAATCGAAAAAATAATCATTGCTTTTGTATCCATCATTGGGTTGTCCTTTTTATACGAGTTAAGTCTTGTCGAAATTGATTGGGTCCAGGCAGGAATTTCGTGGGTTATACCATCGATTCCTGATGGTTCAATCCTGATTATAATGAGTGTTCTTGGAGCTGTAGTGATGCCGCACAATCTTTTTCTGCATTCCGAAGTTATTCAAAGCCGTCAATGGAATCTCGAAAATGAAGCAGTCATTAAAAAACAGCTTGATTATGAGTTTGTTGATACTCTTGTCTCAATGTTAATTGGTTGGGCTATCAATAGTGCGATGATTATTCTGGCTGCAACAACATTTTTCACCAACGGCACGAAAGTGGATGAATTGCAACAGGCCCAATCAATGTTAGGGCCACTTCTGGGTAACAATGCCGGTGTAGTATTTGCAATTGCATTGCTGTTTGCCGGTTTCGCCAGTTCAATTACTTCAGGTATGGCAGGTGGAAGTATATTTGCCGGACTCTTCGGAGAACCTTATGATGTTAATGATAACCACAGCCGTTTAGGAATCGCCATATCTTTAATAGTAGCCCTGCTACTGATTTTTGTTATCGGAAATCCATTTAAAGCGTTGATTATTTCTCAGATGATCTTAAGCATTCAACTGCCTTTTACGATCTTTTTGCAGATATATCTGACTTCTTCACCAAAAGTAATGGGTAAGTATGTCAATTCAAAATCCACTATAGCTTTGATGCTTCTTATTGGCGGCATTGTAACATTCCTGAATGTATTACTTTTCATCAGTTTTTTCTGAAATAGTAAAAGTTGCTGTTTTTTGTTCGGGTTGAGAATCAAAACAAATTCTTTTTTATCGTTTTCAGCTCTCTAAAATGGATTGAAAAATACTATTTCAACATCATCCTCATTGTTAACAACTCTGAAAACAATATGTTAGTGAGCCATACAATCTATGCAGGCCATTGAAAATGAATTGAAAAAACTAATAAACAATTGTTGATAAGCCAGAATGATATTCAGTTTATTTAAACATTCAAAAATATTTGAATTGTATGCTTCCGGTAGTGTATCTTTATTCCATCAGACGAGCGATAAAAGGCTGCTCGGAACGAATGGAAAAGGAATTAAATCTTTAACCGGATTTAAAACCTGATCATCCGGATCTTCGGATCTGCATTCGGAAAGAGTTGAAGTTAGAACCGAAAGCTTGCTTTCATGGTTCGTCAACCCGAAAATTGACTGTCAAAAGTTCATTTAAAAGTTGATTCAGGAAGGTGAAAGATTGGAAGGAACCCCGGTTTCCGAAAATTGGCCGAAGTGAATGATTGTCTCCGGATAATCGGAATCTTTTCATCAACAGGCTGATCGCAAGATCGAATGAAGGTGGCTAACCTGAGGCTTCGTCCGTGAAGATTTAATCGAAAGAAAGAATCGAACGGACAATCGGAAGATTTTACTGTAACAGGCAAAATCGGAAGGTTCAAGGCTGGGAGCAATGGCTGAAAAGCCGAAACAAACAGCCAGTTGTAATAACCGTAGTCTGGCACCAAGGAGAACCTTCGGGAGATCCAGAAGTGAATGGGAACTTTCCTAACGGATGGTTCCCATTCGTGTTTTTTATTGCTTCGGTTTGGAACTGTGCAATAAATTATTGCAAATTGTAAGTAAAAAAAGAGCTACAAATATAAAATCTGTAACTCCTTATAATTTAGTGACCCCGGTAAGACTCGAACCTACAACCTTCTGATCCGTAGTCAGATGCTCTATCCATTAAGCTACGGGGCCTTTGCAAAAGCGATGCAAAGATAATACTTATCAGAACAAAAGCAACCTCAGGAAATATATTTTCCAGGGAAATCGCTTTTAACATT
>DMSQ01000021.1 GCA_003457135.1 Prolixibacteraceae bacterium
AAAGTCCTGCAATTATCGCAGGACTTTTTCTATTTTTGGTGACGAATAGAAAAACCAAATGATCACAAGGAATTTTTTAATGATTATACTGAGTTTACCTACCTTTATTTCGCAGTTGGCCGAAGGAGTTGAGAAGGAAACACTTGTTTGGATTATCCTCATAATGGCCATCCCTTTTCTGGTTGTACTGTTAGCCTTTATCTACCGTAGGGCCAGAAACATCAAACCGATTAAACTTTCGAGATTTTTCAAAATAGTTAAGCTCGAAGTATTGCTCGAAAAAGACAAGCCTTTGCGTCCGCAGGTGTTGACAATGACTATCCGGAACCTGGGAAAAAACGATGCCGATATTGATGCCCCGGTGCTTGAATTCAGGAAAATATGGACCAAACGGCGGTTTAAACTGAGCGGAATAAGCGGACAGCCAATTTATCCAATGTATATTTATCCGGGAAAAGCGCACCAGTTACGTATTGAAACCTCAACATTTCATCAATACGACCGGTCCATTAAATCATTTTACTGGGCCCGGATTCTGGTGTCGGATGTGGATGGCCGACAATGGAGATCGAACAAAGTAAAGCTCCGTAAAAGTTTGGTAACCTAATGCCAAGAAAAAAGGAAAAAGGAAAAATAAAAAATGAGAGATTGGCGATTTAACAGCAACGATTTTAATTCGTATCCTGTTTATTCAGGCGATGATTTGGGTGTTTGCTGGTCGAAAGAACGAACATTAATCCGTATATGGGCGCCAACAGCTATTCAGGTCGAATTACGCATTTACCGGCAGGGGCAAGGTGGCTCAGCCATCCGGATCGATCAGTTCGAAAAGGCTGAAAACGGCACATGGATCATTCACCTGAAAGGTAATTTAGACGGATATTACTATACCATCAGGATAAATGACGGAAACTGGCTGAATGAAACCCCCGGCCCCGAAGCCCGTGCTGTTGGGTTGAATGGACATCGCGGGTTAATCTTTAATCCCGAAAAAGCCAATCCTGAAGGATGGGAAACGGATACCAGGATTGAAAACATCAATGCTACCGAAACCATAATTTATGAGTTGCATGTCCGCGATTTTTCGATTTCGCCTACTTCAGGAATGCAAAACAAAGGTAAATACCTGGCCTTTACCGAAAATGGGACAATTTCGCCGCAAGGATTAAAAACCGGGATAGACCATTTGGTTGAGCTTGGCATCACACATGTCCATCTTTTACCAGTCTATGATTTTGCCACGGTTGACGAACAAGCTCCAGACAAGTCGTACAATTGGGGTTACGATCCCCAGAATTTCAATGCTCCCGAAGGAAGTTATTCGACCAATCCCAATGATACTTCTCGCATTCTGGAACTTAAAATGCTCGTTCAATCGCTCCATCGGGCCGGAATTGGAGTGATATTCGATGTAGTGTACAATCACACTTTCTATACCCGAAGGTCGCCTTTTAATCAAACGGTTCCTGGTTATTATTACCGGCAACGATCGAACGGAACATTTTCGAATGCCAGTGGTTGCGGCAACGAAGTGGCTACCGAGCGGAATATGGTCCGGAAATTCATCATTGATTCGCTTCGCTACTGGGCAACTGAATTTCACGCTGATGGTTTTCGCTTCGACCTGATGGGCATTTACGACCTGGAAACCATGAACCTTATCCGGACTAAAATGGACTCCATTTCGCCTTCCATACTTCTTTATGGAGAAGGTTGGGCGGCCGATAAAAGTCCGATGGAAGAAACCTGGAGGGCAGTAAAAACCAATGTGTCGCATTTATTCCGGATTGCAGTTTTTAACGATGATTTCCGGAATGGGATAAAAGGGAACAGTTTCAATATCAAGAGCAAAGGTTTCGTAAGTGGCCAGACCATTCAGGAGGAAAACATCAAGTTCGGGATAGCGGGAGCCTGCTTCCATCCCCAGATTGTTTACGGTTATGTGGAACATTCTAAATCGCCATGGGCTACCGAACCCTGGCAATGCATTAATTATGCCTCGTGCCACGATAATTATACGCTTTACGATAAACTGGCTTTAAGTTGTCCTGAGTCCAGCGAGGACGAACTGAACCGTATGGTTATGCTGGCCGGAGCCTTGGTGCTGACCTCGCAGGGGATTCCATTTCTGCACGCAGGAATTGAAATGAACCGGACAAAAAATGGCGATTTCAACTCCTACAAATCGCCCGACAGCATCAATCAGATTGACTGGAGCCGAAAAAGCACATCACATCAGATTTTCAGTTATTATCAGTCCCTGATCGAGCTCAGAAAAAAGCATCCGGCTTTCCGGATGAAATCGGCATACCAGATACGAAATCACCTGTTTTTTTCGTCGGATTATCATCCCGGGGTAGCTTCTTACGTGTTGGTTAATCATGCCAACGATGATGTCTGGAGGACAATTCTACTTGTGTTTAACGGGAATCCTGATGCAATTACATTTAAGCTGATGGAGCATATTCTCTGGAGGATTGTGGCAAGGGACGAGGTAATTGACACAAATAGTACAAAGTTTGTAGAAGGTAATGAAATCAAGGTATCCGGAATTTCGATGCTGATGTTGGTTGAAGATTAATATACCGCCAACAACAAATCTATGTCCTTGTATGGCAGATAAAATTTATCGGCCAGCGCCGCATTGGTTAAAATTCCATTGTAAATATAAACACCTTTTCGGAAGCTCTTCGAATTTTTAATGTAGTTGTCAATGCCACCGATTTCACCAATCGCGATAAGTATAGGAATCAACACATTACTTAATGCGATTGAAGCAGTACGTGAAACCATCGCCGGAAGGTTTGGCACACAGTAGTGAACAATGTCATGCTTAATAAACGATGGATTATTCAGGTCGGTACATTGTGATGTTTCAAAGCAGCCACCCTGACTAATATTCAAATCAATAATAACTGATCCCGGTTTCATTTTTTTTACCATATCTTCAGTAATCCTGAACGAAGGCGGCATACCCACAGGCATGGCCCCCAATACGGCATCGGCCGATTTAAGCGCTTTTCGCATTACCTTCGGATAAAAAACAGAGGTAAATATGGGCTGCTGAAGTTTTTGTTCCAACTTGCGCAACGAACTGATATTATCGTCAAAAATCTTCACCATCGCACCTAAACCCAAAGCAGCCCTGGCTGCAAATTCGGCAGCAGTTCCCGAACCAAGAATAACCAGTTCGGAAGGTGAAATTCCGGTAACACTTCCCAATAAAACTCCTTTTCCATTGTGCGATTTACTCATGTACTCGTTAAACAACATGATGGATGTGCTTCCCGAAATCTGGCTCATTAATTGAACAACCGGTTTACTCCCATCTTCATCTTCCAAATATTCATAAGCAATATTGGTTACTTTCTTTTGTATGAGCTTCGCGATGGAATTCTGACATTGAGCATTGATCTGCAAATTTGAAATCAACGCCTGATGGCCTTTCAGCAAATCAATTTCCGATTCATCAAAGGGTGAAACGCGCAACACGATATCACATTCAAATATTTCTTTTCGGTCGTCCATGACTAAAGCCCCGGCCTCACGGTATTCTTCGTCGGTATAACTGGCCGCTTTCCCGGCTTCTTTTTCTATCAGTATTTCATGCCCATACGAAACAAGCAACTCAACGGCCTGAGGAGTTAGCGGAACCCTGTACTCTACCTTTTCTTTATCCGAGGGGATTCCAATCCTGATTTTTTTACCTTTTCTCCTGATTTCAAGCATTTCTTCCTTGGGCAACATATACGTTGATCCGGAAGCTGATTGTTCGGGTATTCGTTCTTTTTCAGTCATGGGTTTGAGATTCAAAATAGATTAAAGGCATTAATATAAAAAATAGTCGGAAGTCGGAAGTCCGAAGTCCGAAGTCCGAAGTCCGAAGTCCGAAGTAGATCCCTGGTTCATCTTATTTTATCCTTAAATGCAGCCATCATATTCATTAAATTAAAAGCAAACTCATAATGCTTTATGAATTCTTCTTCTGAAATATATTCCCTTCTTTTTGCCTTATGCAAACAGGTTACTACTTCAGCTAATGAGCGAATGGAATAACCAACAAACTTTTTAAATTCCAGATTGGTTTGTCCAATAGAACCTTCTGATATATTTAATGCGATTGAATCCACAGCCCTTCCTATTTGAGACAAAAGATTATATATCTCTTCCTTGGGAAACTTCCATGTCAACTTATTTATACTTTCCCCAAAACCCATAGCTTTCTGACAAGTAGTTAGCTTTTCAAATTTGAAATCCATCTCAACTTCTGTATTATTGAAAATTCTCTTTCAAACCAAACTAATTCTTCCAAATCTCGACATCGATCTTTGATCTCCAGATTCCCAGAATGCTCCCTTCGACTCGCTTCGCGCTCAGGGAGCGGTACTCCCGTCTTCGGACTCTGGTCTTCGGTCTTCTGACTTCTGATTTCTGACTTCCGACTTCCGACTTCAGTCTTCCGTCTTCGGTCTTCCGTCTTCCGTCTTCCGACTCCCTCACATCATTGCATGCTTATACGAACAATTGTAACAATATTTACACTTTCTTAGCTTCAACAAGCCTGATGCCTTTTTTGCCTTCCCTGATCCGAACTTCTATAATTCCTTCAGGCAATAAAGGTTCAATCATTTCAGGCCATTCGATAAAGCAATAATTTCCACTGTAAATATAGTCTTCGTAACCCAGATCAAATGCTTCTTCCATTTTTTTAATCCGATAAAAATCAAAGTGATAAATCACCGATCCGCTGGATGTGGTGTATTCGTTGATCAGCGCGAAAGTTGGGCTGGTCACATTATCAGTAGAGCCCAATTCGCGGCAAAGCGCTTTAATAAAGGTTGTTTTCCCTGCGCCCATTGCTCCATAAAAAGCAAAAACGCGATCTTCAGGAAAAGTATTCAGCAACAATTTTACTGATTCACCAAGCGCTGATAAGTCAGATATTTGAGTTTGAAGCATTGAATTCAGATTTAGTCCTGCAAATTAGTAAAACTTCAGCAATTATAAATAACCCTGACTTTTGTTAAAGGATTGAATAAAAAAATTGTATTACTTTTGGTTCAGGATAAACCGCATAAAACAGATAACATGAAGTTGCCGGAAAATTTAAAGTACACCAATGAACACGAGTGGATTAGTGTGGATGGTGATGTTGCTACAGTTGGAATTACCTCATTCGCTCAGGGTGAATTGGGTGACATTGTTTTCGTTGAAATCGAAACCCTTGGAGAAATGCTCGACAAAGGCGAAACTTTCGGAACCATTGAAGCAGTAAAAACAGTTTCAGACCTGTTTATGCCTGTTGGGGGCGAAGTTCTTGAAATTAACCCCGACCTTGAATCTTCACCTGAACTCATTAACAAAGATGCTTTCGGAGCAGGTTGGTTAATCAAAATTGCCATGTGCAATCCGGATGAACTTAATGACTTAATGAGCGCCGCAGAATATCAGGCTATGCTTGAAGCCTGAAAAAACAAATGAAATACGATGTAATTATTGTAGGCGCTGGTCCTGCCGGAATCTTTACGGCCTACGAACTGGTCAGGGAACGTCAGGATATGAAAATCCTGATACTTGAAAAAGGCCGCGACATCTATAAACGAAAATGTCCGAAACAAACCAATGGCGGAACCTGCATTGATTGCAAACCCTGTTCGATTACAACCGGATGGGCAGGCGCAGGAGCATTCTCTGATGGCAAATTATCGCTTTCGCACGAGGTTGGAGGCACATTGCCCGATTATATAGGCATTGAAGCGACCTGCGAAATGATTCGGTACACCGACGATATTTATTTAAAATTTGGCGCGGCCCCCGAAATTCATGGAGAAAAGGAAACTCCGGCCATGCGCGAAATACGCCGAAAATCAATTGAAGCCAATTTGAAGCTGGTGCAATGCCCTGTCCGTCATCTGGGAACCGAAAAAATCCAGGAACTTTATCGCGCCCTTTTCGAACATCTTACTGCCAATCAAGTTGAAGTAAAGTTCAACTCTTCCGTTACCGATTTCATTATCACCGACCAGAAAATTTCAGGGGTAAAAACCGCCAAAAAAGAATATTTAGCTGAACATGTTGTAGTGGCTGTTGGGCGCGAAGGTTCGAAATGGCTGATGCAACAATGTGAAAAACAACACATCCCGACAGAGGTAGGCATTGTTGACATTGGCGTGAGGCTCGAATGCCGGAATGAAATTATGCAGGAGATTAACGAAAACTTTTACGAAGCGAAACTGATCCATTATACACGGACTTTCGATGATAAAGTACGTACTTTTTGTTCCAATCCCGGAGGGTTTGTTTCATCGGAATACTATGATGGCCATCTGGCAGTTGTAAATGGGCACAGCTATAAAAACCTGAAAAGTGATAATACGAACTTTGCCTTACTGGTTTCTCAAAAATTTACCGAGCCTTTTAATGCCCCCATCGAATACGGACGTCACATCGCCAGGCTGGCCAATATGCTTACCCGCAATAAAATTCTGGTACAGCGGTTTGGCGATCTGGTTCGTGGGCGGCGAACTACCTCTGAGCGTCTGTACCGAAACAATATAATTCCAACCCTGAAAGATGCGGTGCCCGGCGATTTGAGTCTGGTTTTACCTCACCGTATTTTGATGGATATCATTGAAATGATCCGCTCATTGGATAAAGTCAGTCCGGGTTTGGCCAGCGATGAAACGCTGCTTTACGGAGTCGAAGTGAAATTCTATTCTAACATCATAAAAGTTGATCAGAGTTTCCAAAGCCCTTCAGTAAAAAACCTTTATTTTGGTGGCGACGGAGCAGGAATTACCCGTGGACTCATGCAGGCATCGGTGAATGGAGTATTGATTGCAAGAAGGATAATAAGCTAGTACGCTCTCCCGCCCTTGCCTTCCACATAATTGATAAACGAAGTATTCACCACTTTGTTCCCGCCGGGTGTCGGGTAGTTCCCGGTAAAGTACCAGTCACCAGTATCGTTCGGACAGGCCTCGTGAAGGTTTTCGATGGTCTGGTAAATAATTTCAACCTCAGCATTGCAGTCGTCTGGTTTCAGCAATTCAGCGATTTTTGCTGATACTTCCTCGGCCTTAAACGGTTTGTATATTTCTTTCACGTAGTTAACGATTTCCTCTTTGGGCAGGTTTTCCTGTTCTTTGCATTTGCGGTAAACCTCATCAATGACATGTTCCTGATTAGTATCTTTCAATAATTCGATGGTGGCATTAAACGCGATAAACTTGTCGAGTACAGCCATGTCAATTCCGTAACAATCGGGATAGCGAATCTGGGGTGCAGACGAAATGATGATTATTTTCTTCGGGTGCAGGCGGTCCAGAATTTTCAGGATACTTTTCTTAAGTGTAGTACCACGCACAATCGAATCGTCTATAATCACCATGGTATCTGTATTTTCCCGGATAATGCCATAAGTGACATCATAGACATGGGCAACCAGGTCGTCGCGGCTGGCATCATCGGCAATAAAAGTGCGCAGTTTCACGTCTTTGATGGCCAGTTTTTCCACCCGGGGTTCAACCGAAAGAATTGTTGTTAATTCTTCATTGGTCAGGTTGCCATTCCGGTCTTTCAGTTGCTTGATTTTCCAGTCAACACAATATTGACGAACGCCCTGGACCAGGCCGTAGAAAGCTGTTTCAGAGGTATTCGGGATATAAGAAAATACGGTATTTTCGATGTCGTAGTTGATCAATTTCAGGATAGCCGGCGATAATAAACGTCCGAGCTTTTTGCGTTCCTGATAAATATCTTTGTCGCTTCCACGCGAAAAATAGATACGTTCGAACGAACAGGAGCGGCGGGTATGCGGCACCCGGATCATTTTACTGGAAACCGATCCGTCTTTTTTGATGATCAGGGCTTCTCCGGGCTTGACCTCACTGACGTTTTCAGGTTTCACGTTCATCACCGTTTGAATGACCGGACGCTCAGAGGCAACAACCACAATCTCGTCGTCGTAATAATAAAATGCAGGGCGGATTCCCCATGGGTCGCGCATCACAAATGCGTCGCCATGCCCGAACATACCGGCAATGGTATATCCGCCATCCCAGTCTTTACTGGCGTTTTCGAGTACTTTCTGGACATCCAGGTTTTTTTCGATCAGGGGAGATATTTCGCGGTTCGAATAGCCTTCGTTCTTGTATTGCCTGAAATGCAACTGGTTTTCCTCTTCCAGAAAGTGCCCCACTTTTTCAAGAATAGTTACGGTATCGGTGTAAGCCTTCGGATGTTGTCCAAGTGAAATTAGTTTTTGAAAAAGCTCATCGGTATTGGTGAGGTTAAAATTTCCTGCAAGGGCTAAAGTACGCGATTTCCAGTTGTTCTGGCGCATGACCGGATGCACAAATTCAATGCTGTTCTGCCCGAAAGTTCCATAACGTAAATGCCCGAGATAGACCTCGCCTGAGAAAGGAACATTTTCGTAAATCCACCGGACATCAGCACCTTTAGGTTTATTTTTTTCAGCCTTTTTAATCCCTTTGGCAACCTTGTCGAAGATGTTTTTTATCGGGTTTTGTTCAATCGAGCGATGACGGTTGATATACTCCTGCCCCGGTTCAAGTTCCATTTTAACATTCACAATTCCGGCTCCGTCTTGTCCGCGGTTATGCTGCTTCTCCATAAGTAAATACAGCTTATTGAGACCATATTGCCAGGTGCCGTATTTTTCCTTGTAGTATTCAAGCGGCTTGCGTAACCGTATCAATGCAATTCCACACTCATGTTTAATCAATTCGCTCATTGTTCTTCGGTTTGTTCTACAGATTCAGGAAAAAGCTCCGGAAACCGGATAAAATCTTTTACTATAAAAGCATTTGGATATTTCGATGCGATAGTTGCCTTTGTTTTCAGCGCTTCGCTCTTGTTGCGAAAATCGCCGATCCGCACTTTAAAATTGGGCGTTTGAAACAGCATGTAGCTGGGAATAGTTGGAAATACGAGATTAAATTCGTTTCTCACCCGAACAGACTGTTGGCGGGCATTACTTTCCGAACTGAAGAAAACTTCAAGCCGGTAACCATCTATTCCATGTTTGCGCTGATTAATCTGGAAATGCCTGACAAGCAAATCGGTTATTCGCGGGTCTTGTCTGATCTGAAGTTTCCCGAGCAATTCTTCCATTTTTGCAGATTGGCTTGAAAAACCTGAGGCCAGGTCAAGTGTGTCTGTCTGAGCATAGCCAGATGAAATCCAGATAATAAAACAGATGATGACACTACACAAATACCTCATACGATCAGTTTTTGAGTTTGCAAATATAAGATTTTAATGGCACAACAATGAATTGGGAATCGCATGGATTAATGATTTTCTGACCGAAAATTAATTCAAAACGATTGATTTACAAACCTTCTATCTCCATTTTTCCTCGTTTATAACATTCAAATTATAACTCAGTTGAAAGGATTTTTTCCTGAATGTTAATTTTTTGTTTTTGGGCCTCCCCCCAACCCCCTCCAAAAGAGGGGGCTAAAGAACCAGCCTGGTTAAACATACAATTATTAGGCGATCAATTCAAATAGTTACTGAAAGAGACCTTCTTATTATTTCTCCAAAGTCTCTGAGATATCCTTCAGAGAGCAAGGATATATGTAATTTTTAATTCTTGCTTATTTCTGAAAAATAGTGAGATTTGTGATTCAAATAATTCATGAATGGAATAATCTGAGAAACTTTTGAAATTCAAGGTTATAACATTCAACATCTTAATCATTTTTCAGAATGATTGATCAAATGAGTGAAAACAAAATAAACATGAACAACCAAAAATCCCCCTCCTTTGGAGGGGATAGGGGAGGCTATTATGAGCAAATTAATTGACGATTTTAACAGCTACCGGACCCGCATGAACGAAAAAATCATGGCGGCTGACAACAAAGTGATTAAACGTATTTACAGTGCTGACACCCTGACTTATCAGGAGGGCGCTTTGAGTACCAAAACAAAGGAAATGCTCGGGCTGGTTTCATCCATGGTGCTTCGCTGCGACGATTGCGTCAAATATCATCTTGGTAAATGCTACGAATTGGGAGTGACAACCGATGAGGTTTTCGAAATATTTTCGGTAGCCAACCTGGTTGGAGGAACTATTGTGATTCCACATACCAGAAGGGCTGTAGAATATTGGGAAGAATTGCAGAATCAGTAAAAAATCGGGGGTGGAAGTTTTTTAACCACATACCTTCGATAACACTTTAAAAAAATGAAATACCCCGCTACAACAAGCGGGGCACGGGGAAATTTTTGATTCGCTTCAAAAAAAACATAACACACTGAAATCCATAATTAAAGCTACGATTATGGATTCACAATTTCCGCAGAATCTGCTGCCTGAAAGAAATGTGAAACTTTCCCATTTTTAAATGTCCAGGCATGCATCGCATTTGCCTTGAATTCTTTCCCGGTTGCTTTCCACGTTCCTTTATAGTAGCCGACCATGACTATCTTATCGCCACCATCAACAAACTCAGTAATTTCGATGTTAAATCCATCGTAGTACATCGGAATATTGGCAAAAACACCTTCAACAATTGCCTGTGCCCCTACAAAAATTCCATCTCCATGTACGAATGGGAACCCAGTACATTCTGCCCATACTATGTCCGGTTGCCAGATGGCAATAACTGCTTCAACATTTCCTAAAGAAAAATCTTTGTACGCTTGTTTTAAAATTTCTAAGTTGCTCATAATATTCTTTTAAATGGATTATAAAATTGTCTGTACGAAATGATTTTCAATAAGTTTGCAATTAAAGACTTTTTTGTCTTAAAATAAAAACAGAGACACAAAACCTACGACCAGAAACTTCGTATATTGCTGGTTTAAAAGTTATTAATTGCAGGAAGCAATTTTTAAGAAATACCTAATGACTGGCGCCTAATAGATAGTCAGAATACAATTCCGGGTTTAAAAACGGGATAAAAGCCATTTGTACCGCAGGCAGGTAAAGTGATTTCCGGGTAATCACATCGTTGGTCAGCAGACCAACAGCGCCATTTTGCTGCTTTGAATTACTTTTCCTGAAGACTACATCATCGGCATCGCCCAATTCCATTCCCTGATGGACAAGCCTGGCAACTTCAGGTGGAAGAAAAAATCCGGCAGTACGGGCTTTTCCTGTCGTTACTCCATTACTGATCACAATCCAGGCAAAGGCCATCAATCCTGAAACCGACTCCTCCACCCCACCCTCAATTCCAACATAGAAATCGTAATCTGGGAATTGAATCTGAGTATTTTTTACTCTTGATTCAGCACCCTGCAAAGTTTCCAGATCGCTCATTGGCTGATCCGAAACTCCACTTCCGACTGATACACCAATCACTTCAATGGTTTCGTCCAAAAACACTGTTAATCCTTCCTTTACGGCATCCATTTTCACTGGATTTTTGGATGCCACCACTATTTTTATCATATTGGATAAATCAATTTGAATTCGAAAATACGAAAAAACCCGACTTGCCGTTGAACTCTGCCAACTGTTTCAGGTTTATTGTCAGGTCAGTTTCAACTGAGCAAAATTATTTTCTTAATTTAGCGATTCCAATAATTCATCAACAAATGATAATCCGACAGGCAAACGATACAGATTCGGCCAGTATTATTGAATTTCAACTGGCCATGGCAATGGAAACTGAGCAGCTTCAACTTCACGAACCAACAGTTATGAAAGGTGTAGCAGCAGTTTTTAAAGATTCGTCGAAGGGCATTTATTACGTAGCTGAAACCGATGGGAAGGTAGTTGGCTCGTTACTTACCACCTTTGAATGGAGCGACTGGCGCAACGGAACTGTACTTTGGATTCAATCGGTTTATGTGAAGCCCGAATTTCGAAAACGAAGCATTTTCAGCCTACTTTATAAACACGTTCAAGCAAAGGTTAATACAAATCCAGACTTGCGGGGTATCCGTTTATATGCCGACAAAACTAATATTCCGGCACATAGAGTTTACAAACATCTTGGAATGACCGCCGAACATTACCAGATGTTTGAATGGATGAAAGGATAAAAAAAAGTGATCAGTACTCAGTCGCAGTTGACAGAAAAATGTTGCGGGTTGCGTGATACGAGTTATGTATCCCCGAAACACGAAACATGAAACACGAAACAACGATGAATCTTGATACTTAAAACTATTAAAATGATTAAAAAACCAATTTCACCTGACGTAAGACAGCAACTAATTCACGCTCAGCGTGAGGAGATTACTGAGTACCATATCTATTTGAAACTGGCTGAACAGACAAAAGATATGCACAACAGAAAAGTTCTGAAAGAAATTGCCGAAGACGAACTGAAACACTATAAAATCTGGTCAGCATACACCAACAAGGAAGTATCTCCCAGTCAATGGGAAATTCGGAAATATTACCTGATTTCGAAGATTTTCGGGCTGACTTTTGGGCTGAAGCTCATGGAAAAAGGCGAAGAAAAAGCGCAAATCAATTACGCACTGATCGCCACAGAAGTACCCGAAGCTTTAACTGTTGCGGAAGATGAAAACAAACATGAAAAAGAATTATTGGAGCTCATCGAGGAAGAACACCTGAAATACATGGGTTCGATTGTGCTCGGATTGAATGATGCCCTGGTCGAAATCCTGGGAACACTTGCCGGGCTGACTTTTGCCCTTCAAAACACTAAACTGGTTGCCCTGGCCGGAATCATCACCGGAATTGCAGGGGCATTGTCAATGTCGTCATCCGAATATTTATCGAACAAAGCTGAAGGTAAAAATGATCTGGCCATTAAATCAGCGGTTTTTACAGGCATTGCCTATGTGATTGCAGTTGTGTTTTTAGTTGCTCCCTATCTGATTTTCACCTCTCCTTTTGTTGCTTTGCTGGTTGCCCTGTTTGACTCAATCCTGATTGTATTCCTGTTCACTTATTACATTTCGGTGGCCAACGATCAGCCTTTCAGGAAACGATTCACCGAAATGGTTGTTTTAAGCACCGTGGTTGGCCTTATTTCCTTCGGATTAGGATATTTGGTCAGGGTTTTATTCGGGATTGATATATAAAGAAAGCCCCCTTCCCGTTCCCCCAAGGGGGAAAGCCTTTGGCGAAGAATATTCGGAACATTGATATTTCAAAGAAAAGTAAAAATTGACTGGAAGAAATATAACAAATGACTGGAACCACAAAATCTCTGAATACTGGCATTTCATCCCCCTCCTTCGGAGGGGTTAGGGGAGGCTCTTTATTAAAGCTCATCCAGCAAGGTGAGCATCAAACGCAGGATTTCAAATACTGTATCACCGATTCGAAAAAGATAGCCCGGTCGTTGGTGGCTTTCGCCAATACCGATGGCGGACGGCTTCTATTAGGCGTAAAAGATAACGGCCGCATTGCCGGCGTCCGGTCAGAAGAAGAATATTACATGGTTGAGTCGGCTGCCAAAATTTATTCGAAGCCTGAAATTGAATTTTCTACCCGACAGCATCTGATTGAAGGAAAAACAGTTTTGGAAGTTATTATTGACTCAAGCAACAAAAAACCTCATTATGCCCGCGACGAAGCAGGAAAATGGCGGGCATATTTCCGAAGAAATGACGAAAACCGACTTGCAAACAAAATCATGATTGAAGTTTGGAAGATGCAAAAAAGTAAGAACGGAATACTGATCAACTATTCGGACGCGGAGAAGTTCTTACTCGATTACCTTGAAACCAACGAAAAAATCACGGTCAGCAAATTTGCCCGTATGGCTCACCTGAGCTGCAAAAAAGCCGAACAGATCATTATCAGTCTCCGATCGCTCAACATTCTAAAAGATTACATAGGCGATAGCAGGATTGAATATGGCATCAACCAGGAGTTCGACCGGGTTGAATGGGAGAATTGGCGCCGTCATAAATAAATACATCAAATTTTTATTTCTCCCGTAATAAGGAAAATGTCACAAACTTTTAATCCTTTTACATCCATTTAGAAAACAGATATAACTATTATTGCTGCTTAATTTAATACTAACTAAATTCCGGACTTAAAAATATTCATCCATTTATAACAACACTATGCATTTAAGATCATTCCTTATTCTGGTTCTGGCTTTTGGCATTCAGCAACTTTATGGCCAGGAAACCTACAAATCGGTTTCTGCTGAAGATTCGGTACTAACCTATCCGGGCGGAAAGCCTTATGAAGTTCATACCTTCGCACAGAAATTTAAAAGCAAAAATCCCAGAAATGTCATCATGATGATTGGCGACGGAATGGGTACCTCCCAGATTTTTGCCGGGCTGACTGCCAATGGCGGGCACCTTTTCCTCGATAACTTTAAACAGGTCGGATTTTCGAAAACACAATCATCTGACAATTATATTACAGACTCGGCAGCCGGAGGAACAGCGCTTTCTGCCGGACAGAAAACCTACAATGGGGCCATTGCTGTAAATACCGATACGGTAGCCATTAAAACGATTCTTGAAATGGCAGAAGAAAAAGGAATGTCAACCGGATTGGTTTCCACTTCAGCAATCACCCATGCAACACCCGCATCGTATATTGCACATCAGGGAAGCCGGGGAAGTTACGAGGACATTGCTGCCGACTTCCTGAAAACAGATATAGACGTGTTTATCGGCGGGGGATACAAACATTTTACCGAACGTAAAGACAAACGCGACCTCGCCGGTGAGCTTAAACAAAAAGGCTATCAGGTATTGCGCAACATGGACGAAATTGCAGAAGTTAAATCAGGGAAACTTGCCGGACTTACAGCCGACGAACACAATGAAGTGGTTCCAAAGCGTAAAATGGACCTTCCGTTGTCCACAAAAACTGCCCTTCATATTTTGGATCAGAACGAGAAAGGTTTCTTTATCATGATTGAAGGTTCTCAAATTGATTGGGCCGGCCATCAAAAAAACACCGGTTATATTGTGAGAGAAATGCTTGACTTTGACCAGGCCATTGGCAAAGCGCTTGAATTTGCAGCAAAAGACCGCGAAACGCTCATTATTGTAACAGCCGACCATGAAACCGGAGGTTTTGCCTTAGCTGGCGGAGATATGAAAACCGGTATGGTTAAAGGAGCTTTTACCAGTGGTAATCATACTGGCGTTATGGTGCCTGTATTTGCCTATGGGCCCGGCGCTGAAAACTTTACTGGGATCATGGAAAATACCGATATTGCCAAAAAGATTATTACTTTGCTGGGATTTTAAGCCAGGGAATAATAATTACCGAAACATGTTAAAACAATTGGTGAAGCAACGAAATGAGGTGATTGACCTGATAATTCTGAACGGATGGAAATCTTAACAGTCACTTTTCTCGCAATCGGTTTATCGTTCGATTCATTTGCAGTTTCGGTTTGCAGTGGATTAAACCTTCCAAACATCCGTTTTTTTCAGGCGGCAAAAATTGCCGTATTTTTAGCATTGTTTCAGGCGCTTATGCCGTTAATCGGCTGGATGCTGGGAAACAGCATGAAAACACTGATCGAACCGGTTGACCACTGGATCGCATTTGGGTTGTTAAGCCTGATTGGCGGCAAAATGATTATCGAGAGTTTCATCAATTCCGAATCGCGCGAAATAAAAAATCCTTTACATTTCAGGGTAATTTTATTACTGTCGCTGGCAACCAGTATTGACGCGCTGGCTGTAGGTTTCAGCTTCGCCACCCTGATTGAAAAATTTTTATTGCCGGTAGCTATTATTGGCCTGGTTACATTTATCGCGTCCATGCTGGGCATCCTGCTGGGGAAAAAAACCGGGCCAACATTCAACCGGTATGCCGAAATACTTGGAGGCCTGATCCTGATCATGATTGGTTCAAAAATTCTCATTGAGCATTTATTAAATTTTTAAGTATGAATAACCTGAGTTTTAACCTGAGCAACTACATAGTCACTCCTTTCTTTTTCCTTTTACTGATTAGTGGATTGATTGGGATCATCACATTTTTCTTTCTCATTCGGTTTAGGGAAACTCCCGGAGTAAAATATTGGTTGATTTGGCAGATAGCCACCGCGGTCTGGGCATTTACTTATGCTTTCGAGTTTGCCGCCACTGATATCGAAACCAAGATTATGTGGTCGAAATTTTCTTATTTAGGAATCGTATATTGCCCGGTATCATTCTTTTTCTTTTCACTCGAGTTTTCTTCTTCCGAACGCTTTCTGAATAAAAAATTCGTCATTGCGCTCTATTCAATTGCCACCTTCTTCCTGATTTCACCGTTCACCAACGAGTTGCATTTCCTTCATTGGAAAAGTTTTTCAATTAATCCGGAAACAAATGCCACTGACTATGTTTATGGTCCGTTCTTCTGGATCATTTTTGTTTTCTCGTACCTGACATTAATGACCGGAATCATAAAGATTTTTCTTTTATATTTCAGGTTATCTGCATTTTACAAAAAACAAATCACTTTACTGTTTATAGCTTCACTGATTCCGCCAATTGGTAACCTGATTTATGTCTTTCAGATTAATCCGGTTCCGGGATTCGATTGGACTCCGTTTAGCTTTCTGGTTACCGGGATACTGATTGCAATTAATATCTCCCAGTATCAAATGTTCGATTTGGTGCCGTTCGCACGTAATAAGCTTATTGATATTATCCCGGATGGAATTTTGATTATTGACAAATCGCTGAGAATAGCTGATTACAATTCGGCCATGAGAAAACTGATTGACAAAGACCAAAAAGAATTAATCGGGAAACTGGCCGTACAGGTATTTCCACATCGCGAGGAATTCATTAAGGAGATTATCCTGCATGATGAATACCAAACTGAAATATCTCGCGAATTTAATGGGGAAATGCGACATTTCGATGTTCAATCAACAACGCTTTACGATCATCACCAACAGCAAAACGGATGTTTGGTAGTCATCAAAGACATTACCCGCCGCATACGGGCCGAAGAGGGCATCAGGTTAAACAATATCAGGCTAACCAACGAAATTAAGGAGAAAGAAAAACTAATTGTTGATCTGGATGCCTTTTCACATACTGTTGCCCACGATTTAAAAAATATGCTTGGAGCTATTGTCTCAGCAAGCAACCTGATCAAATCCGGATACGGCAGCCTCCCTGACGAAGATATCCTCGAAATTAACGATTTGATCAATCAATCGGCCACTAAAACCATGCATATTACCAAAGAACTGCTCACCCTGGCTTCGGTCAGGCAACAGGATATTCAGGCCCGGCGAATAAAGATGCAAAAAGTAGTGTTGGATTCAATTTCCAGGTTGAAGGATATCGTTGACCGGGAATCAGCACAAATTACATTGCCAAAATCCTGGCCTGATGTTTTGGGCTACGGGGCCTGGCTCGAAGAAGTCTGGATCAATTACATCAGTAATGCCCTGAAATATGGAGGGACTCCCCCGGTAATTGAACTGGGCAGCGAATTGACCGCTGGCGGAAAGGCAAAATTCTGGATAAAAGATAATGGGAAGGGACTCTCGGGAGATGAAATGTCTTCACTTTTCAATAAATTTACCAGGCTCGACACGCTTAAAGCGGAAGGGACCGGGCTTGGACTTTCGATTGTTAAGCGTATCATTGAAAAACTTAACGGGGAAGTAGGCGTTGAAAGTAAAAACATCCCCGGTGAAGGCTGTACTTTTTATTTCATTCTTCCATTGGTGCAGTCCTGAAATTGTCTCCAACTATTTTCGATTTACTTTTTCCGCATGAAAATCTGAATCGGAACTCCGGAAAAATTAAAGTTTTCGCGTACCTTATTCTCCAGATAACGGCGGTAAGGTTCCTTAACATACTGTGGCAAGTTGGCAAAAAAAGCGAAACTTGGTGTTTTGCTCGGTAACTGGGTCACATATTTTATCTTGACGAATTTGCCTTTTATTGCGGGCGGCGGATAAGCTTCAATGGCTTTCAGCATCACATCATTTAACTCCGATGTTTTTATTTTCCGGCTCCGGTTTTCATAAACTTCCACTGCTGTTTCAAGCGCTTTCAGAATCCGTTGTTTTGAAAGTGCGGAAATGAAAAGGATGGGCACATCAACAAACGGAGCAATCCGTTCCCTGATTGTTTTTGTAAATTCAATGGTACTAGAATTGTCCTTCTCAACCAAATCCCACTTATTGACCAGAATGACCAGGCCTTTTTTGTTTCGATCAATCAGATGGAAAATAGAAACATCCTGCGATTCCATGCCACGCGTTGCATCGAGTATCAGCAAACAAACATCCGAATCTTCGATGGCACGGATAGAACGCATGGTCGAATAGAATTCAACGTCCTCCTTGACTTTGGTGCGTTTGCGCAATCCGGCTGTATCAACCAAATAAAAGTCGTGGCCGAATTTATTGTACCGGGTATGAATCGAATCGCGTGTAGTACCTGCAATGTCGGTCACAATGTTGCCCTCCACCCCGGTAAGTGCATTGATAAAAGATGATTTACCCACATTCGGGCGTCCAATAATCGCGAAGTGAGGGATATTATCCTCTATCAGCCCGGATGCATCCTCAGGAAATTCTTTGACAATCGCATCGAGCAATTCACCGGTACCACTTCCGGTCATTGATGAGATGCAGTATAATTCGCCCAACCCGAGTGAATAAAACTCGTGAGAGTCTATAATCCTTGAATTATTATCAACTTTATTCACTGCAATAAACACTTTTTTGGTCGCGCGGCGCAGCACAGTGGCCACTTCTTCATCCATGTCAGTGACCCCGTTCTCAACATCAACGACAAATACAATCACATCCGATTCTTCGATAGCAAGCATCACCTGTTTGCGGATTTCGCCTTCAAAAACATCTTCAGCAATAACCGCATATCCTCCGGTATCAATCACCGAAAAATCAATTCCGTTCCATACACCTTTTCCATACTGACGGTCGCGGGTTACCCCGGAAGATTCGTCAACGATAGCCTTTCTCGATTCGGTCAAACGGTTAAAAAGGGTTGATTTCCCAACGTTTGGCCTTCCTACTATTGCAATAATGTTACTCATTTTATTTCTCTTTCTGTCCCGCTGACCGGGATTCTCTTAAATAACTGTTCTAAATTCAGGTTTCAGGTTCTTCTGCCAACTGCGACTGAACACTGACTACTTTCGTTACTCCATATCATACCCAAAACCGCCCAGCGAGCGGTCTTTGTCGCGCCAGTCTTTGTTCACTTTCACAAAAAGTTGAAGGAATACTTTCTTCTGAAAAAACTCTTCCATATCCAACCGGGCTTCGGTTCCAACCCTTTTCAGGGCGCTCCCCTGATGGCCGATAATGATACCTTTCTGGCTCTCGCGGTTCACATGGATCACACACATCAGGTTCAGGATTTTATCTTCCTCTTTGAACTGCTCCACCTCAACTTCGACCGAGTACGGAACTTCCTTATCGTAATTCAGCAATATCTTTTCACGGATAATCTCGCTCACAAAGAATCGTTCGTTACGGTCGGTCATTTCGTCTTTCGGGAAATAGGCCGGACCTTCAGGCAATAATTCAAGAATATGATCAAATATTTCAGCCACATTGAACTTTTCGGTGGCAGAAATGGCATATACGTGAGCAAGCGGTAATTTTTCGCGCCAGTAATTATAAAGCTGCATTACCTTTTCCTGAGTGGAAAGGTCTATTTTATTAATCAGCACAATTACAGCAGCTTCTGAACTTTTGATGCGTTCGACGTATTCTTCATTCTTTCCGGGCGACTCAATCACATCGGTCACATACAGAATTACATCGGCATCAATCAGGGCCGTGTTCACAAACTTCATCATGGTTTCCTGAAGTTTGTAATTCGGCTTCAGGATTCCGGGAGTGTCGGAATAGACAATCTGGAAATCCTCGCCATTCACGATACCTTTTATGCGGTGGCGGGTAGTCTGCATCTTTGAAGTGATGATTGACAAACGCTCGCCAACCAGTACGTTCATGATGGTTGATTTCCCGACATTGGGATTTCCGATGATGTTCACGAATCCGGATTTATGTGCCATTTATTTCTGAATGAAGGTTTTAAAAAATCTGCGCAAAGGTAATCAATTAAATCAGTTAAAGACAAAACCTGTCATTCAGGGGTGTGATAATCTTTTCATTATGCGCTGAGCGGTTCAAAACCGCTTAGCGCATAGTCCAGACAAAACAAAACCCAGCAGGTTTATTAGTGTACGAAAAATTCCATTAATGAAAGGTTCAGGATATTGCTCATATGGCAAGCTGTGCCGTTTGTAAACTGACGGGGTGACTTACAAATCAACCGGATTACATTTTCACCATTAAAACCCCATTTTATGATTTTAGATAGAGCGATTTGTATTGATTAATCCAATCATTAACTTCCATCTTTTTTACAAGCTCACCAATTAAATCATAAGGAATCTCGTCAACTTTTTTAAAGCGTATGCAGCCTTTACCTATGTCAAGCTTAAGTTTGCAGTATTTCGGGTATTCTGTAGTAAACCATTTCAGCAATTCAGGATTAGCGTAAATGCCCATGTGGTATAGGGCAATATAGTTCTTTTGCGCGGCAAGGTTCAGAAAAGGCAATGGTAGTTTAGGATCACTCTTGTACCCTTTCGGATAAATACGGTGAGGAACGACATATCCAATCATTCCGTAACTCATTTCTTCTGAAAATCCTTCAGGAATATTTTCAAGAATGGTCTTCCGGAGTATAATCATTGCTTCGCGCTGGCTATCGGGAACCTGGGCGATGTATTCTTCTACTGATTTTGCCTGAGATTGCATGTTGCTGATTTTGAGTTGCAGTTTATTAACAATCAGACAATTTGAAAAGTTCAGAATGACTATGCTCCATCCCCGATTTCATCAAGCTCCTGAATGGTTTCATTCAGCTTGACCAGATAGCGGCCATAAAGGTTGCTGAATCCCCTGTGAAGTAGGAAAAAAATGAGGGAAATCAAAGGAATCAGAATAGCCAGGCCGACCCCAATTATCAGCATGATTTTGCCGAAACTCAGGTTTATAATTCCATCGGGTGCAGCTTCAGCCTTGAATTTAACTCCCTCATAAATTCCGGCGGTAAAACTGATGATGATATTGATCATCAGAATGATTACTGCCATGTAAAACATACGCCGGTATGTTTTCAGGGTCTCCAGAATTCCGGAGAGGAGATCCTTGAGNNGTTATAATCAAAACATTCGAGAAAACATCTATCGGGACTAACCATCCCGGATATTCAATGGGTGGGGTAATCAGGATTTTCGAAAAGAAGAAATCATCAGCCAGGACATAGCCAATAAATACAAACAAGATAATCATCCCAATCCTGATGTTACGGTCAATCCGGTCCACCAGTGACTTAGTCCGGTTTTTCAGTAACTCGTGAATATTTTCCTTTCCAAGCCGATGTTTGTCCACCTCCTGTGAAGAATATGTATCCCATGCTGATTTTAGATCCTTTAATTCCATCTATTCTTCCTGATTCATTAACAACTTCAACTTCTTCTTGATCCTGTTCATTTTAACCCTGACATAATTTTGGGTGATGCCTGTTATCTCGGCAATTTCTTCATATTTTTTATCTTCAAGAAACAACAGTATGATAGACTTTTCGATGCCAGTTAACTGCGAAACTGCCTGATTCAACATTTTAATCTGATCCTCAATAACTGAATCGTATAATTCTTCGGCCAGATGCAGATTTTCATACGAAACTCCCGATTTATCGGGTTGTCGTTTGTCTTTTTTGAAACTTGTAATGGCAGTATTCAGCGCTACCCGGTACATCCAGGTCGAAAACTTTGATTCGCTCCTGAACGTAGGATAGGATTTCCACAACTGCACCAAAATTTCCTGAAATAAATCACGCCGGTCTTCTTCCAAATCGCAATAGATGGAACAAACCTTGTGAATGATTCCCTGATTTTCGGTGATAATTTGTAAAAATTCTTTTTCCAACTTGTTCCTGATTAGTCTGCGAAAGTGAATTTCATTACATCAACTCATCTTCAGGAAATTAATTTCCTGAGAAGTAAGAAACCGGTACCGGCCCCTTGGTAGATCCTTTTTGGTAAGACCCGCAAAAACTACACGGTCGAGTTTTTCAACCTGATAACCAAGATGGTTAAAAATACGGCGTACAATCCGGTTTTTCCCTGAATGAATTTCGAGTCCCACCTGTCTTAAATCTTTAGGATTGATCAGTTGAATATCGTCGGCAGCAATAAATCCGTCTTCGAGCTCGATACCTTTGGCAATTTTCGCCATATCTTCCTGAAGCAAGTCTTTGTCGAGCTGAACATGATAAATCTTAGCTCTTTCGTAACTCGGATGGGTCAGCTTTTTAGCCAGTTCTCCATCGTTGGTGAACAGCAGGACGCCGGTGGTTTGCATATCGAGCCGTCCAACCGGATAAACACGTTCAGTACAGGCATTCTGAATGAGTTGCATCACCGTTCGTTCAACATGCGGATCGTCAACCGTGGTGGCATAACCCCGGGGTTTATTCAGGAGCAGATAGACTTTTTTCTCCGGATTCAGGCGATTCCCATCAAACTGGATATCGTCGCTCAGCGATACTTTCCTGCCCAATTCGGTAACCACTTCACCATTTACCTTAACCAGGCCTTCGCCAATTAATTTATCGGCATCTCGCCGCGAGCAAATTCCTGCATTCGAAATATATTTGTTTAACCGGATTAGTCCGTCACCGGCCGGTTTAATCTCTGTCTGTTTTTTCTTAAGTACAATTACCTTTTTTCTGGTGAGAGCTTTCAATGTTTTCCTGTTTAATGATTATAATACAGCAAAGGTCGTAAAATTAAGTGAAGTTTCGATCAATGACCTTCTTCCTTATAGATTTTAAACTGTTCCCTGATAATAGCCCGGGCATCATATTCGGTCTTCATCTGGCTCAACAGGTCTTTGCTGTTTATGTACATCATGAACCAATCAGCCTGTGGCTCGTTAAGCCCGGTTAATTCCATCACCAGCTTTTTATTGTAAAACTCCGATAACTCATTCCATTGTTTCTCAGTAAGAATCGCTTTCCGGGTTTCACGCTTGTCGCGCTCGCTTTTACTGAGGTAGTAATGAAGATAACTGGCAGGATTAAAGAATGCCGCAATTACCGGAGGTTTCTTGTTGTATGCGTCGCCGCGGAGGGCAGGGTCAATGTCCAGCTTTTTTGACGGTGGCAATCCATCGAGGTTAACCTTTTGTTTGTCGCCCTGAACTTTGACTTCCTGAAGCGAAAATCGTACAGGTTTTGCATAAATAATCAGCACATTCATTTCATTATAGTTGGCTGGCACGCGCGCTGTGATTTTTGAAAATCCGAGAGAAGAAATTGCCAGACTGTCAACATTCATCATTTCGATGGTAAAGCGGCCCTGATCGTCGGCAATTACGCTTCCATGTGTCCTGAAATTCAAAATGGTTGCAAAAGGCACCGGAGTTTCATCCTCCAAATTTAAGATTTGTCCCTTAAGCCTGATTGGCATCGGATCAATCTCCTCCGGCTCTTGCGAAAACAGGGAAAAAGGAAAAAGGAAAAAGCACAAAATAAAAGAGAATGCTATTATTGAAAAACCCTTGAAATTCAGGAAGTCAATACTATATTTCTGAACATTTTCTTTTGTCTTCCGGCTTCCGGCTTCCGACTTCTGACTTCTGACTTTATTTTTTATACCTGACACCAGTTTTCCGTATTTCATTGATTGATCACACCCTTCAGGCAAAAGTAAAAAATTACCGGCAATAAGCAGGCAATCCTAACATTCGTTAACTGGTTTTAACAGACTTATACAACTGAGGTCCAGGAAAAAGGAAAAAGGGAAAAGGAATCGGGGAATAAATATGATAAAATTTATTTCAGATTTCTGATCCGCTCCATGGCTTCGAGGACATTATCGCGATCGGCAAAGGCTGAAAACCGGAAATAACCTTCGCCTGAAGGACCAAAGCCTGAGCCGGGTGTGCCGACTACATTGGCTTCAATTAAAAGTTTGTCGAAGAAATCCCATGATTTCATGGCATCCGGAGTTTTCACCCATACGTATGGCGCATTCACGCCTCCAAATACAGTGAATCCTGATTTTTTCAGGCTTTCGCTCATGATGCGGGCGTTTTCGAGGTAGTAATTAATTACTTCCTTCACCTGCTTTTTACCTTCTTCGGTATAAATAGCAGCGGCCGCTTTCTGTACCGGATATGAAACTCCATTGAATTTGGTCGTATGACGGCGGTTCCACAGCGGTTTCACAGGATGGGCATTTCCGTTGCTATCGTAGGCTTTCAGTTCTTTTGGAATGACCGTGAATGCGCATCGGGTTCCGGTGAAACCTGCAGTTTTGGAAAAGCTACGGAATTCGAGGGCTACTTCTTTCGCTCCTTCAATTTCGAAAATGGAATGAGGAATCGAATCATCGGTAATAAAGGCTTCGTAGGCCGCATCGTACAGAATGATGGATTTATTGGCGCGGGCATATTCCACCCATCTCGTCAGTTCTTCTTTCGATGCAACTGTTCCGGTCGGATTATTCGGGAAACACAGGAAAATCAGATCCGGACGTTCGGTGGGCAGCTCAGGAATAAAACCATTGGCCTCGCTGCAGGGCATATAAATAATTCCGTCGAAATAGCCGTTTGGCTGGATGTTACCGGTTTTACCCGACATCACGGTTGTATCGGCATAAACCGGATAAACAGGGTCACAAATGGCAATTTTGTTTCCGGCTCCAAATACTTCCTGAATGTTGCCAGTATCACATTTCGAGCCGTCTGACACAAAAATATCGTCTGCCGAAATATCTACTCCCCGGCTTTGGTAATCGTTCAGAGCGATGGCTTCGCGCAGAAAATCGTATCCCTGCTCGGGCCCGTAACCTTTGAAAGTTTCAGCATTGGCCATATCTTCAACTCCCTCATGGAAAGCCTTTACCACGGCGGGAACCAGCGGTTGGGTCACATCGCCAATACCCATCCTGATTACTTTTTTATCGGGATTGGCAGCCACAAATTCGCGCACTCTGCGTCCAATCTCAGGAAATAAATAACCAGCCTGCAGTTTCAGGTAATTTTCGTTAATCAATGCCATTGTATCTTGTTTTAATGTGATTTTATTCTTTATCAGAAGGCTCAAAGTTACAAAAAAACGAAACCCAACGGGATGTACAGAAATCCTGTGAACTGAAAATATCAGAAGTCAATCAATTTCTTAATATTCTGATAGGATTAGTTTAAGCTGTAACAAACCAGTTGCTGTAAATAACGAAGATACAATTTACCATTGGCGACCACAGGGACTGTCCATGCCGGATTTTTCACATCCCTGATTGCCTTTTTAATCTCACCAACTTTCACAAAACCGGAAGGTTCTGGTTTAACAAGGAATAAATTCCCCTTGATATCCAGACAGATTAAGTGACCATCAGCATAGGTTATAGTTCCCTGGCCAATTTCACCGGTGCTCCACATTTCCTTGCCGCTCGACAGTTCAATGCATTTAAACTGCCCATTATTCCGGGAACTTTCGCCGGAATATCCATAAATGTATCCATCAATCAAAACCGGATCAGTATGCTGAGCTTCTATCAGATTGTTCTTCCAAAGCACCGAATAGCCACTTTTGGTAACCTTTAAAGCTTCACCTCCCATTTTGTATCCTGAAGAATGAAAAATGATATCATTGGAAACGATTGGTGTGGTTGCATTGACGAAATATTCAGTAGTCCAGGGTGCTGTCCACAAGGCCTTTCCATCTGAAGGATTCAGGCACGATAATCCAGTTCCATGGTAGATCAGCAGTTTCACTTCATTTTCCATATTCATGGTGATTGCAGCAGCATACCCGGCCTCTCCTTCCATTGATTTCCAAAGCAGATCGCCGGTCAATTTATTAAATGCGATAACCAAAGCCTTGCCACCACCCTGAACAATAACTTTGTCGTCCAAAACAAGCGGAGTGGTTGAATAGCCCCATGTTGGCTCTGCTCCACCTTCATCTTTTACATTTTTCTGCCAAAGAAGTTTGCCATCTTCAAGATTCCAGCAAACCAGGTCGCCACTACGGCCAAAAGTATAGACACGATCCTCATTTATAAATGGTGTTGCACGTGAACCGGGACCGTGGCTTGAACCTGTTTCCGCTTCATAGGAACCCATCCAGATCATCTCGCCGGTATCCGCGTTAATGCAAAATATCAAATCATTTTTTTCGTCCCTGCCCGGAACGATTAACCGGTTTCCCTGAACAACCGGAGATGACCACGAAGCAGTGGACTTATCCTGACACAGATAGTTCACCTGCCAAAGTTTTTCCAAGCCTTTCGACCAATCGGTACGGATACCTGTAAATGCGCTTTTCCCTTCAAAGTTAACGCCTCTCCAGTTTGTCCAATCTGCTATTCCCTTTGTTACCGGAGGTGTCGGAGACATTGGTGCGGGAATGTTTTCCTGCTTCCCGGATAGAGGTTCGCTTCCCATTATTGACTGATAGATTTGATACCCGAAATAAGCGCCGGCCAGCAATATGATGGCAACAATTACAAGAATGATTTTTACAGATCGTTTCATACTGAAAGCTTTTTATAGTTGAATGGCTAAAATTAAGGAATTAGATTTGATTTTAAATACTGTTGGTTTGTTGCTAATTGCGAAGTTGCCTGATTTCGGGGATTTGGTTATTCAAAGTGTTTTCGGTAATTCTATTTTCTGAAAAACTCATTGGAATATTGTTGTAATGAGTTGCAAAACAGTATTTTATCTTTTTATCACATGAAATTTTATGAACTTTTATGAATTTTTCAGGTTATAATGGCGCCATATTAAATAAGGAGAATCATGAATATTAATTCGGCAAACGCTAAAACAATCGAACAGGAACTGGATTGGTTTCAAAGACTAGTCTTGCTGAGAGGTAAAATTACCTTTGAACAGTCTCTGCCAGAGGAAGAAATCCTGAAATTGAAATTACCTTCAATTAAGGAACAGGAATCACCGTATGCCAAACTGATCAAAAATCATTCAATGAGCATGGAAGAACGGCTGGTACTAATCCTTGCATTAATCCCTCATGTAAAACCTTCCCTGCTGGATTTGTTGCATATGAAAAATACACTTTATGATATTCCCTTTACTGAATTTGGCGGAATCAGGAATGATAAAAACAAAGGTTATCTCCCTACCGGCGAAACAGCAATTTTTCTCCTTGCCGGAGCTAATATTGAAAAAAGATTTGAGTTGCTGAGGTTATTTAACAAAGATCATTTTTTTCAACAGGAAGGCATCCTTTCTCTGGAAAAATCAGCTTTAAATGAACCCCTTCTGTGTGGACAGTTATCGTTATCTCAGGAATTCTTATCCCTATTTACGAAGGGAGAAATATTTAAGCCTGACTTCAGCCAAAATTTTCCGGCAAAAAGAATATACACTACTCAGGAATGGGATGACCTGATTGTTGCAGACGATTTATTGCAGGGGCTTGAAGAAATAAAGGATTACGTGCTACATGGGAAAAACCTGAAAAATGACTATCAGTTTGGAAGAAAAATTAAGCCTGGATTTAAAGTATTGTTTACCGGTCCTCCCGGAACAGGTAAAACATTAACTGCCAGCCTTCTGGGCAAATATTGTCAAATGGATGTTTATAAGATTGACTTGTCAATGGTAGTTTCAAAATACATTGGTGAAACGGAAAAAAATCTATCACGCGTTTTCGATATGGCTGAAAACAGAAACTGGATTCTCTTTTTTGATGAAGCTGATGCACTTTTTGGAAAGAGAAGTAATACTTCCGATTCACACGATCGCTATGCCAATCAGGAAGTTTCCTTTTTATTGCAAAGAATGGAAGATTTTGATGGTCTGGTCATATTGTGTTCAAATTTTAAAAAGAACATTGACGAAGCATTTTTCAGAAGATTTCAGCTTGTACTTGATTTTGAAATTCCAGATGCACACCTCAGATTTATTTTATGGGAAAAATCTAAAACTCCTGAATTTGAATACGATAAAGATATCAATATTGAGTATCTGGCTGAACAACATGAGATAAGCGCTGCTTCAATTATCAATACACTGCATTACAGCATTTTAAAATGCCTGGGAAGAAAGGACAGAATTATCCGGTTGAAAGACATTCAGGCAGGCCTTAAAATGGAAAAAATAAAGGAAGGAAAGAGTATTGTTTAGTTGATAACAGCCTATAATACTTCTATGTTATATAACTACCTGGCTTTTCATTCATATAATATTCAATGATGATATCCTCTTTTTCTTTACTTTCATGGTTACCGAATTGCAGAATCTGTTCTTCAAGCGCTTTTTTTTCCAGAATTAATGTTTCTTTCTCTTCTTCCAATTTTCTCATCCGGTTAATTCCTTCATCAAGTTTAGCGTTTAGGTCAGCCAGTTCTTTTGTTTGGTTATCGTGCTTCATTTTAAGGTCGCCTATTTCCTTTTTTAAATTATCCATTTGACTGGAAAAACTCTTTTTGGAGTTTCTCAATAAAGAATATATCGCTATTGAAACAACTGCAATTAACAGGAATAATATTAAAAGAATTAAATTCCCTGAGATAATGTACCCCAAAAACTTTCCTGTAAATATTTGGATTAAAAATAGATGGTAATCTGTCATGATTGAATAAGGTTTGAAATAAGTAAAACAATGAACTTTTTCAATTAAAGAAATAAATATAAAATTAATATTAAGATATTATCATCTTTTTATCTTTTCACAAAAACTTTTTTCAAACTACTGTGTTTCAAAATTGGTAACATTCAAATAGCTTATAAGTTGATTTCGAAGGATTATTTTTTTCAAATAAATATAGCTTCTTATGATCGCTATTACATTAACCTATATTCAGGATATTCTGAAAGAACATTTCAGGAACGAATTTAGAACTCCCGACAAGGCTGTTCTTTCGAATATTGTTAAAGCTGATGGATCAGGCGCACAGAATGTTGATGGAAAAATCGTTTTTTTTCTTGTAAGTCTGGATGATGAGTCCACTTTAAAAAACAGTCTGAGTCGTTCCTCCAATCAGGACAACAGTTCATTTATACAAAAGAGCCCTAACTTACATTTAAATTTGCAGTTGCTTTTTTGCGCTAATTTTGACAGCAGCCTTTATGTGGAAGGGTTAAGCTATCTTTCTTCCCTGATCCGCTTCTTTCAGGCCCATAAAATACTAGAATTAGACCCTCCAAATAATTCACACGCGAATAAAATCAGGTTAAGTTTTGAATTGTGCAAATTAGATTATGCCCAATTAAGTCACCTGTGGTCTGCCATAGGCAGTAAGCTAATGCCCTCTGTTCTGTATCAGGTTCGGTTAGTAACATTTGATGAATTACCTGTAGAAAGAATGACACCACTCATTAAAGAAACTGCAACTCAAACATAATTCATAGCATGCAACAAACCTATAATCATTTATTAACCTTTTTATTTAAGCACCGGTATTTCAGGAATGAACTATTCAAATCAATCGAAATCTCGTTTGCCGAAGGAACAACCAAGTTGTTAAATGATCTGTGTATAATCATAAAGCCTTTTACCGGAGGATTTCATCTGTTGGCATGCAATACCGAATTATTGGATTCATTAAATGATACCGATCCAATTCAGCTTCATTTTAACTGCACGGATCCCTTATACATCAATTACACCGAATTGCCTTTGTATCATCTGACTGACAATCTTTTATATTTTAATAATTTGTCCGTTATTCCCGATCAGGACGGTGAAGGTTTTCGTCCTAACGAAGCAGAATTCGTTGGGCAAAGCGAAGTTGTACCGGTAAGTCATGGAAAAATCAAACTTCCCACATTCGAATCGTCAAAAAAATATCGGTTTACCGATGCATTAGGGAATGAAATTTCTTCCCAAAGCATAACGCAGACCAAACAATACTCCAATGAGTTTATGCTTTCCGATTTGCCCCAAGGACTTGTCCGCTTTTTTGCTGACGATGTTGAATCAGGAAAGGTTTACTACCATCCAAAATCTTTCTGGAAAAAACCTTTAGGAATAGTAGATATCTATGTTGGAGAACTTTTCAACCAATACAAGGAAAAGGGGAAAGTTGATTATGCAGTCAGTTTTAACAATCGAAAAACAATCTGGAAGTATTTTTTTGTTAGTCCGGTCTATCAGAAATTCAGTAATTTAAGCATTATCAACAAAGGCAGTGAGCAAATTTTCAATCCACCTCAAAAGCAACTTGTTTATAAAAATCCGGAAGCCTGGGTATTCGAATCCAAAAACAAAATTCCCCTTTCCGAAATTTCTGATGAAATCTACCAATTGTTCGATAATTATGAATCAGAACAAAGACCGGGAAAGATCATTCATAAAAATTTAGTCAAAGCGACTCCTGAACAGTTGCATTATGAAGTTACGAAATCTGAAGAACCAGCTTATTCACATATTTATTTATAAACAATTAACTTAGAAAGATTATGGCACAAAGGTTAATGACACCCGGCGTTTATATTGAAGAAGTAAACGCTTTCCCCGGCTCGGTAGTCGAGGTCGCAACAGCCATTCCTGCTTTTATCGGATATACCGAAAAAGCCTCCAGAAATGGCAAAACACTATTAAATCAGCCTATAAGAATTACTTCAATTGCGGAGTATCTTCCTCTTTTTGGCGGAGCAATTAAACCTGTGTTTACGCTCGATGAACCGGTAAATGACGCAACAAATAAAAATGAAATCGCCATCAATGGTACACCAAAAGTTATTGCCTACAAGGAAAACAACTTATTGTACATGTATCATGGACTTCAGCTTTTTTTCAATAATGGCGGAGGTACTTGCTACATAGTATCTGTTGGTACTTATGAGGGGACAGAACAGGTTGAAGTCAAAAAAGATTTACTTGAAAAAGGTCTGGACACCCTGCTCAAGGAACAGGAACCAACGATGATCGTAATTCCTGATGCAGTTAAATTGGCTGTTGACGAATGTTACGATCTTTATAAGAAAGTACTTGCACATTGTGCTAAAATGCAGAGCAGAGTTGCAATACTCGATATTCATAATGGGGATCAGGCCCGGATTACAAGCCCTGCATCCGAAGATATAATTGCTAATTTCAGGGAGTTAATAGGCACTGAATACCTCAACTATGCTGCAGCTTATTATCCCTGGTTAAATACCAACATTGTACCGAAAGGAGAAATTACCTTTGACAATCTTGATATTACAGTTGACCTGAATAAATTATTGCCGGAAGTGGCTGCGATTGGTTTAACAGCTAATTTTCCAACTGGTAAACCGACTTTAAATGCAGCAATTATCAGAGACAAACTGAAGGATCTCAAAATAGCAATAGATAAAGATAAAGCTGAGGATGCAGAATACAAAGAGGTGAAAACTGACGAAAATAAATTGAAGGAATTTATCAATATGTCGCTAAATAATTTAAGTGATGCATCGCTGGTCGAGACTAAAAAATTAGTGATGAATTATTTGAAAAGCGATGAAGCCTTCAAAGAAGTAATAATAAAAGAGAAACAGGCTGATATCGAAAAGGCACTTCTGGCAGATAATGAAACGGAATTCGGGAAGGCAAAAGCCGAGTCAAATGAAGTGAATGAATTCTTTAAAAAAGAATTGGATAAATTGAAAGATGCTGAACCTCAAAGTACTGATGAATTAGTTTTGAGCTATTTAAAAGGTAACGAAAAGGTTAAGGCAGCCATATTAAAAGATAAACAGTCAGAACTTGTAAAAGTGCTAAAAACTGATTCTAATAAAGACGAATATGAGGCCGCAAAAGCGAATGAGAATAAACTGAAAGAATTTGTTGTTAAATCATTTGGCGAATTAGAGAATGGAAACCTGAAAGAAACCAGGAAACTACTTGATGACTATATCATTAATAAAAAGCGCAATTACCATCAGGGTTTAATTGCCACAAGCCCAACCTATTCAAATCTTCTGGAACAGATCAGGTTGGTGATAAACCTTCTTCCGCCATCCTCAGCCATGGCAGGTATTTATACTATGGTTGATAACAGCAGGGGAGTATGGAAATCACCGGCAAATATCAGTCTAAACAGTGTGATTAAGCCATCTACCAACATCAGCCATGACGAGCAGGAAAATTTAAATGTGGATGCAGTATCCGGAAAGTCAATCAATGCAATCAGAACCTTCCCCGGGATCGGAACTTTGGTTTGGGGGGGCCGGACCTTGGATGGAAACAGTCTGGACTGGAGGTATATAAATGTCAGGCGAACCATGATCATGTTGGAGCAATCTATAAAATTAGCCTTGCGATCGTATGTATTTGAGCCAAATGACGCGAATACCTGGGTTACTGTCAGAAGTATGATCGTCAATTTCCTAACTGAGAAGTGGAAGCAGGGCGCATTGGCCGGATCATCACCCGCCGATGCCTTTGATGTTCAGATAGGGCTTGGCATTACTATGACGAGCCTGGATATTTTGGAAGGAAGGATGTTGGTCTCTGTAAAACTGGCTATTGTACGACCGGCAGAATTCATCGTCGTTACCTTTGAACAACAGATGCAAAAATCATAATTAAAAACAAATTTTCATAAACCTTTTTAAAATATAACATCATGGCAGGAGAAAAACAAGACAATAACTGGCCGTTACCAAAATTTTATTTCATGGTTGACTGGGGCAGTAAAACAAATATTCCTTTTCAGGAAGTTAGTGGGTTAGATATTGAAGTAGAGCCATTGACATACAGGCACGGCAACAATAAGGTATTTTCCGAAATCAGTATGCCTGGAATGGTAAAGAACAGCAAGGTTATCATGAAAAAAGGAGTATTTGCCAAAGATAACAGCTTTGCCGATTGGTACACGACAATCAAGATGAATACGATCGAGCGTCAAAATGTGGTCATCAAACTTTTAGATGAGTTAGGGAAACCAACCATGACCTGGACACTGTTAAATGCCTGGCCGACTAAAATCAGTTCAACTGATCTGAAGTCAAATGCGAATGAAGTTGCTATCGAAAGCATCGAGATTATGCACGAAGGGTTAACCATAGAAAATAAATAAGAAATATGGGAAATGATAGTTTTTTCAAGCCTGGCTATACTCCGCCGACGGCCTTTTATTTTTCTGTAAAATTTGCAGGCTTTGATGAAATGGATAGTAGTTTTCAGGAAGTATCGGGTTTGAAAGTAACTGTTGGAACGGTAGAAAAAAAGGAAGGTGGTGACAATAACTTTGTTCATCACCTCCCAACTCCGCCGACATTTGACAACCTGGTATTAAAAAGGTGCTTATTGTATAACTCGAAGTTGAATAAATGGTGCAGAGATGCCATTGAAGATTTCAAGTTTGATCCGAAGGATATCAAATTGGCGCTTCTGGGAGCAAATGGCGGAAACTTGGCTTCGTGGACCATCGTTAAGGCTTTCCCAATTTCCTGGGAATTATCAACGCTTAACAGTACCAGCAACCAATTGGCTATCGAAACACTGACATTGAAATACAGGCTTTTTAGAAAAGATTAACCTATGGCATTGATTATAAAAGAGCTTATCGTAAGGGGAATCGTAACCAATGATTATTCACAATCAGTTGAATCCCCTCTGGTAAAAGAAGAACTGATGCAATACCTGGAACAAATGAAAAGGGAAATTGAACGCGATTGCCTTGAAAAGGTCATGGTAAAACTGGAAACTAAAACAATCAGGTGAACGAGTTATGGGCGAATTAACCAAAATGAAAATTGTTGCATACAAAGATCCTGATTATTCAAGCCAAACAGGGAAGTATGATGTACTTGTAAATCCTGAAAACTATAAGCTGAAGAATGAGCAACAATATACAACGAATGATACAACGAACGGATCAAGTGTTCAGACTGCCAAGTATAAAGGAGGCGGTTCCGGCTTGTTTGAGCTCGCATTATTTTTTGATGGAACCGGAATCATTTCGAAAAAAAAAGTGGATGATCAGATTAAAGAGGTAAAAGATCTGGTATATAAATATAACGGAGATATTCATGAGCCCAATTACCTGCGGGTATATTGGGGTACCCAATCGTTGTTTCAGGGAAGGTTGAAATCATGGAATGTCAACTATACCATGCTTGATATGGATGGTTCGCCCCTGAGGGCTGAGGTATCTTTGGTTTTGGTCGCATCGGTGAGCGCGAAGAAAAAGGCTCTCGAGGAAAAGAAAAATTCCTCTGACCTTACGCATATCAGAGAAGTACTTGATGGAGATAATCTACCATTGATGTGCTATCGGATTTATGGCGACAGCAGCCATTATATAAAAGTTGCACAGCATAATGGATTAACCAATTTCCGGGCAATCAAACCGGGCGATGAAATCACTTTCCCTCCTGTAATATAGTAATCATGGCAAAGGTATTGCAACAATCTGACGGTGTAATAAGCTTTGATATTTTTATCAATGGCTCTAAAATCAAAGATGTTGTGGAGGTTATTGAAATTTCCATTCAAATGGAGGTTAATAAAATAGCTTCGGCTACCATATTAATCGAAGATGGCGGAGCGATTGGTGTTGTCAATAATCCGTTCACGAACAGTGAGGGAACTGATTTTATTCCTGGAAATGAGATAGAAATCTCTTTAGGATATGATAACAGCAGAAAGTCAGCATTTAAAGGCATAATTACCTCACAGGGGCTCATGGTTAAAAATGGAAGATCGCAACTGCAAATTACCTGTAAAGATAAAGCTGTAAGCATGACCAAAGGAAGGTTTAACGCCATCTTTCAAAATGGAAAGGATTCTGATGCCATAAAAACTATTGCTGGCAAATATGGACTTCCGCTCACTATTGATGCTACTGTTCCGGAATTGCCGGTGTTAATGCAATATAATTGCAGCGATTGGGATTTTGTGGTGATCAGGTCTGAAATGAACAACATGGCAGTTCTGACCGATAAAAACAGCCTGATCATAAAAAAAACCGATTTTGGCAGTTCTCCAAAATTCGAAATTAATGCCTCACAATTTATTATTGATATAGATCTTCTTCTTGATAGTGAAGATTTGGCTGACAGTTACAAACTGACAGCCTGGGATGTTAAAACACAGGCAAAAATTGAAACAACGGTAAGCCTGTCCGATGATCTTTCGCAGGGAAACATTACTGCTGATAAATTATCCCAAGCTGCAGCTAACGGAGATTCAAATCTTTATTCATCTGCTTCATTGTCGAATATTGAACTGAAGATCTGGGGAGAATCACTTGCAAACAAAGCTGTGCTGAGCAAAATTCAGGGCAAAATCTCGGTGCCCGGGACTACTGAAATCATTGCCGGAGATATCATCAATCTTTCCGGGTTCAGTTCACGGTTTAATGGAAAAGCGTATATCTCGAAAATAAACCACCTGTTGACGGATGGAAATTGGATCACTACATTACATGTGGGAAAATCTGCTCAGTTGCACTCATCGTTACCAGATGTTGAAGATATAATGGCATCAGGCCTGTTACCGGCTTCAAACGGCGCTCAAATAGCGAAAGTCAAAAAAATTGACGAGGACCCGGATGGGAATTATCGGGTACTGGTAAATCTGCCTTCTTTTTCAGGAACCGGTCAGGATGACGGCTTATGGGCAAGGTTGGCATTTCCATATGCCACTAAAGATGCAGGCTTTTTTTTCTTTCCTGAAGTAGGCGATGAAGTCTTATTAACTTTTATCAATAACGATCCCAGGCATGCTGTAATCACCGGGGCGTTGTACAATGCCATCAATAAGCCGAAGGAAATTCCTGATGCAAAAAATCAGTTTAAATCAATTTATTCCAGGACGGGGATTAATATAAGGTTCGATGACGAAGATAAAATCATAACGATAGAAACACCGGGAAAGAATGTGTTTGTTATGGACGATAAAAATAAAAGCATAAGTGTCAAGGACATTTCAGGTAATTCGGTATTGATGAATGACTCAGGTATTTCAATGGAGAGTCCCAAGGATATCATAATAAAAGCCACAGGAAATGTGAACATCTCAGCTACATCAGGCATATCGCTTAAGTCGGACTCTGATGTAAAGGTTGATGGTCTGAACATCGTAAATAATGCAAAGGTAGGTTTTACCGCCAAAGGAAATGCCAGCGCTGAAATTTCAGCTTCAGGGCAAACTACCGTAAAAGGCGCCATGGTAATGATTAATTAATTCATATAGAAATGGGATTAGCTGCCAGACTAACAGACATGCATACTTGTCCGATGCAAACACCAGGTTTGCCACCTATTCCACATGTCGGAGGACCGATTGTTGGTCCGGGCGTCTCAAATGTTTTGATAGGGAAACTTCCGGCTGCGGTATTGGGTGATATGCTTGTATGCGTAGGCCCGCCGGATTCAATCGTTAAAGGTTCTGCAACTGTCATGATAAACGGAAAACCCGCCGCCAGAATGGGTGATAGTACGGCACACGGGGGCAGCATTGTATTAGGATGTCCAACAGTTATGATCGGAGGATAATTGTATGAAAGAGAAGAATAAAAACAATTCATTTTTAGGAAAAGGCTGGGCCTTTCCTCCTGAATTCAATTATGAAATGGGCACCATTGCAACCGTGGAAAAAGAAGAAGACATCAGGCAGAGTCTGAGAATAATAATAGGTACCATTCCGGGAGAGCGAGTCATGTTTCCAACATTTGGATGTGGTATCCGGATGTTTGTTTTTGAATCGAACGACCCGACACACATCAGCATGCTTAAAGATTCCATTTACGATGCCTTGCTTTACAATGAACCAAGAATAAAACTCGATCGGATTGAGATTACGGATGATACTCAAATTCACGGATTGATACATATCCATATTTTCTACACCATCATAATTACAAACACGAGAAACAACATGGTGATCCCATTTTATTTAAAAGAAGGAACAAATCTTTAGTAGTAAAAACTTTTTCATTTGACTGTATGAACAAAGGAACTAGTCAAAAATCAAGGAAGAATTTAGCTCTCATCGAAGATGCTATTGCAATAGATGAAAGGTCTTTACTGGATTTGGTGCGTTTTACCCTGGACTTTTCCCGGAATATTGATTTCTATAGTCTTCAGAATAAAGTGATCGAAAATAAAGAAAAGAATAACTCTGCCTGGAAGTCTTTTTTTCTGAATGATTCTGCGTTTATCATTGCCATGATTGCCACAACAGACATCAATATTTCAAAGTACAAAATAAACAATGATGATATAGATAATCATTTCGACAGAAAGAAGGAGACCGAGAAGGTAAAAGTGGCCACTCGTGAGATTCGTAATCTCATTACCTATTGGTCGGAGCTTTTAAAAAGATCTAACTATAATGGAACTATACTTCGTGAGATTAATAAGCTTTTAGTATTTGTTGATGAAAACAATACACTATTGGGTAATAATCCTGATCTGGAAACTTTAAAAGAAACCTACGATACTATTTATGGAAACTTGGTCTTTTTCAAGGAGAAAGCTGCTAATAAATTTGAGAAGGAAATATTAAGCAACAGCAATCATTACCCACATACAGGATTGCTTCTTGCATTTTTTAAATTGTTTGAAAATGTCCAGCACGACATTAATACATTAACAAAAAAACATCTGGATTTTTACTTTCTTAATTTACTTCAACAACAAAGAAAAAAATTAAATCCGGGTACAGCAATCATTGGTCTTCAATTACAGCAGGGCGCCGAGGATTTAATCATTAATGAGGGAGATCAATGTGATTTTATTTTTGAAGGTAACCAGCAATGTTCCTTTGTTGCTGATTCAACTACTACCATAAATAAAGCTGAAATTGCAGAGATCAGAACGCTCTATAAAAGTGATGATTACCCTTTCGGTAGAGAATTTGAAGCAGATGACTTTTCAATTAACAGGTTTTATGAGGCTGATATTTTAAAGATTGGAAAGTACCAAATGAATCCTGAAATAATACAAGATTCAGATTTCCCGGCGATACTTGGCGAAGAAAATTTCAATGATTATGATTATGAAAGCAATATAAGACTCAGTGAAGTTGGCTTAATTATAAGTTCACCGGTTTTAATTCTTGAAAATGGAAGGCAAGAAATTAGCTTGATATTTAAAATTACAACTGATCAGGATACGAAACAAAAAACAATCGGAGAAAACGCCTTTAATGGTTTGATTGATCAGGAAATCAAACGGGAAACAGAGCGGCAAATTAAACAGGGAACGGAGTGGCAAAATTTGATATTACCTGACAGATCAAAAATAAGAGAAGGAATTATATCTAAATTCTTTAAAGACGCCTTTCTGATCTTTATTACTGACAGAGTCGGATGGAAGAAAATTGAAAACGCCAGGACCAAAATAAAAGAAGTTGAATCTATCCTGATCTGCGATATCCAATTAAATGAACTAGATGATAAACTCATCTCTTTTGATCCTAAGATACATGAAGGCAGTTTCGATTCGCCATGGCCTTGTATCAAATTACTTTTAAATAATGACACTCAGTATCATCCGTATAAGTTTTTAAGTGACCTGATTATCGAAGACATTCGAATCAATGCATCGGTTTCAGAGGTCAGTAACCTAACTTTATCCAACTCGGCCGGTAATCTGGATCATTCAATTCCATTCACCCCTTTTGGGCCTGCTCCGGTTCCAGGCAGTTATTTGCGAATCCAAAATCCGTTGATCCTGCAAAAAAACTTGTCCGAACTATTCCTTAATATAAGTTGGATTGGGCTTCCGCAATCAGGAAATGGCTTTAAAGACTACTATCAGGCTTATCCTTATTCAATAGATAACAGAATTTTTAAAGCCCAAATTGCTCAAACAAGAACAGGCAATCATGCTTCAGGAAAGCAAATGAATCAACCATTTGAACTTTTTAAAACTGATGGTGATACTTTGTCAAATGAAGAAAATGAGATTGAAGTTAATCTTCAGAATCTCGATTTTAAGAATCAGATAGATCAATCCGGGAGTAATAAAAATGAACATGCAGATCAGTTATTTTTTGTTTTAACAAATCCGGAGATTGCGTTTGGCCATCAGGTATTCCCGAACCTATATGCTGAAGCAGCTTTGAAAAGCGCCAGATTCCGAAGAAAGCCCATTGAGTTACCAAACCAGCCTTATACTCCGGTTATTGAACACTTAACGGTTTCTTATTCCAATACTGTAAAAGAGATCATGTTACGGAAACAGGATAATAGCGCTTGTGATATTAAGTTGATTCATATCTATCCTTTTGGACATATTCAGGTTTTACCGGGTCCGGTAAAATCTCAATGTTTTCTCTTACCCCAAATAAAACACAAGGGAAATTTGTTCATCGGATTAGAGCAGGTAAAATCTGGTGATATAGTAAGCCTGGGTTTTGAGTTAGTACCTGCCGTTTATAATCACACCGTAATAAGCGCACCAAAAATCGAATGGGAGTATCTTTCAAACAACGAATGGGCGTCTTTTGACGGTTTATTGGTTGAAGATAGCACTGATGGTCTGATTAAATCAGGAATTGTAAAAATCGAACTGCCAGCGTCGGTTCAATTCGACAACACTTGCCTCCCACAGGGAAAATTTTGGATTAGGGCTTTTTCTACCGGGAAAGAAGATCTTAATTCAAGAATAAAAAATGTATTTACCCAAGCCGTCGGAGTCATTTCAGATCATTCAACTTCCAACCTACTTCAGGAATTAACCGATGTCCATCGGGTTCAGAAAATTAATTTTGAAGGGAAGAAAGGCATCGGCAAAATTACTGGTCCGTTTGCGCTTGAATTAAACGATTCACTCGAAAATGAAGAGTCATTTTATTCCCGGGTAAGTGAACAAATGAGACATAAAAACAGGGTAGTTACTAACTGGGATATTGAACGAATCATACTTGACCGGTTTAAAAAAATTGAAAAAGTACGGGTTTATGGCAGAAATAGTCACCCTAAAGAATTAGTGAAAGGAAGTTCGGTACAAATTGTACTGATACCCAGGAACAATTTAAACGATGGAACCAAAAAACGAAGCAATATGGTGGACTTCAGCACACTACTGGAGGTCAAAAAATACATTTCGCAATTTGTATCACCCCATGCGAAAATTGAAGTTTCCAATCCGGTTTATGAGCAGTTAAAAGTGAAATGCAGTGTTAAATTTAAAGATTATCAAAAAAGAGGCTATTTCAAAAATGCTCTAAATAATGAATTAATCAGTTTTTTATCTCCCGACATCGAAAACTCTTACATTGAAAAAGGATTTGATGAATCCATTTCAAAAACTGAAATTTTAAATTATATCGAAAGCAGGCCGTATGTTGATTTTGTAACTCAATTTTCAGTACTCCAATTAGTTAAAGGGTATGAAAGGAACAGAATAATAGACACTGCAAAGAAAGAGAATATCGAAGAACTTGAAACAATTTCTGCTTATGCCATTTTAACTTCCGCACCTGAGCACCAGATTGATGTCATTCCTGATGAAAAACCATTAGTGTCTAATGCATCAGGAATAGGTGATTTTTCGATCGAATCAGATTTTGTTATTAGTGAAGCTGGAAATTACAATTAAAATATAGGGATGAAAAATCAAAAGAACATTACAGATAGGAAAGAACTCACTGCCTTTTTTAAAAAAGGTAATCTTCCCGATGAAAATGCTTTTAAAAAGCTGATAGATTCTACTTTTAATAAAGCGGATGACCGGCTGGACATTGATAATGAAGACGGGTTAATGATTTATCCTTCGGATAAAGAGAGGCTAATCAGTTTTTTTGAGAATAAGAATAAAGAAAAAGCTACCTGGGCATTGTTTATTTCGAAGAAAGATACCGGCGGAATTTCTATAAATAATATTGTCCAAACGAACCAAAAAGAAAATCCCGAACAGGAAAAAGTTGAAGCCCCTGCGCTCTTTCTTCAAAGAGATGGAGGAAAAGTTGGGTTAGGAACCGATTCACCAAGTCATAAACTTGAGGTAAAAGGTATTATAGCTTCCGAAGGACGCGTGGGAAATCACCTTGAAACTGAAAAGGGAGTGGATGCTGATGGCAAATGGCATAATGTGTTTAGTCCTGAGGGTTTGACAGGTTGCAACGCTTTTGAAATAATGGCCTATGCTGAAGGAGAACCCGGTGCAGGCCGATATTCGCTGATGCATGCCATTGCGATCAGTACGTTCGGAAACTCGCGGCCAAAGATTACAAAAACTTGCGCCCATCAGGGTAAATGGTGGAATAAAATTGATATCCGATGGGAATCAAGGCCATCAAAGATTGAGACAGAATCGGACGACAACAAAAAGAAGCTGGTGGGTATTGCAAGATGGTGGAACAATGTGATGAGTAAAAATACTTTGAAATATAACCTGCAATTAAAGACCGGGAGTCATTATGGAGAGGGTAAAAAAATATATTACACGGTATCAGTTTTATGGAATAACGATATTAGAAAAGAGGTAACACATTTAAAAGAAATTGATGAAACCATCAGTTAGCTTTTCCGGAAATGAAACTGAACCTACAAGTTTAAATTTTACGGAACTTCGCAATAAGGGATTAGACTACATTCAGGAATTGAGTGGTGACGAGTGGACTGATTACAATTCACACGATCCGGGTGTGACTATTTTAGAGCAAATTTGCTATGCACTTACCGATATCGCCCTTCGAACATCTTTACCTGTTGAGGACCTTTTAACTCCCGGGGAAGGATTGTCGGTGGTGCCAAAAAATAATGCCTTTTTTACTCCCTCAACCATATTAAGTTCACACCCTGTTACAGAGGACGATACGCGGAAAATGATCTTTGATCAATTTGATGAAATTCAAAATGTTTGGATTATTTCAAATGAGAAAACCGGTTATGAAGAACAATTAGATGGCATTAACCAAATTGAGATATTACCCAGCTTTAAATTTTTGAACTCAATAAAATCGCATCCAAAGGAAAAGAAAATATTTCTGAACAAAGTGAATAATTTTTTAAGTGAAAACCGAAATCTTGGAGAACGTTATGAGGAAGCAATTCTGCTTGAGCCCCAGGATATTAATATTAAATTTAATATTTACCTCGATGACCAGGCAAATCTGGAAATAACCATAGCAAAACTTTTTCTTAAATTACTTGAGTTCGTTTATAGCCGCATCCAATACTACAGTTATCATGAAATGACAGAAGCCGGCTTTGGTATGGAAGAAACCTTTTCCGGCCCCCGGTTAAATAACGGGTTTATAAAAAATGAATTTCTTAATCCCAGAATCACTTCTCTTTATATTGACGAGCTTCAAAAGCTATTTATTAAAATTGATGGCATATCCAGGTGTGAGGTTAAACCATTTATCATCAATGGTAAAGAATGTAAATTCTTAGAAGCTGAAAAGAATAAATTCTTTCATTTGCTTGTTGATGGCCATACAAGGACCAGTGTTGACCACAGATTTGACCGGATTTATGATAACATGTCAGTTTTTATTAATAACCAAAAGCTCCATGTATTAGATAGGCTGAATATCAATAATTTATTTTCCGAAACGTGGTCGAAAAAACACCGGGAATATCGAATTGGCAAATCTTTGAATGAGTTCTTTTACAGCAAATTAAAAGGCACTTACAGAAAGCCTGATGAATACTATTCCATACAGAGGCATTTCCCGATAATCTATGGAATTGGCGAAGAAGGATTATCACAAAAAGAGCCCCTGGAAAGGCGTGCAAAGGCTATGCAGCTTAAAGCTTACCTGATGTTTTTTGAGCAGCATTTAGCCAACCATCTGGCTCAACTTGGGAATTTGAATGAGTTTTTTAATATTGATTTTAAAAAGGGGCAGAAAAAGACATACTTTGCTCAATGGATGCATTCTGTTCCGGAAATAAATAAACTTACGAAGGAAAATATTCCTGCCATCGAGTCGTATCTGGAATCTGAAAGTATTTTTTTCAGCAGAAAAAACAAAATCTATAATCACATGCTGGCCCGGTTTGGGGAAGACCTGAACGATCTGCCATGGAAAGTATCCTTGCGTTTAAATTTGATTCGGAATGAAAAGGAGTTGAACCGGATTCTGCTTCAAAAAAAATCGGAATTTTTATTGAATTTGAAAAAACTCAGCTATTACCGAAGCAGAGGAGAATCATTCCATCCTGTCAATTCCGAAGATAAAGATCCAAAATCCTTAGATGAAGATCAAAAATCTTTCAGGAATCCTTCAGGATTAGAGCAAATGATTTTGGCAAAAACCGGTATCCCTTCGAGAAAAAGCAGATCCCAGATTCCTGATTTCACAGGATTAAAAAAGATACTTCAAAAGGTAAAAGAAGATCAATTAAATGATAATGAAGAATTAAATAAGAAATACAGACATCTGAAAACATCTGAGATTGACCATTATACTCAATTAACAAATGAAGGCCTCCCCAATGCTTCATTTGGAGAAATAGGGCTGAAAACATTATTCAAAGAAACTCTGGACTATAAAAACTACCGGTTATCCAAACCAAAATTGCCATCAGATAAAGTTCAGGTCATCTTTCAAAAAGAAAAAAATAAATGGGTTAGTTTATTTGAATCTCCGACCGAAAAAATAGCCATTCAGAAAATTTGCCAGATAGTAAGTTTCTTCATTACTCAAAACAAAAAATCTGAAAGGCTTTATATTGTTGACCATATTTTGCTGGATGACATTTTAGTGGGCAGCAAGTATGGATTTTGCTTTTTCGATGAATATGGTGAACCCTTATTTCAAACCTTCGAAGAAGAATCCTGGTGCGAATCAGAGGAAGATAGATATGCACAGCTGGAGAATTTTTACAAGTTTGGGGAGCTTTATGATTCCTATTCTGATAATAATGGTAAATGGATGATAAAGGATGATAAAGGAAAAATTATTGTGACTTATCAAGCCAACAACCATAATCCGGTGTTCGGTAAAGATGATCTTATCAAACAAACAAAAAGTTTAATTAAACTATTTAATAGTTCCGAAAATACGAGCGGAAGGTTGCGATTTGAGGAGATGGAAAAAATACGATTAAAGGGAAGCCAGGATGATAAAGATTATGGTCAAAGACGCCTGGTTTTTCAAAGAAAGGTTCCTAATAAAATTGTTGATCAAAAAAAGCTTTCTTATGAAATTATCGGAGAAGACTTTTTCAACCTGAATATTTCAGTGGTTTTGCCTGATTGGCCGGCCAGATTTCAGGACGAGCGGTTTCAGGACTATGTAACAAATATCATCCACGAACGAATCCCAGCTCACATAGACAACGAAATTTTATGGGTAAAAGCCGACCATTTTAAGGCATTTGAAGAAAAATACCTCGCATGGGAAAACCTAAAATCTGAGTCGGGAAATTCCAAAGCAAATTCATTAAGTATGAAATCAGCAGCTTTAGAAGTCTATCAGCAGCTTATGAAAATCAAAAATAAATAAATAATGGCGACATCCAGTCAAAATATTATTCATAGCTCATCATTTAATTTTGAATATGAGAGTAAGGCATCGGCGGTCAGATGCAATATTTTGATTGAATCAATTTTTAATTCACTTATTCTGCCTGAACTCGAAGCAGCAATTTCCAATAACATTCCTGAAGGAGTGCTGATCGAGTTGGCAAAACTGGAAATAAATATCGGAAGAATTGATGAGAAAGAAATTTCCGGCAATCTTGCCGGTAGAATCAGCACATCACTGGTAGATGCACTTCAAGGCAGGATAGAAATCAGAAATAATTTAATCTATGGAAACACTTCTTACGGAGGGAAAAAATCGGAAAAATATTTAATAGAGCGGATAGAAATATTTCTTCAAAAAGGGTATTTCCCATTTGGGATGGATGAATCTCTTTCTGTTGATGATCTGGTAACTGAGGCCATCCGTCAAAATCAAAAAGAACTGATTGAAATGATCAGAAAATATGCCCGATATGATTCTTCTGTCAGAAGGATTGCGTATGGATTTCGTTCTGAAACATTTGATTTGATAGTATTTACAATTGTTCCGGTCAATGGTCAGTGGATTGTTGATTTCAGAAAAATCCTCACTTCTACCAGACTGGAAAGAAATTTAAACCGGATTAGCAGCGACGAATTCCTTCGAACAATTAATTATTTCATCCTGAAATATTTACTGAATGAAACAACTTCAGTGTTCAGTAAAAAGAAATTTTCGGATAGCATTTGGAAGGAGTTCATGTTTGTTTTTAATGCTGAATTATCTGAACACATCCATCAAGAATTAGAAATTGACCGTTTAATTGAAATACTTAACAGTGGAAGCAATGAATTTAAATCGCTAAAAAGACAATTTCTAAAGGTTGAAATTATTCGGGCCATAACTGATAACGTCAAAAGAGAGATCCTGATTGAAAGGCTGAACAGGAATGGGGTCAGTCTTATGCTTGAGTTATTCAATCAGGATAAAGTAAATTCACAACTTAACCTAATCACATCGTTTATCTCAAAGGTAACCAATATAAATTCCCCTGAAATGGAGAGTGCCAATCTAAAAAGGATGCTCTCGCTAATTGATGATGAGCGGCAATATCCAGAAATTTCAGGTATCCGGAAAGCACTTTCAAAAAGTCAAAATCAGCCCCCAGCAGAAGGTTCCCGGTCAGACAGCGCTTTTGCCGAAGAATATTATGCCCTTAACCGAAGGGAAATTATTGGGTCTTATTTGGATTCAGGTCATTTACCCGCTGCATTTTCTGATTTGAACCTGAGAGATGTCCAATCACTTCTCAGGGATTTGGTTCAGCAAAAGGACGAATTATTAGCCGCACAACTTCGCGGGATTGAAGATGCTGAAGTTTTAATCAACCGGTTACATGTATTGATGGACAATAAGTTGTCAGATAATCTGGAAGAGTATTTAATTCATTTTTTTCGCGATGAATATGCTATCCTATCACAAATAATATCCGAAATAAAACAACAATTTACATTCAGTACCAATAGTCCGATTCACTCACAGGTCTTTAGGAATGAAGTATTCATGATTGCTCTTGCTGCAAGTAAAGGTGGAAGTATATCCGACGTTTACCTGTATTCCATTTTGGAACGACTGAATAACCAATTATCAAAGGAATTCTCAAACTCAGATAAGTTGGTACATTTTTTATCTTCCAAATCACGTGGTAGCCTTAAAAGTGGCGATTTTCCAAATAGGGTAAGCTCAAATGCTGAATTAAAAAGAATGATCGGCAGGGATTATCAATTACTTGTTCGCAAACTTCATCAAACAGGTTTTGGAATACAATCATCCGGAGAAGAGATTCAGGGACTGATTAAAAAATTGGCTTTTTATTTCCAGGTAGTCAAAACGGTTTTTCTGGATTTTCTTCAGGAAAACCGTAGTGAACTTCTTCAGGTGTATGCCTTGCTAAAATTCCATTTGCCTACAAATCAGTGGAATCCTTTAGAAAAATCCTTGTTGTCAAGGAACATACTCAGAAGTGAAATAGAAAGGTTTAAACCTCATTTGGATGATATCTTGGGAATAATTGCGAAACCTGAACTGAATTTGAGCACGACTTATGAAGATTTAAGCTCCGGTGAACCTGAAAAGTTAAAGACCTTTTTGATCCTGATTCTGAGCGATAAAGCATTGTATGAAAAATTTATTTCAGGTACCAAAGTCTCACAAATAGTCCAAATAAACACTACCAGCTCAAAGGAGCTTAAAGAAATGATTGAATTTTGGCAGGTTTCGAAAAATAGTGAACATGGTAAAAAATCCGCAGATGAATCTGATAATCTGTATTCGGCAAGAGAAATAAATCAATACCTTTCTTTCCTTAGGTTTTATAGCCATAATGGATTCTTCCCCTGGTGGGCCGGTAACTTATCGTTTCCTGAATTATTCGCCGGATTAAAACAAAGCAGCCAATTATACCCCAATACATTTGAAGAATTATTCCTTCAGTTGGAAAGAGAGGAGCCTGTTTTTGAACATTTAATTCTTAAAATACCACCATCTGTCATCCATGAATTTGATCAGTTAATTTCCGGTCATACATCGTTAAACGCCGTGTGGAAAAAGATCCTTCAGGTGAATAAAAAGAAAGCCAAATCAAGTTCCGGTTCGGTGAAAGTACAGGTACTGAGTTCTATTCAGGATTCCGGAATTGATACAAACCAATTCGTTAAAAATGATTCCAGGGAACCTGATCTTTTATTCAAGGAACTTTATTTTAAAGATTACGAGGAAATCTTAACCCTATGGACTCAGGTTGATTCCCAAATTGAAAGTCAAATAAAGGAGTATATTTTGCTTTCACCCTATTTCTATTTTCGAAATATAAATCCGGCTCAATGGCGGCAAACAGTTTACCAATTCTCGCGCAATTATTACAAACCGGAGGGAAAAAAAGTGAACAATCAGTTTCATGCTGTTTTCCTGAAACATTTGAAAAAGAAGTATCCCGGAATTCACTGGGCCCATACCTTCACCACTGTTTACCGGCTTGTTCAATCCTCAAATGCAAATCATCCAGTAGTTTTTCCTCCGGCATTGGTTCAACTACTAAATATTGAACCGGGCAGCCACAAGAAAAGTGAGGAAACCGGCAAAAAAGAAAGCGATATGTTATTCACAGAAGATGAGGGAATTGAAGTTAAAATCAGCAACGCAGGCTTAATCCTTTTCTGGCCTTTTTTAACCCGGCTTTTCGAGCGTCTCTCGTTGGTAAAAGACGGCGCATTCATTAATCGGGAAAGTATGAACAGGGCTGTTTACATCATTCAGTACCTGGTTTATAATGAAATTGATTTTCCGGAATACAAACTGGTACTGAATAAGTTATTGGTTGGAATGCCTACACAGGAACACCTCGTTCCTTTTATCACCATATCCGTGGAAGAGAAAGAACTTGCGCACAGTTTATTCAATGGCCTGATTAATAATTGGGAAAAGGTAAAAAATTCTTCTCAGGAAGGAATACAGGAAACTTTTATTCAACGGGAAGGAATATTGAGATTCGGGAAAGACAAGGTCTCCCTGGTGGTAGAAAAAAAAGGCGTGGATATTTTACTTAACTCCATTCCATGGAATATCTCGCTGATCAAACTTTCGTGGATGAAAAAGCCAATTTATGTGGATTGGATATAAATGACACTTAAATGAAATTCATAAAATATCAATAAGAAATGAATAATCAGATACATATAAAAAAATCATTTGCCGGAATAGGTTTAGGAATAATCTTACTTCTCGTTGCTTGTATGTTTCAAATTGAAGCGAATGCACAGAAAAAAGATATACCTGATTCATTGAAGTTAGAAAGCTATAAAACTGATACAACAACTCATCATTTTTTTAAATGGATTTTTCAGCCTGTAAAATTCAAATACAACAGAGAAAAAAGAATACATGATTATATGCTGGAACAAATTAAAAATGGGCGTCTGAAAATTAGTCCAGCTACAGTTGATGCAATAATGAATCAGCTCAAATCAATTAAATCGGCGAATACTGCTAATAGCGATAGTATTAACTCGGCGAATAAATTAAATAAAAAGAGTTTCGACTCGGCGCAAAAGTCAATTGATAGTATAGTTAATAATCTGAGAGGAAAAGCTTCCAAATCTTTAAGCGATTCTTTACAAGTTCAAATGTCAGCTGTTATTCAGGAAAATTTGGATAATAACAATCAGGAAAAGCGGCTTATGGCGAACAAAGTCAATAAGCTTTTGGAAGATATTGAAAAAGTACAGTATTCTCTTTCTTCCGGACTATCGCCCATTGACAGCACACTAAAAGGCGATACCTTACGTAAATTCAAAAGGTACCTGATACCCAAAATTAAGATCATTGGTTGGCATAACGCCAGAATGAACAATGAATTCAAGAATTACAACTATAATTATTTATCCGCCATCAATTTATCCGCCTACGAATTGTCGGCAACAGGTGTAAGTAAGAATCCAGAGGATATTTTGAAATTTCAGGCAGCAGACGGAATTATCGCATTGGCACAAAGTCAAGGGTGCGATGTTCACCTTACCGTACATACTAATAACGCTGATTCTGTTTCCAAATTCCTGAACAACGACCTTGCACGGAAAACATTTCTAAGTGAGCTGGATAAATTGATTGGAAGAAGTAAGCTAAAAGGGATCAACATCTATTTTGAATCCATTAAAGAATCAGATTCGAAGCATTTCGTGCAGTTTATTACAGCGCTACACGAGAACTTGAAAAATATAAATGAAGCTATTTTACTGAATATTACATTACCGACTAATAAGGATGATGAAAGCCTGAAAAAAATAGCTGCCTATAACTTTTCGGAACTAAATGCAATGGTCATTTTTTACTTTATACTGACTGACGATTTGTTGCCTTCAGGCATTAAGATTGCCCAATCTTCAAGTCCTCTTTATAAAAGTGATATACCCGGAGAAAATTCGATAGAATCAGCTATAGACTTCTACCTCAATGGAAAAATCCCAATTTCGAAACTGATCATGACTGTTTCCTATTCAGGTCGTGAATGGAAGGTTGACAATTTTACTGGCATCCAGAACGCAATAAAAGGAAAATCAATAAGATATGCAGAAATCGTTAAAGAATATTCGAATCAAAAAGATAGCAGGATTAGTATCCGGGAAGAATTTGAACTGGATCAGGTTTCAGCTTATTTAAATATAATCGGCCCAAATCCTGAAGATAAAAAGCAATTATGGTTCGACGATTCCAGAAGTCTATTCCAGAAATATGATTGGGCATTTGAAAAGAAACTTGGAGGAGTGGCTATCAGGTGGCTTGGTTATGATGATGGTCGTTCTGAATTATGGAAAAGCCTTGGAGCCGCACTAATCAAAATTGAAACAGTTGAAATACCAAAGAGCGAATCAACCGTCAGAGGTATGAGCCGGTTTTGGACGATTTTAAACAATGCCAGAAAAGGGTTTAAACTAAAAATATTTTGGCAAGATCTGGAGTGGGCAGGAATTGTTCGTTTAAAATATTATGACAAATCAGGAAAAGAAGGCTACTTAAGATTTGACAATACATATAATAGCTCAGTTGGTTCTGTAAAAGACACGGTATATACCTATATTGATAAGCCAATTATTTGGAGGGATACATGTACTCTAAAATACGATACAATATTATACAATGAAGCTTATCAAAAAAATAAGTCTTTTTGTTATTCTTTATATAGTAGATGGACAATCTACTCAAAATTTTTCTTATGGTGTAGTATCTTTTTTTCTGTATTTGCAGGTCTGTTTGCATTTATTTCATTTTACCTTGAAAGATATTTGATTGGTGGTAAAGAAGCAGAAAATATTAGAAGTAAGGTTAGAAACATACCTTACATTTTGATTTTCCTCACAGTTATTACAATAGGTTTCTGGCGGTATTTAGATCCTTCTGTCTCTGGTTTTGGCGCTGGAAGTGTAAATGGGCCAAGTTCTATCCTTATGATATATATTTTGATTCTTGGAATCGTATTAAGTTGGTTCTTTGCATCGAATTACTATAAATATAAGCGTACAAATCAATCTTAAAATGAAGATTAAGACCTATAAAAATCAATAAAAAAAATATACTAATAGTAAGACTATGAATACTCATGCAGACAAAACCCTGGAAAATAAAAACCAATCTTCGGTTCAAAACGATTCAAAAAAACAAAGTAGTACTGAACCTTCTTTCCAATTTACCGACAACCGGGCGGAAGCAATCACACAAAGGAAGCTTAATGAAATCGCAAACAATAGTTTCGAATCAAAGCAAGCGGCACAATTAAAAGCCATTGCCGATAATTACTCCGGAAATGCAATACAGATGGCGGGGCTGGAAGAAGAGGAATTGCTTCAGGGTAAGTTTGAGCCTGTTCAGAAGCAAGGAATGGAAGAGGAGGAGCTTCTACAGGGCAAATTCAACACTTTGCAAAAGAAAGGAGTAGAAGAGGAAGAATTGCTCCAGGGAAAGTTTGAGCATGTTCAGAGAAAAGCCAGCGCGGAGCCCAGTCGAAGTGAAAACAAAACCGGTCTGCCCGACAATCTTAAATCTGGCATTGAAAATCTTTCAGGTCATTCCCTAAACGATGTAAAGGTTCATTACAATTCGGATAAACCGGCACAATTAAATGCACATGCTTATGCACAAGGAACAGATATTCACTTAGCCGCCGGACAGGAAAAACATCTGCCACACGAAGCCTGGCACGTAGTGCAGCAAAAGCAAGGCCGCGTAAAACCCACCATGCAAATGAAAGGAAATGTGAATGTAAATGATGATGCAGGATTGGAAAAAGAGGCGGATGTTATGGGGGCAAAAGCACTTGTTCAGGCTAAAAGCATTTCGGGCATTGGTGTAGCCCAACTTGGTAAAAAGAAACAGGCCATAAAGGATGCGAAAAATAATAATCCGAATGGTGTACAGCATCATATTCGTGCCGAATATCAGGAGCAAAATGAATTACAGATGAATCTCGTCAATCAAGGAATGGACAGGAAAGAAGCCAGAAGAGAAGCAAAACATGAGATAAAAAAGAAGAAATAAGCATGTCTTAATTTTGGAAAGAAATCCAAATAATATCATTTTTAGTTTAATAAGGCACAGGTTGGTAACTTAAAAACACAGGACTATGAGCACCCATGCAGATCGAACTCGGGAAAATAAAAGCCAGGTGGCAGTAAACGAGAGGTCACAAATATCGAAGGGTATTTACTCTGCTTCTCAATTTACAGATAACCGGCCAGAATCCATTGCTCAACGAAAATTGCACGAAATAGCAAATACTAGTTCGGTAAAACTAAAACCCAATGTACAAAGTATGGTTATCCAACGTCACCAATTGGACAACGACGTCTTAGAAACGAATTCACTGGAAGACATTGTAACACGAATCGAAAGGATAGCACAAGACATAGACATAAATGAGCCCGTTCAGGAAAGGATTAACGACCTGTGGATCAGGCAAAACACTCTTTTAAATGACCTTCGGTCTAACCTTGAGTTAGAATCAGCCAAAGATGATTCGACCAAGAATGTCGAGGCATTAACCAAAGTAGTAAGCTCTTTCAGCATTCGACTTACGTCAGCAAGTCTTTCCCTATTTTTTAAAAATATTAAATTGCCAAAAGTCGAGCCATACGTGTCGAAGATTGGCCAACACTTGTTGGGAGGTGGTGGGGGTGATATCTCTGAATAAAATAACTGGAAATATGAATACTCATTCCGAAAAAACATCTGATAATAAAAGCCAATCCGTTGCGAATGAGGTTTCTCAAATGCAGAACGGTGCTGAGTCTTTGTTTCAGTTTGAGGATAACCGTCCGGAAACTCTCAGTCAGAGAAAATTACATGAAATGGCTAACCATAATTCGAAGGTTAATCAATTGAGAGTTCTTCATGAAATAGCAATTAATCGTCAGAATCTCAAACTAGATAAACAATTACAAGCCAAGACCTGTAACCATACAATCCAACAAACAGAATCTGTTCAGAAAAGGAAAAAAAGTACCAGAATAACCGATAATCTCCAATTGGGGGTTGAGAGTTTACCGCCTTTTGACAAGAATACAGTGAAAGTGCACAGTAAAACAGATAACCTAAAGCAATTAATAAAAAATACTATTCAAAATAATAATAATAGAGGTGCAGAAATACATTATTCCGAACCGACTGTCGTTCAACTTCTTTCTACAGGAGAAGCCTTTTTGGGTAAAACTGATCATACCGATGTTGCATTTCAGAATATTGGTGATTTACTTAACAGGTATAATTTAGAAGCTGACAAACCAAATCCAAATGCGGATGTACTGAATCAAAAATTCTCAATCCTTCGGCAAATTGACCATGCAATTTATTCATGGTTTGGCCAGGTAACAATAAATCATTCTGAATTAGCAAGGAACCATCATTCAAATGAAATGCATGCTTTATTGAATGAAACTGAAACAGAGCATATCCATCTCGTTGATCAGACCAAAGACAATCTGGAGGTACTTCCATTTGAAACAAATGATATGGAAGCCGAAGAAATTGAGAGTCTGACTGAACTTTGGAGATCGGTTGTTCAGGAAACAGGTAAAATTAAACTGGTTGGCGGGGATGCCTACAATATGAAAATCCGCTCTGAATTAGTTAAAATTATGGATACCAAAGAAGGGCATATGCTACTTAGGTATCTGAACACAGAAACTCTCAATGCACCACTTGCTGATGCGATGACTAACATCTATATTGGAGAGATCACCAATCAACTGCCTGCCGTAGTACTTAACGATCAAGACATCAATACGGACCTCAATAATCTGCTTCAATCGGAGGCGCAACCATTAGGAAACGACGAGGCTCTTAGGAGGCTTGGAGAAGGAAGTGCACTTGAGGAAAATGATGCCGGTAATAACAACTTACAAAACCTAAACACTGCAACTGATTTTAGGAATGCTCTGGTCAGCGGAAAACATGGCGTAATTTTAAATAATAACAAATATATGTTTGGCGCCGGGACGGGTTCCTTTGTTCGTTCTGTTCCCGGAAATGAGGCTATTCCATACAACGATAATTTACACGAAATCGTTCGACCCGGATTCGTCACTCTTGGTCATGAGTTAGGGCACAGTGCACATATGCGTGGAGGAGGAACAACACTAAATGCTTTTCAACAGGAATTTGGAACAGCATTATCAGGAAAGACTGTTGAAGAGACAAGGCTTTTATGGGATAACTCAGAAGAGTTAATCAACATTAAAAATTGGGAGAATCCAATCCGAACGGGTCATCAGGCAACTGAAAGAGGAGGGCATAAATCAAAAGGTGCTGTACTACGAACAAATCGATTAAACCAGTTACAAACAGCACTTCAACCAATTTACATTCAAGATCCTATTGTTGCCGAAATGCCTGACTACATTAATGTAACTGCACAAATCGTGCAAAGGGTGCAAAATAACGAATTGGATAACGACGAAATTTACGATTCTATTCAGGAGTCTATTAATAATCTGACTGAAAATATTAACAATGCTTCAATTCAAGCCTATAAACGCGACTGGTTACAAACCCGCTTTGATGAACTAGTGAATACCCGGCAAAATACGGGATGGTACACACGAAAAGTTACCCGAAATGAATGGCGGGCTGTACGAAATGATATTCAGAATAATATGGATGCCATTACCGGAATAGGAAATTATGATGATTATAGTATACTTAAAAACAGTCTTCGAAACCTAAGAGAACAACATGGACTTCCCAGAAATTAACAACCTGAGCACTATATAATCGGCACACTAAAAAAGAGCGAGTTGTCCAAAAGTTGGTTAGACGTATTATTTTATTGATGGTTTTTTAGTAAGGAAATTAGATGCCAACGATCTGGAAATAAGATTTGTCAGGAAATATACAAAACATCTATACCATGAATGCTCAATTGATGAGGCCAACACCAAATAGTTCAATTATCACTTTTCCCAAAGAGTGATATTTGTTTTTTATAACTGTGGAAATGCTCTTTAATTCAATTTGTTGCACCTATGTTGCACCCAGAAAATTAAAGAGAGCCAGAAATTAATCTAACTCTCTGTATATCAGCGAGCGGGAAACGGGGGTCGAACCCGCGACCCTCAGCTTGGGAAGCTGATGCTCTACCACTGAGCTACTCCCGCTTATTGATCGCCCAAAAATAAGAATTCTAAGCTTTAGGTGGTTATGTTTTCAAAAGATATTTTACCGGAACAACTTCATAAACTTTCCCGGAATGGGGCTTTCGATGCGCAGCGTTTTTCCGGTTACCGGATGTTTCAGCGACAAAACTCTGCAGTGCAATCCAATCTGACCAACCGGATTAAGCTTGCCACCATATTTTTTATCGCCGGACACAGGAAATCCCATATCTTTCATGTGTACCCGGATCTGATTTTTCCGACTGGTTTCCGGCTTAACTTCCAATAACGAAAACAATTTGCCGGTTTTTAATACTTTGTAATGAGTTACTGCTTTTTGCCCGTCATCCGGATTCTGACTCGAAAAAACCTGAAAAGCTTTATTCTCCTTCAACCAGGAAGTTACGGAACCCTCCAATTTCTCAACAACTCCCTCAACAACTACCACATAAGTATCCTCGATAAGCGAATCATTCCATTCTTTCTGCAAGACTTCCTGAACCTTTTTGCTCTTTGCAAACATCATCAATCCCGAAGCATCACGATCAAGCCGGTGAATAATAAATACCTGGTTTTTCAGGTCAAATTTCCTGACATATTCAGTCAACAGGCTGTGTGCCGACTTAACATTCTCTTTTTCAGAAGCTACAGAGGACAATCCACTCCCTTTTTCAACTACAATCAAATCAACATCTTCATGCACAATCTTCAAATCTCTGAAACGGATTTTTTCTTCCGATTTCTTTTTGTTGAGATAAACGATCTGTCCCCGATTAACTGGAAAGTCGAATTGGGTAGTTACCAAATCCCCCACGCTGATCTGTTTATGCGCAAGCATTAGTTTGATGGCAGTCCGACTTTTTTCCGGAAATTTCTCAATCAGGAATTTTAGCAATTCAGTAGGTTCAGACACCTTTACGGCAATCTCTTTTAATTTTTCGGGCCGAAATTCTGATTTTTTTTGCGGGTATTTCATGGAGAGTGTTTATCAATTGACCATTACCTGATTAGTGCGGTTCGTTGAAATAAATCAGGCCTGCGAAGATAACAAAAATCGTCGCCGGAAACGAAAATGTTTTTGCAGGCAGTGCTATCGTTTTCATTATTCGATACTTTCACACTTTCGAAAAACCAAAACCATTAACTCAAGAATCCTGTCTGGTTTAATATACCCGATAAGATTGAATCCCAAGACCATGACAAATAAAAATATTATCCTTTTGATCTTTTCTTTAGTCCTGGGCCAAATTTCCTATCAGGCAATTTCACGTTCAACCCGGGGAGAAACGATACCTGCCTATTCACAGCCGATGAGCAAACTTGCCAAACAAGTCATTGATAATGTCAGGAATGAAACTATAGAACGGGCTGAACAAATGATGAAGGAAAAACCCATTACGGTAACCGCATCATCGTGCAAACGCAGTGCTGGCGCGAAAAATGATTTTTACTAGGAGGGCGACTACTGGTGGCCCGATTCGGCCAATACAACCGGCCCTTACATTCAAAAAGACGGGCAAACCAATCCGGAGAATTTTGTCGAACATCGTTATGCCATGATCCGCCTGAACGAAATCACCGCCACACTAACCTCGGCCTGGCTTCTGACCTGGAAACAGAAATATCCGTTCATCGCCGATAAATCAAAATGGCCATTTGCCAAAGACATTTACATCTGGGACGAATGGCCTGTGCGACAATCGTCGCTTCTATTTGCGGGTTTGGCCTACGAAAATGAAGATTATATCAACACCTTTTTGCGTTTGCCAGCTAATCCAATCCATCCCGAAGTTATCCGGAATCTTCCGGTCCGACACCCTGCAATCTGGCTTCTGGAAGAAGTCTGGAAATAATTCGAATAAAAATCTGATAATCTTGCATATATACTAATTATTTCCTATCTTTACTTTAAATTATCAGGATATATTAAACTATTACTTTAAATTATCATGTATATTCGCAAACAAATATTTCAGGGAAGCGGCCATGAAAGCCTTTTTTTATGGGGCGCACGACAAACAGGAAAAAGCACCTTGTTAAAGGAATTATTCCCGGATGCCTTATGGTTTGATCTTTTACTGACCGATGTATTTGAACGCCTGCAACGCAATCCGGCCCAACTACGGGAGATTATTCTGGCAGATTTTCGAAAAATACCGGTTATCATTGATGAAATCCAACGGATACCGGAGTTGTTAAATGAAATTCATTGGCTGATTGAAAATAACCGGACCAGGTTTATTTTAAGTGGCTCTAGTCCGCGAAAAATTTTGAGATCGGGGTCAAACCTGTTGGGGGGAAGGGCGCTTCGTTACGAACTTTTTCCGCTGATTAGTCAGGAGATACCAGATTTTGATCTGCTTAGGGCAATAAATAATGGCTTGTTACCCCGCCATTATTTATCAGAAAATCCTCAAAAGATGATGTCTTCATACATCGGCAGTTACTTGAAGGACGAAATCATGGCCGAAGCCAAAATCAGGAATATCACCTCTTTTTTCAGATTTTTGGAGGCAGCCGCTTTTTCAAACGGAGAAATTGTAAACTTCTCGAACATTGCTTCAGATTGTGGAGTGAGTTCTCCTACTGTCCGCGAATACTTTCAAATTTTGGAAGATACACTGACCGGACGATTTCTGCCCTCATTCCAGAACAAACCAAAACGAAGGGTAATTTTGGCTCCCAAGTTTTACTTTTTCGATATCGGGATAGCTAATTATCTGCTTAAACGTGGCAAAATAGCGCAAGGCAGCGAAGCTTTCGGGAAAGCATTTGAACATTTCATCTATCAGGAAATCTATGCACACAGTTCTTATTCTGACCTGAATTATCCGGTTAGCTACTGGCGTACAGCTTCGCAATTGGAAATTGACTTTGTTTTGGGCGATCATGAAGTGGCCATCGAAGTAAAAGCCACCGAAAACGCAAATCCACGTCATCTGAGCGGATTACGCCACTTTGCCGAGGAATATCCGGTTAAAAAATCAATCCTGATCTCGAATGATCCTTTTCCAAGGCAGATTGACAACATCCTTATATTACCATGGAAAATATTCCTTGAAAAACTTTGGGGAGGCGAACTTATAAGTTGATGGTTGAACCCCTATTATTCTTTGTATTCAGGCTCCAATCCATCTTCGCAAATGTCGATGGGCACAATCCATACTACTGGTCTTGCATTACCTTCTCCGCCTTCCGATTCGCGCTTTGCCGGTTCTGAGCCAAAAAAAATAGCAATGTGGTCGTGCGGAATATCTTCATCTTCTTCAGTCCCAACGACAACTGCATTAATTCCGTCAACCCGGATAAAATCTCCTTTTGAAAAAATCAGTTCTTCCAT
>DMSQ01000103.1:0-1204 GCA_003457135.1 Prolixibacteraceae bacterium
CAGCCGGAAAGCTGGAAGCACCTTGTTCAGGGCGACGTACTTTTTTCAATACTGGGTACAACTCTTAAAACAGTCAGGACCAGGAAGAGTAAATACCGGGTTGGATATACCAATCAGTACGAATTTGCCAGGGCTGCAGCTGAAAATGGTGTCTCAACCTATATTTTGGTATCATCTGTGGGTGCAAACTCAAAATCCTTATTTTTTTATTCCAGAATGAAAGGTAAACTGGAAGAAGAAGTTGCCAGGCTGAATTTCAGAAAACTGTTCATACTCCGTCCTTCAATTCTGGATGGACCTCGTTCTGAAAGAAGGTTAGGCGAGAAGTTCCGGCTATTTAACAGCCGACTTTTATACAGTTTGAATTTGAAAAAATTCCGGCCAACCCCGGTCAACGTTTTAACTTCAAAAATGATCCGCCTTTCAGTCGGTCACACGGAAGGATTTCGACTGGTGGAAGGAGATGAAATATTTTCTGTTTAAATCATCCGCTATCTAAATATTTATGACTTGCTCGAAAAAAAAATCAACTTAAACGCTTCTCATTCGTTAAACATCGAAACATATAAATTCAAATAGAAATGTATTCAGGATTTTTGATCGTTCATGATATCTTACGATGGTTACTTTTGCTTAGTTTGGTTATTACTTTGGCTAAATACCTTGCCGGATGGCTCGGTAACCGACGCTGGAAAAAGACCGACAATATTTTAGGAATTGTATTTACCTCGTTAGTTGATTTGCAGTTACTAACCGGTTTGGCGCTTTATTTCTTTCTGAGCCCAGTCACTAAACTTGCCCTCAGCAATTTTAGCACAGCCATGAAAGATGCAAATCTGCGCTTTTATGCCGTCGAACATTTGTCAATGATGTTGATTGCAGTTGTCTTAGTGCACATCGGTCGTGCCAAATCGAAAAAGGCCAAAGTTGACCGGAAAAAATTCAAAACCGCTTTTATCTTCTTTTTTATTGCGTTAATTGTTATGTTGGCTGCAATACCGTGGAGCAGGCTCTAACCTGGGATTATCAGGGGAGAACACCAATAAAGGAGTTGAAAAAATCTTTATTGGTGTTTTTTTTTGAACTCAGGTGAACCTTTCAGTTTTAGCGTGTACAGAAACTAAAAAGGCATGATCTTTCAAAAAAAGAAATACATTGGATTGATACTGATGATCAGTTTACTAACTTTGGGTTTCATTCTGAT
>DMSQ01000103.1:1233-2813 GCA_003457135.1 Prolixibacteraceae bacterium
TTTTTACAGGAACTTTTTATGAAAATCATTGAAAAACCTGAAAGTTATAATCTGGCTTATTCTTTCCCAACCTGGCTCTATTCGGTTGCCAATAATATGTGCAAAAATGAATACCGCCGCCGTGGTGTCCGTCAGGAATATCTGGAATATGAAGTCCTTGAACCGAGGTTTGATTTTCTGAACGACTCGACCATAGGACCGGAAGAGATGATTGAAAAAATCTTTCAAACGCTCGATCAAATGGGAGAGGAACATCGTTCTGCATTTTTGCTGCGCTACCGCGAAGGATTTTCGATTAAAGTGGTGGCCGAAATACTTGAACTTCNNCGGTTGATGTATTCTTTTTTACTGAAAAACAGTGGTTCTAAGCTGAAGCAGAACTCTTTTGTCAGCTTTTTGGGTTGGCTGTTTTCCACTCAAAGTATGGGACTGAAAGCCGGACTGGTGTCAGTAATGTTGTTTTTCTCGGTTATGAATAATCAAATCAGCCTCGAATCAGGAAAAGTCACTGCAACCGACAGCCTTTTTACCAAACGGGTTTTTGTGGCCGATTCCACCAATTTCATTCAGACCATTGATTCTATTCGGACCGACAGTTTGAATTAACAACTTGCCAGAGCAAAAAACAGAAACCTTTGAACGGGATGAATATATCTCAAAAAAATCGCTAACCATGAATGACATTTGGGCCATCGTTTTGGCGGCAGGCCTGTCAACCCGGATGGGAACACAAAAACTTCTGTTGCCTTTCAACGGAAAATCCATCGTTGAGAAGGTGGTCGAAAACATCCTGAATTCAGGTATTGACAAGGTGATGGTTGTGCTGGGGGCCAATCATGACGAAATTGCTGAATTGTTGAAATCATGGCCGGTAAAAACGGTCAGGAATGGAAATTTCAGGGAAGGAATGCATTCCTCAGTGATTTCAGGAGTGAAAGCATTGCCTGCAAATGCGCGGGCAGTCCTGATCTTTTTAGGCGATCAGCCATTCATCCCTGAAAATGCCGTGCAGAAAGTGGTTGAAGGCTGGAAAAATTCAGGAAAAGGAATTGTCATACCTCTCTTCAGCGGTAAACGCGGTCATCCGCCTTTATACGACCTGAAGTACCGCTTTGAACTATCGAACCTCGATCCCGAGGTTGGTTTGAGGTCGGTTGCACAGAAATTTCCGGATGATATTTTTGAAGTAGAAACTTTTTGCCCGGAAATCGTAAGAGACATTGACACACCGGATGATTATACGCATGAACTAAATAATACTAATTAACATGGCAGAAACTATCAAATTTGAACTTAANNAAAGTGGAAATCCCACTTGAAAAAGGTCAAACCTTGCTCTGGGCTCTCCGGAACAATTTCAACATGACTGGCACCAAATATGGGTGTGGCGAAGGTTACTGCGGAGCATGCACAGTAATCATTGACGGAGAAGCAGTGAGATCGTGCGGCATAACCATGGACGATGTGGCCGAAAAAAAGATAACCACTATCGAAGGCCTGTCGGTCACCGGTAAGCTCCATCCTCTTCAGCAGGCCTTTGTTGATCACGATGCCCTGCAATGCGGATTCTGTACTCCCGG
>DMSQ01000096.1 GCA_003457135.1 Prolixibacteraceae bacterium
GGAGTGAATTATTCGCTGATCGGGAAAGATATCAATTCAATGTCTCCGGATATGAACGGTGTAGATATGATTATGCCCATGATGACCATTACTTTGCCCATTTACCGGAAGAAATACAAAGCCATGCAGGAAGAGGTTGAATTGATGAAAACAGCAAACAAACAAGGTTATCAGGCCACTGCTAATTTGTTGCAGACAGAATATTACGAAGCAATTCAATTATATCAGGATGCCAGACGCAGAATGAAACTCTATGATAATCAACACGAACTAGCTGATAAATCGCTTAATATCCTGATGAAAAGTTTTTCCGTTTCAGGTTCAGGATTGACAGATGTCCTTCGCATTCGCCAGCAGGCCCTCGATTATGAGTTGAAGAAAATTGAAGCAATTTCGGATAACAATACGGCCATTGCATGGTTAAAAAGACTTGGAAATATTAAAAAATGATACTATGAAACGACAAACTATATTAACAACCGGTGCTTTGATCTTAGGTATTTTTCTTGGCTGGGCGGTTTTTCACTCTCCGGAAAAGGTGGAAGAAAGCCACAATCATTCAGCAGAAGAAAAGAAAGCCGAGATTTGGACCTGCTCAATGCATCCACAAATCAGGATGGATAAACCCGGGAAATGCCCGATTTGTGCGATGGACCTGATCCTGCTCCATTCAAATACTTCGTCCGAATCGGATGTGATGGCCATTCACCTCACTAAAGAAGCTGCCCAGTTGGCCAATGTGCTGACATCGGTCGTTTCGCGCCAGAATGCGGAAAAAGAAGTGCGCCTTTACGGAAAAGTGCAGGCTGACGAACGTTTGCTGCAAAATCAGGTGGCCTATATTCCCGGGCGTATTGAAAAGTTGATGATCAATTTTACCGGAGAGATGGTGAGAAAAGGCCAGCCGCTGGCGCTCATTTATTCTCCTGAATTGGTTACAGCTCAGCAGGAACTGCTTGAGGCAGGAAAAACCAAACTGGCACAACCCGAAATTTACGAAGCAGCCAAAGAAAAACTCCATCAATGGAAATTAACTGATAAGCAAATCTCGGAAATCGAAAATTCGGGCAAGGTGCAGGCTAATATGGAAGTTGAATCTACTGCAAACGGTATTGTTACTGCCCGGCGTGTAAATAATGGCGACTATGTCAGTCAGGGATCGGTTTTGTTCGAAGTTTCTGATCTTTCGCGCGTTTGGGTTTTGTTCGATGCCTACGAAAGCGATCTTCCGTTCCTGAAAAAAGGAGACAAAGTGGAATTTGCGATTCAGGCATTGCCCGGATCGGCATATTCCGGAACGATCATGTTTATTGATCCGGTCATTGATCCGGTTAACCGTGTTGCCAAAGTCCGGCTGGAAATGAGCAATCCGGGTGGTAAGTTGAAACCCGGAATGTTTGCCACAGGAATCGTCAAATCGAACCTCGACGAGTTTAAAGATAAGCTGGTCATACCGCGCTCAGCAGTGCTTTGGACAGGAAAACGCTCCATCGTTTACGTGAAACAACCGGGAGAAGAACCTGTATTTAATATTCGTGAAATAGAACTTGGCCCACAACTTGGAAACAGTTACGTGGTAATAGATGGTTTGAAAGATGGCGAAGAAATTGTGACTCAGGGAGCGTTCAGTGTGGATGCGGCTGCCCAATTGGAAGGTAAACCGAGTATGATGAATCAACCTGTTGAGACTCACGGGGTGACTTCAAGTCACCCCGTGAGTGTAAAATCTGAAGCTCTGCAATTTAAAGTTTCAGGCAATTGTGAAATGTGTAAAGACCGGATTGAAACGGCTGCCAAATCGGTTTCCGGCTTAAGTACTGCGGATTGGAGTTCAGAAACAAAAATGCTGCATGTTCAGTTTGACGGCGCCAAAACGAATTCAGATGTCATTCAGAAAGCCATAGCCAAAGTTGGCCACGATACCGAAAAATACAAAGCTCCGGATGATGTTTACAAAGAGCTTCCGGAGTGCTGTTTGTATCGGAAATAATCTAATTTAACTTCCGCCAATAGATCCGATGATCCTGTTCATCGATCTATTTTTTATTAGGAATCCTTCAAACACTGGACACTATAGCTATCAAAATGTGTGAATGATGTAAATCTATTCCAGAATTGTGTAACGATTCATGGAATTTAAGGAATCACCTTTGCTTACAGGTGAAAAAACTATTATCCATATCATTCGCTTTTCTCATCCTGCTTTCGGGCATGCATTTCACAATTGCCACTCACTACTGTGGAGGTGAATTTGCAGGTACCAAAGCATCAGTTTCGGGTGAACTGGCTTCATGTGGTATGGAAGGTCTTGTTGATGAATGTTCTTCTCCGGGCATTCATCTCAAAAAACATTGTTGCGACGATAAGGTTTCTTTTCTTGCAGTCGATCACAATTTTGCACCATCGTTTAATGAATTTACTGCGCTTACACAACATATTTTGCAGGTTTTTATTATACCTGTAAATATTGAAATTCATTCTCTCACCGTTATAAATCTTATAAGCACAAGTGTCAGTCCGCCAGACAATTTTCTGGTACACGCTGTAAGCTTGCCCAAGATTTGTGTCTTCCTGATTTGATATAAATCCACCAATTCATATAGTTTGAAAGGTTATGCAACCTTTTCTGCTATGGATTTTTTTGGTCTTGATACTTGATCCGTATTCCTACGGATGATGCTATTAACCAATTTATTAACATCAATTTTAAAAAATCACAAATAATTCAAAAAATGAAAAATTCAAAAAGCGAAAAAAAGGAAGCAGGGGTAATCTATACCTGTTCCATGCATCCTGAGGTGAGATCGGATAAACCCGGCAAATGCCCAAAATGCGGTATGACCTTGATAGAGAAAAAATAGAGTATTTATTCAAAATATTCGGGCAACAGCGAACCTGAAGGCCGGGTAACAGCGGAACTGAAGAAAAATTTAAACAATTAAACAAGATGAAAACAAAAATTCTAATAACAGTACTCGCTTTAATAATAAGCGGCACAATGGCTTTTGCACAAAGCAAAACCAAATCAGACAAAGAACAATCAACATTAACAAAGACAGAAATGCAAAAGAGTTCGGTTTATTATACCTGCCCTATGCATCCCGATGTAAGGTCAGATAAGCCCGGCAAATGTCCTAAATGCGGAATGGATTTGAAAGAAATGAATAATGTGGCAAAATCCTACACCTGCCCCATGCACCCGGATGTTGTAAGCGACAAGCCAGGTAAATGCACAAAGTGCGGAATGGATTTGAAAGAGATGAATAATGTGACACAATCCTACAACTGCCCTATGCACCCGGATGTTGTAAGTGACAAGCCCGGCAAATGTACCAAATGCGGTATGGATTTGAAAGAAATGAATAATGTGGCAATATCCTACACCTGCCCCATGCACCCGGATGTAGTTAGCGACAAGTCGGGTAAATGCACAAAGTGCGGTATGGACCTGGTAGAAAAGAAGCAACCGGTAAAATCAAAAGCTAAAACCAAAGGTGGGAGTTGTTGCGGATAGCTTCACGTTAGATTTTTAGATAAATGATATGAAAATACTTTTAGCTATAGATGGCTCTGCACATAGCAAAGCAGCAATTGAGGAGGTAGCCCGAAGATTATTTCCTCTCAACACGAAAGTACACATTGTTTCTGCTTACGAAAAGATTCCGTTAATAACGACTGAGGGACCGTTGGGTGTGTCTCAAGAGTTTTATGCTGAATCCGACCGCTTTGCTTTAAAAGCGGCAAAGAATACGATCGAAAATGCAGCGAAATTTTTGCGTAAGAAAAATCCCATGTTAACTATTACAACTGTTGTTATTGAAGGTGCTCCAAAGAGCGTCATTCTCGAAGAAGCCGAAACATTCGGCGCTGATTTGATTGTCGTTGGCTCTCATGGGTGTGGGGTTGTTGAACGCTTTCTGCTGGGCTCGGTTTCTCATGCAGTTTCATTACATGCAAAATGTTCTGTGTTGATTGTGCGTAAATAAAGTAATCGGGCAACAGCGAACCTGAAGACCGGACAACAGCGGAACTGAAGAAAAAATTAAAAAACTAAACATTGGGCAAGCATTTATCTTGGATGATTATCGGTTGCACAGTTCCTCTGTTGCTGATTTTCCTTTTGCCATTATTTGGCATTTCCGGAAATTACACATTTCTCATTTTTATAGTTGCAATGTTCGCCTGTCATTTGTTGATGCCCATGCATCATGGGGATCATGAACATGACGGACATAAAGAACATTCTGAAACCACTAATACAGATAAACATGAATCACATCATCATTAAAAAATTCGGATTAGCATTCGGTTTAACGGGTGCATTGTTATATTTCGGTTGTGGATTGGTCAGGCTCATATTGGGCACTGACAGTACAGTTAAATTTTTCAATACACTGTTGCATGGCATTGATGTTTCTACCATCATAAGAATGGAAATCTCACCAGTAGAAGCACTCTTGGGTCTTGTGCAAACATTTATTCTTTGTTGGCTGATCGGTGCTTGCATTGCAGCCATATATAATGTTTCATTTAATAAAAAATTATAAACTCAATTTTATTAAGGATAAAAAGCAAACAATTTCTAATTGACCAATAAATTCAGCCATATCTCTGAAATCGTGTATTGTACCATTAAAAGTTTCGGATTAAAACAAGGAAATTTATTTGCAATCTTCTGCCCAATGGCTTTTGACGGTAAAGGAGCATATTGGATCAGCGACAGCAAAACTGTTCAAAATCCATATTTTGGAAGTAAAATGCCACCCTGTGGTGAAGTCAAGGAAGAGTTATAATGCAATTCAAAATATTAAAATGGAACATTTACATCAACACGAACCCGAAATGCCTGCAAAAAAGGCAACAGACGATCATTCAAAAATGGACCATGGCGCCATGAAACCTGGGGACAACCCGTCAATGGGTATGGAAGGGCATAACCATCATGCCATGATGATTGCTGATTTTAAAAAGCGTTTTTACGTGGTACTTATCCTGTCGGTTCCCATCATCCTGTTATCAACCATGATACAGAAATTTATGGGTGTCGATTGGCAATTTACAGGTTCTAAGTATATTTTACTTGCCTTATCGTCAGTAGTGTTTTTTTACGGTGGCTGGCCCTTTTTTAAAGGATTGGTTACTGAAATAAAAACAAAGACGCCGGGCATGATGTTTTTAATAGGCTTTGCCATAACAGTAGCTTATTTTTACAGCGCTGCCATTGTTTTTGGCTTAAAAGGCGAGGACTTTTTTTGGGAACTGGCAACGCTAATCCTGATCATGCTTTTAGGGCATTGGATCGAAATGAAATCAATTGCAGGAGCATCAAAAGAATTAGAGTTACTGGTTCAGTTGATGCCAGCCAATGCTCACATGGTAATGCCTGATAGGATGCATGATGTAAAGACTGAAACGCTGAAAGAGAACGATACCATTCTTGTAAAACCGGGTGAAAAAGTTGCCGCCGATGGAATAATCCTTGAAGGGGAAAGCTACCTGAATGAATCCATGATTACCGGAGAATCAAAGCCTGTTCAGAAAATAAAAGGCCAAAAAGTAATTGCAGGTTCAATTAACGGGAATGGATCGATTAAAGTGACCGTATCCCATGCCTCAAAAGATTCTTACATTTCACAATTGGTAAAATTGGTTGATGATGCTCAAAAATCAAAATCCAAAACCCAGTTACTGGCCGACACGGCTGCCAAATGGTTGACCATTATTGCAATTGTTGCAGGTATTGGTACATTTTTGTTTTGGTTTTTAACTGGAGAAACATTAGCCTTTGCCATGGAAAGAATGGTTACGGTAATCGTTATTAGCTGTCCTCATGCTTTAGGATTGGCAGTGCCTTTGGTAGTGGCAAAATCAACAGCCGTATCGGCTAAAAACGGGTTGCTGATCAAGAACAGGATAGCATTTGAAAATTCAAGAAAAATCACAACCATCGTATTCGATAAAACGGGTACCCTTACCGTGGGTAAGTTTGAAGTATCAAAAATCGTTTCCCTGAAAAAAGAACTTACTGAAGATGAAATCATCCGGATAGCATCTGCATTGGAACAACAATCAGAGCATCCTATTGCAACCGGTATTCTTCTAAAAGCAAAAGACTTATCTGTCGATATTCCTTCAACAGAAAATTTTAAAGCTATTACCGGGAAAGGAATTGAGGCCACTGTGGAAGGTAAAAAGGTATTGGTTGTTAGTCCTGGCTATTTGAAAGAAAATAAAATTGCCGTTCCCGATGACTTCAAAGCCGATGATACTGAAACGGTTGTATTTGTAATCATCAATAATGAACTGGCAGGTTACATTGCTTTGTCGGATGAGATACGACCTGAATCAGCCGAAGCAATCAAAACCTTAAAAGAAAATCACATTAAATCAATATTGCTTACCGGCGATAACAGTAAAGTAGCAAAAAGCGTAAGCGACAAATTGGGTTTGGACAGTTTTATTGCCGAAGTATTGCCCGATCAAAAATTAGAAAAGATAAAAGAACTTCAGGGCAAAGGCGAATTTGTAGCCATGACAGGCGATGGCGTAAATGACGCGCCAGCGCTTGCACAGGCCGATGTGGGCATTGCTGTGGGTTCAGGAAGTGATATTGCAGCAGAAACTGCGGGCATTGTCCTGGTAAACAGTAATCCAAAGGATATCGTGAACCTGATTCTGTTTGGGAAAGCCACACATCGCAAGATGATTCAAAACCTGATATGGGCAACAGGTTACAATATTGTGGCATTGCCACTGGCCGCCGGCGTACTTTATGCCTGGAACATACTGCTCACTCCCGCTATTGGTGCGGCGCTGATGTCCGTTAGTACGGTAATCGTGGCTGTCAACGCGGGCATGTTGCGACTGAAAGACGAGCCTAAACCGGATTCCAAAGACGAGAATGAGGCTAAAGACGATTCTCAGCCAGAAGCAAAGGATAACTCCAAACCTAAGGCAATATCTGAACCTCAATCAGAAGCCAAAGACGATCAGTTGCCAGAAACAAAAGATGATTCTCAACCGGAAGCAAAAGATGAGGCTAAAGCTAAGGACGATTCTCAGCCTGAAGCAAAGGAAGATATCAAACCTGAAGCAAAATCTGAACCTCAATCAGAAGGCAAAGACGAGCAGTTGCCTGAAGTAACCGATGAGAAAAAGCCTGAAGAAAAAGACGAAACGGAAACTAAAGGTGGGAACAAGCCTGAAGAAAATACCAATATACCTTCCTCTGTGAGTCCTGAAATCGTCAAACGGGTTCATGAATTTTACGAAGAACTGGGACGCGAGGACGTTAGGGCAGTAATGGATATGGAGAAAACGGAGCAGGAAATTCCGGAAACGGAAACCAAAGCTGAAGCTCAACCAGTAACTAAAAGCGAACCTAAAGTCACAGACGAGCCAAAACCTGTAGTAAAAGCCAGGCATCAACATGATACCAAAGCCAGGACTAAACATAAAATAAAAACCGGGCACCGAAATACAGGCAAGGCCAAACCAAAACCCGGATCCAAAAAATAATCAAATTTTAAAGAACGGTTACAGGAATTTTTAATTAACGGGAAAAACCTGACAGCCAAAATCAAAAAGTAATATTAACAAACAAAAAAAACATGATTATGAAAGATTCGAAATCAATGACCAAAGACCCCATCTGCGGAATGACCGTGGACAAGATAACCGCTCTCCAAGCCGAACGCGATGGAAAGATATTTTACTTTTGCAGCGACCACTGTCGGCAAAAGTTTCTGTCCACCCCTGCAGGTATCATGTCGGAAGGTAAGTCTGGAGGCTGTTGTGGATAACGTTCAATCGATAAATACCTTTCAGTTGAAACGCCTGGGACAAATCATGGAACCGCAGCCTGGCAATCCGATGGAGGTGGAAGGTGTTTTGAATCCGGCGGCCGTTCGTGGTTCCGATGGTGAACTTTACCTGTTTCCGCGACTTGTTGCAAAGGGAAATTATTCACGAATTGGCATTGCAAAGGTTCTGTTTAACGATGCCGGTGATCCGGTAGGCGCTGAAAGGCTCGGTATTGCCCTGGAACCTGAAGCTGATTATGAATTTCGGGCAAAAGGCAGCGGTGGATGCGAGGATCCCAGGGTAACTTTTGTTGAGCCGCTCAAAAGCTATTTGATGACTTACACAGCACATTCGACCATTGGTCCGCGGATCGCTATTGCCATGTCGGAGGATTTGTTTCACTGGAAGCGCCTGGAATTAGTGACTTTTGAATCATTTATGGGAATTGATTTTGCTCATGTAAACAACAAGGACGCCAGCTTTTTCCCCATCGCCATTCCCAATCATGCCGGAAAAATGCAGTTGGGTATCATTCACCGGCCACTTTTCCCAGACACTCTTCCTGAGGAAACTGCCTGTGAGGCAGCGTGCCGTGAAGTAGATATCGAACATGAAAGCATCTGGATATCTTACTGCCCGATGGGCTTAGACGGATCCGAACCACATCGCTTCGGACTGTTTAACTCCCATCACCGGTTGGCGTCTCCTGTTTCACCATGGGAGCGACTCAAAATCGGTGGTGGCGCTCCACCCATCCTCACGCGTCATGGCTGGCTGATTGTTTACCACGGTGTAAATGAAGTGAAGAAGCCAGGCAACGGGGAACTTCATCTGCAATACTCGGCAGGCGTAATGATACTCTCGAAGGAGCATCCGCGCGAGATTCTATATCGTTCGGTGGAGCCGGTACTGACTCCGCTGATGCCGGAAGAACGCAATGGAATCGTACCCAATGTTGTGTTCCCCACCGGCATTGACCGGCGCGATGATCTTGGCTTACCCGACCGCTTCGATGTCTATTATGGGATGGCCGACAACCGGATTGGAGTGGCAAGACTTGAATTGCCGGATATTCTTCCACCAGGAGGAGTTGCAGATCCGCCGGGAGCAAAAGTGTAACGCAGCAGATTTTTGAAATTATAAACTTTTAAATACAAAAAAATAATGACTATTAAAAAAGTTTGGATAGAGGAAGTTTGCATCGCATGTGGATTGTGCGAAGAAATTTGCCCTGAAGTTTTTGAACTGAAAGACCTGGCAACTGTACAGATTTGGAAATGTGTGTATTATATAAGATTTTTCAAATATTTTGTAACACTTTTTAGACTTAAAAGAATCAAATTCGTTAATTGAAATATTCACAATTAAAAATTAAAATCATGAAAACATTACAAAAAATCACCTTGTTTATTGCTTTAGTTGCTCTGTTCGCATCGTGCCAGTCCGGTACAGATGTAAACAAAATTCTTTCAAATCAGGATACAAAAAAAGCTATCATGGACACCATTGCAAATGATAGCAATCTGTCAAAAGAAATGATGGAGACTATGATGAATAGTGAAAACAGTAAAATGATGATGAAGGGAAATGAAAAAATGACTATGATGATGATGGAAGAGCATGGAACAATGATGAAAATGATGAAAGAAAACCCCGCTATGATGCAGAGTATGATGACCGGTATGATGGAAACATGTAAAAGTGACACCGCTATGATGTCCTCCATGTGTAAAAACATGATGGAAAATCCGGAAATGATGGAAATGATGCATAAAAACATGGGAGGAAAGATGGATATGAAAGGAATGAAAGGCATGAAGGGTATGAATAAAATGGAAGGAATGGATCATAAAATGAAATAGAAAATAAATCTATGATATCTAAGTTCTTGAAAATAAATTAAAATTGTAAATCATGAAGTATTACATTAGCAAAAAAATTAGTTCAGATTTTGACCAGGCAGTTCTACTTGTAACCGAATCGTTAAAAAAAGAAGGCTTCGGAGTACTTACCGAAATTAACCTTCAGGAAAAACTGAAAGAAAAACTGAATGTCGATTTCCGGAAATACAAAATACTCGGAGCCTGCAACCCGGCTTATGCCTATAAAGCATTGCAGCAGGAAGATAAAATTGGAACGATGCTTCCGTGCAGTGTTATCATCCAGGAATTGGGAAACAATGAAATTGAAGTTGCAGCAGTCGATCCGGTTGCTTCAATGATGGCCATTGAAAACCCTGATCTTGCCGGAATAGCCGGAGAAATAAAAGAAAAACTCGAACGGGCTATTGCATCTATGTAACAAAAATTTATAAAAATCTAATTTTTTAATTTAAGGAGGAATATTATGATGGATGGTATGAATAATGGTTGGGGAATGGGAAATGGATTGGGCTGGGGCTTAATTATTGGCATTGCAATTCTTGTGGTTATTGTTGGGATTTATTTGAAACTTAGAAAAAAGTAAAATATTGATGCAGAAAGTTTATATAAATGTTGCAAAAGAAAAGTGAGAACGAACTTGCATTTACAGGAATGAGATTACAAATTAATTGAAACATATTTGTTAACTTCATTGCCTATGAATTTATATATCAAAAATATGGTATGTAACCGTTGTATCATGGTGGTACAGCAGGTATTCGAAAGTTTGGGTTATCCGCCTGTCCGAATTTCATTTGGCAATGTGGAAACAGCAAATCCAATTCAGCAGGATGATTTGGTAAAACTCAGGAAATCACTTGTGAGTTATGGTTTCGAGTTGATTGACGATACTAAAAGACGGATTATCGAAAAAATCAAGAACATTGTTGTTCAGTCCATTCATCACACGACAGTTACTCATCCGATGACTTGAAGTCATCGGATGAGTGCTGCAACCGACCATCGGCAAATTAAGGTTTCAGGCAATTGCGAGATGTGCAAAGACCGGATAGAAACCGCAGCCAAATCGGTTTCAGGAGTCGCTTCAGCCGAATGGAGTTCGGAAACAAAAATGCTGCATGTTCAGTTTGACGGTGCCAAAACGAATTCAGATGCTATTCAGAAAGCGATTGCCAAAGTTGGTCACGACACCGAAAAGTACAAAGCTACAGATGCAGTTTACAAAGAGCTTCCGGAGTGTTGCTTATACCGAAAATAAATAGTTAAAAAATAGTTATTCAAGTATTCAATAAATATATTGAATACTTGAATAACTTTTCTATATTCGCCGAATCATTTTAATACAGATAAAAATGAAAGGTCGCGAATTTAAAGATGCCATGTATGATGGGCTGGCCAAAATGCTCAAAGCCATATCAAATCCTAATCGTTTAGAAATAATTGAAATGCTCTCGCAAGGCGAAAAAAGCGTTGAAGGCATTGTACAAACCACCAACCTGACTTTTGCCAATGCCTCACAGCACCTTCAGGTTTTGAAAAACAACAACATTGTAAAGGCCCGCAAGGAAAAGCAATACGTGTATTACTCGTTGATCAACGATGATTTTTTATCCGTTTATCAGCATGTGATCCGCTATGGCTCGCAGGAAATAGCTGAACTGGAAAAAATTATGAACCGTCAGCGGGAAGACAATAACTCGCAGAATGCTGTTAGTCTTGGTGAACTGGAGCAAATGATTGAAGCCGAAAATATATTGCTGCTGGATGTTCGCCCATCAATTGAATACGAATTCGGGCATATCACCGGGGCTGTCTCAATCCCCATGAGTGAACTGATGGACAGCCTGAAAAGCATAGCCATAGACAAAGCGATTATTGCCTATTGCCGTGGACCGTTTTGCGTTCTGGCCGACGAAGCCGTGAAACTTCTGAAAGAACAGGGATACCACGTCCGCCGATTGGACCAAGGTTATCCGGAGTGGAAAATCAAACAATTAGAAAGCAATCAAATAAATTAAGCGTATGAAAACAATTGTAATTTTAGGAGGCGGGGTTGGCGGAATTGTAACCGCGAATGAACTTAGCGATCGTTTAGGCGGGGAACACAAAATTATCCTGATCGAAAAGAATAAAGAGCACACATTCGCCCCTTCGTATCTGTGGCTGATGAACGGCGACCGTAAGAAAAAGCAAATATGTGTCCCGCTCAAATCGCTACTGAAAAAGAATATTGAATTAGTAAATGCTATTGTAAGTGAAATTATTCCGGCTGAACAAAAAGTAAAAGCTGGCGGGAAAGAATATCGTTATGATTTTCTTGTCATAGCGCTTGGCGCCGACTTAGCCCCTGAAAAAATTCAGGGTTGGGACGAAAGCATCCAAACCTTTTATACACTGGAAGGCGCGGAAAGAATACATGAAACGCTGAAAAACTTTTCAGGCGGAAAAATTGCAGTAGTAATTTCATCGATGCCCTACAAATGCCCCGGCGCACCCCACGAAGGTGCAATGCTTGTTGAAGATTTCCTCAAGTCAAAAGGAATTCGGGAGAAAGTTGAAATCAGCCTTTTTACTCCGGAGTCTCAACCTCTGCCTGTTGCCGGACCGGAACTTGGCAATGCGGTAAAAAGTATTCTTGATCAAAAAGGAATCCGCTTCCATCCGTCGATGCAGCTTAATTCGGTTGACACCAGATCAAAACAACTGTTTTTCAATGGAAAAGATACTTTTGAATATGATCTGCTCATCGTTATTCCACCTCACCAGGCTCCCGGGGTTATTCGCACATCAGATTTGGCGAATGCAAACGGCTGGGTAGATGTGAATCCNNGATAAACCGATGATGCTGCCCAAAGCCGGGGTTTTTGCCCATTTGCAGGCTGAAGTTGTGGCAAAAAACATTGTCAGGGAAATTCAAGGTGAAAAAGCGGATGAAAAATTTTGTGCCGATGGTTATTGTATGCTCGAAGCCGGTGAGGATTTGGCAGGATTTGCTTACGGTGATTTTTTCGGTGAACCTCATCCACAGGTTCATTTAAAACAGATTGGCAGAAAATGGCACATCGGGAAAGTGCTTTTCGAAAAGTGGTGGTTAAGTCCGATCGGCTTAAAAAAAGCATTCTATAAAAATCTGCTCCAAACAGGTGGAAAGTTAATCGGCATTCCCATTAAACTTTAATCATGAAAAAACCAGTCTATCTCGATTACAATGCAACAACTCCCATCGATCCGGAGGTTGCAAGTGCAATGCTGCCCTATTTACAAATACACTTTGGAAATCCATCCAGTTCATACTCAATCGGACGGAGCAATAAAGAAGCCGTTGAAAAAGCACGGGCGCAGGTTGCCGGACTGATTAACAGCCAACCGGAAGAAATCTATTTTACCAGTTGCGCAACCGAATCGAATAACCTTGCAATTAAAGGGATTGCATGGGCAAACAGCGATAAAGGGCGGCACATTATTACTTCGGCCATCGAACACCCCGCAGTAACTGAGGTTTGCAAATACCTGAGTTCACAAGGTTATGATATCACCTATCTTCAGGTCGATCAATATGGAAGGGTTGATCCAAAAGATGTTGAAAACGCGATCAGAAAAGATACAGTTTTGATTACGATCATGCATGCCAACAACGAGGTTGGGACGATTCAGCCTATTCAGGAAATCGGGGCAATTGCCCGGCAAAATAATATTGTTTTTCATACCGACGCGTCACAGTCGGTCGGAAAAATTGAAACGGATGTCGATAAACTGGGTGTTGACCTGCTGACCATTGCCGGACATAAATTGTATGCACCCAAAGGCATTGGCGCACTGTACATTCGGAAGAGAACGCTGATCGAAAATCTGATGCACGGTGGCGGACAGGAAAAAGGCATCCGCCCGGGAACTGAAAATGTCATTCACACTGTCGGACTTGGGAAGGCCTGCGAAGTGGCTCTGCGCGATTCCAAACAGAATCATCAAAACATGCAGGTTTCGCGCGACAGGTTGCTCAATGGCCTGATTTCACAACTCGGCAATCAGGTTCATGTAAACGTCGATCTTGAAAATTGCCTGCCCAATACGCTGAGTGTGGCTTTCGAAAATGTAAGTGCGCACACGCTGGCTTCTTTCATCAGCAGCGATGTTTTGATTTCAACTGGTTCGGCCTGTCATTCCGGAGAAACAACCATTTCTTCGGTCCTTCAGGCAATGAACCTTGATTTCAGGACAGCGGCGGCAACAGTCAGGATTTCAACCGGAAAACATACGACGAAGGAAGAAATTGATTTTACTATCGAAGTGCTTGTCAATGCTATAAAAAAACTCACATAATAATTTTAATCAACAATCTATGAAGAAACAATTTGTCTTTCTGGTAATCCTGACAGTAGTATTTACCAGTAGTATTTATGCAAAATCGTCCAAAGAGCCAAAAGAGCAACCTACCACTATTGGAATGGTTATTTATTCGAACGACACCGAAACAGTTTGGAATGCTTTGCGTTTGGCAAACTACTCTAAAAATCAAGGAGATACAGTAAGTATATTTTTGCTTGGGAAAGGTGTCGAACTGGATAGTATGGTAAAAACAGATAAGGACATGAAAGAGCAAGCCGACAAGTTTTTGGAGAACGGCGGGGTTATTCTGGGCTGTGGAACTTGCTTGCAAAGCCGTAAGAATAACGAGCCGGAAGTTTGTAAATACTCTTCCCTGGCCGATCTGTATGAACTGATTCGTAAAAACAAAATTGTATTAACATTCTAAACAAAACAAAAATGGAAAAAGTACTTATCATTTTTAATCGCGAGCCTTATGACGAAACCGATGTAACATGGAATGGACTTCGTTTGGCTGAAACTTTAAGAAAAAAAGGACATGAAGTCAGAATTTTCCTCATGAATGACTCGGTGGATATGGCGAGGGATGTTTGCAAACCACCTGTTGGCTACGATCAGGATTTGGCGCAAATGTTGCGCGATTTGATTACCAATGGAGTCCCCGTTGAGGTTTGTGGAACCTGTATGGCCCGCTGCGGCATTTACAAAAACCACCCATACTTTGAAGGAGCGAACAAATCAACAATGGGATTTTTGGCTGATTGGGTAGCCGACAGCGACAAGGTTTTAACATTTTAAACCATGCAGGAAAGCCCTTTTAACCTGTTTCCCAACGAATACGAAGCCTGGTTCAGGGAGAATGAAAATACATTTCAATCGGAATTGCTTGCCTTAAAACAAGCAGTTCCTGTTGGCAAAAAAGGGATTGAAATAGGTATTGGCAGCGGAATCTTCGCTGGGCAACTGGGCATCCAATATGGCATTGACCCATCGGACAATATGTTGGAATATGCCAGAAAACGAAACCTCAAAGTCGAAAAGGGGTTTGCAGAAGATTTGCCCTATCCTGATAACAGCTTCGATTTCGCGGTTTTCATTACTTCTCTATGTTTCATTACCAACCCTGCCAAAGCCATACGTGAAGTCCACCGGATTTTGCGACCAAATGGTGAAATAATCATTGCATTTATTGACAAGGAAAGCACATTGGGCCAGATACTTGAAAAAGGCAAGGATGAAAGTAAATTTTACAGGGATGCCAATTTTTATTCGGTTCCTGAAATGATTGAAATGATTGAAAACAATGATTTCAAGGTATCTGATATTTTCCAAACATTGACCGAACTTAATAATGAAGAGATTGAAAGCCCAATCGAAGGATTTGGTAAAGGGGGTTTTGTTGTAATCAAAGGGAGAAAAACAGTGTTCAAAGATTTGTAGTTTTGTTTAATTTTTTCCTGCCATGACAACACTAAGAGCAAGTATTGACAATCCGTCGGATGCGAAAGCCATTGCAACCTTTCTCCGCACTTTAGGGTATGTAAAATCCGTTTCGATAGATAAGCCCGTGAAACCATTGTCAGGGGATGACTGGATTTTGCCGGGCCGCAAGGCAACGGAGCAAGAGATTGATAAACTCCTCGATGGCATGGACAACGATGACAATACAGGTTTCACTACTGGACAAATGTTAGCCCACCTTGAAGAATGGAAAAAGAAATAAAAATATTACAAACTTCAAAAAAATTCCGTAATAAAAACAATTGATTATGATTCTTGGGTTACGGGGGAACCTTGGAAGGTGGTGGTTTGGGCCGATAAAACGGTTACGTTTTAAAAAGAACCATACCGCTTGTCTTCTTTTATCATTTATAAACAATCAGGAAATGGTTTACCTAAAATAGTACGAGTGGTAGATAATTATTTGTTGGGCTTGTTGAGATATGCAATTTTGTAACTTTGACAAGCCCAATTTTTATCATACCAAGTTTTAAAACATGAAATGGATAACCCGTGAACGACCTAAAATTGATCGAATTGCCTGTCCTTGGCTAATTAAACGTTTCATTGACAAGGAGGCCGAAATAATTTATGTACCCTTTGATAAAGTAATAGCGAAAGCACAAGAGCTAAATGCTATTCCATTTGATGTACCTGATGTAGAACATACACATTATGGACACCATTGCACTTTTGACTACTTTATTGAGAAGTATAAAATTACAGACCCTGCAGTTCAAACACTTGCTGTAATTGTACGTGGCGCCGACACAGATAGACATGATATTGCCAATCAAGCCAGTGGGTTATGGGCAATTTCTGCCGGGCTTTCTTATAACATTACCGACGACCACCAACTGCTGGTAAAAGGGATGCTGATTTATGATGCACTCTATAGCTGGGCAAAATATCTACAGCAGGAAAAGCACACCCAAAGCCCATTTGAAAATCTACTGCTTGATATTTATAATAAATTTTTAAAGGAAAAGACCGGTTTAAAAAAGAAAATCCCCTCATGGGCTAAGGAGTTGAAGGAAATAATACAAGACCAGATAGACATCAATCTTGCTCTTAGTTTAAAAGATATTTCCAAAAATCTGGATGTTCACCCCGCCTACCTTTCGAGAGAATTTGCGAAATATTTTGACGATCTTACTTTTGGGGAGTATATCAGAAAACTTCGAATAGAGAAAGCCATTCAGCTTATTCATTCTACTAATCACTCCCTCACTGAAATAGCCTATCTTACCGGATTTTCAGACCAAAGCCATTTTACCCGGATTTTCAAATTGCATACAGGTCAAAATCCATCAACTTTCAAAAAAGGTATCCTGAAAAGTAATCCACATACAAATAGTTAATACTATTCTATTTTTACACAATCTATCTCTGTTTATTTGCCTAAATAAATAAAAGAGATATGCAATGGATAACCCGAGAACGACCAAAAATTGACCGTATAGCCTGCCCTTGGTTAATTAAGAACTTTGTGGATAAGGAAGCTCAATTTGTTTTTGTTCCAACAGAAATGGTATTAACTAAAGCCAAAGAGTTGGGCGCAATACCCTTCGACCTTCCTAATGTAGAATATGTGATCCTGAAATGCTGGAAATAGGAATGAAAATATATGATGCCCTTTATAGTTGGGCAAAATACGTTTATGATGAATGCAATACATGGAATCATGACCTGCCATTATGACAACAGAATCAAAACCGAAATATAGTTTACGCCAGCTGGTTTTATATTTTTTGAAACTTGGCTATTCAGGTTTTGGCGGCCCTGTTGCTTTGGTTGGGTACATGCACCGCGACTTAGTTGAACAACGCAAATGGATTTCCGAAGAAGAATACAAAGAAGGTTTAGCGCTTGCTCAACTTGCTCCGGGGCCTCTTGCTGCACAGTTAGGCATTTATATCGGCTTTGTTCATTATGGAATTTTCGGTGCTACACTGGCAGGTCTTGCTTTTGTAATCCCATCTTTTATTATGGTTGTACTTTTGGGAATGGCGTACAAACTTTACGGTGGGCTTCCCTGGATGCAAGCCGTTTTTTACGGTATTGGGGCAACCGTTATCGGCATCATTGCATTAAGTAGTTACAAACTCACAATAAAATCAGTCAGTAAGATCAATGTCGCACACATCAAAGAAAAATGGCTGCTGTGGCTGTTATACATTGTAGGGTTAGCTGTTACCGTCATTACACAATCAGAAAAGGTATTACTTTTTGTTGCCGCAGGACTTATCTATATGTATATAAAAGCGCCGCCTGAATGGATAAAGAAACCGTTAGCAGCCCATTCAATTTTCCTCACGGCAATCGGCTTTTGGCAATTTGAGTGGAATACACTTGGACAAATTGCATGGTTCTTTACTAAAGCAGGTGCGTTTGTTTTTGGAAGCGGACTTGCAATTGTACCATTCCTTCATGGTGGGGCAGTGATTGAATATAAATGGTTAACCGAAAGAGAATTTGTTGATGCAGTAGCTGTTGCCATGATAACACCAGGTCCAGTTGTAATCACTGTTGGTTTCATCGGATATTTAGTTGCAGGTTTTCCCGGCGCATGTATGGCAGCATCGGCTACCTTTCTTCCTTGCTATTTGCTTACGGTTATTCCTGCACCTTTCTTTAAAAAAATTGCAAAAAATGCAAGTATCAAAGCATTTGTCGATGGTATCACAGCATCAATTATCGGCGCTTTAGTTGGTGCAGTTGTCATCATTGGCATTCGCAGCATCACAGACATTACCTCTGCAATTATTGCATTAGCAACTATTATCGCATTAATTTATATCAAAAAAATTCAAGAGCCTTACATCATTTTAATTGCAGCAGTCATTGGATTAATTATTAAAACAATTTAAGTATGAAAACAATTCACAGTATTTTATTTGTCCTCATTGGCATTATCGCTTCTGCCCAAACACCAAAGGCATACATAACAAACTTCGGCGACAATTTTATTTCAGTAGTCGATATTCAGAAAAATCAGAAAATAGCCGACATAAAAACAGGCAACAAACCACATGGGGCAGCCGTTTCGCCCGATGGGAACTGGATTGCCGTGAGCAATGAGGGCGACAATTCGGTTTCAATAATCAGTGCAGCCAACAACACCGTAACCCAGTCTATTTCAGTTGGTAAAGTGCCGCACCAGTTGAGTTTCAGTCGCGATGGGAAATATATTTTAACCGCCATTAATGCCGAACACAAAGTAGATGTTATTTCTACTACAGAGTGGAAACTGGTCAATTCAATTCCGGTAGCTCGAAATCCTCACATTGTATTGCCTATGCCTGATGGTAAAACCGCTTGGGTCACTTCCGAAGGGGACAATAAAATAGTCAAGATCAATCTGGACGAAATGAAAGTAGCTGCGGAAATTTCAACTTTCGGATTTCCGAGAGTAATGACGGCAACACCTGACGGAAAATTTATTTATCTGACCATTCGTTGGTTTCACGGACTTGTAAAAATTGATGTGGCACAAAATAAAATCGTTACATGGGTGCAATTGCCGCCAACTTTAAAATTTGACAGCGAAGGAAAGGCAGCACACGGACTTTGTGTTTCGCCCGATGGCACAACGGTTTATCTCACAAGCCAGTTTTCAGATGATGTAACGGCCATTGATGTGGCAAGCGATAAAATTTTAAATAACATAAAGGTTGGGAAAAATCCGAACTGGATAGAACTTACCCCCGATGGCAAATTCGCCATTGTGAGCAACACTTCTTCCAATGATGCAAGCATTATTGATATTGAGAAATGGCAGGTTACAGCAACCATTCCTGTTGGGAAAAATCCCAAACGCCTATGGGTAGCAAATACAAAGTAAACCATGAGAATCATTCTTTAAAGTTCAAAAATTTACACAACTTTGGATAAAACTCGTGCAGGAAGCGATTGGCTCATTTGCCGAATTTGAAGCACAGGCACGAGCATGAATAGATGAGTAAACTGTGATACTGACGATACCTATGAAAAATCTTGTCTGTTTGATAAGCGCACTGACCTTCCTTTTTCAGTATTCGTATGCCCAAAAAACAATTAAGTCTTTCACTATAGGTGTTCCTCCGGAAATAGACGGGATTTTTGAACCGGAAAAATGGATTGGGGCTGATAGCGCGACGCAATTTATTCAGATGGAGCCTCTGCCTGGCGAACTGGCTTCCGAAAAGACCATTTGTTATTTCGGGTTCGATAAGGAAAATATTTACGTCACATTTCTGTGCTATCAGGCAAGCCCGGTTATTGCGAAAAACCAAAGCCGTGACGCGCTGAGTAAAAATGATGATATTGTTGCTGTAACTTTGGATACCTACAACGACAACCGAAGTGGCTACACTTTTTTTGTCAGTCCCCTTGGAACCCAAATTGAAATGAAAGTAAATGATGATGGTAAGAATACAGACTTAAACTGGGACACAGAATGGAAATGTGCTTCAAAAATATTCGACTGGGGTTGGAGCGCTGAAATGCAGATCCCGTTTAAAAGTTTGAAATATAAAAAGGGGATTGAAACCTGGGGCATAAATTTTGGCAGGGTTATCAGGTCTAATTCTGAGACAAGCTATTGGTCGGGAAAATTGACAGAGGACTTCCGGATTTCGCAAGGAGGTAAAGTGACAGGCATTAAAACTCCCGGATCATCCAACAAAATTTCCATTTTTCCCTATCTCTCGGTTTTCAAAACTAACCAGACAAAACCCGTTGCCGAAGTTGGTGGTGATATTCAATGGCAAATTGGATCGAATGTTTCGCTTAATGCGACCATAAATCCCGATTTTGCAACGGTGGAAGCCGATCAGCAACAAATTAACCTTACCCGCTACGAACTCAGTTATCCGGAAAAACGTCTCTTTTTTCAGGAAGGGAACGATATGTACAACACCCGGATAAAAACTTTTTATTCGAGAAGAATACAAGATATTGATTACGGTGCGCGACTCACAGGTAAAATCGGCAAAACACAATTTAATCTGCTAAATGTAATATCCCCTGAATTATCGGCTGAAAATCCGACTTCTTATCTAACTGCTGCCAGGGTCAAATACGACTTTCTGAAATCATCGTCAGTCGGTGCAACTCTCGTCGATAAAAGCTGGAACAATGGTTTCACCCGGTCGTTAAGTCTCGATTATGTCATGAATTTGGCTAAGACCTGGCAATTAACCGGTCAGTTTGTGGGGAGTGCTCCGGGTAATTTTTGGGACCATAGCGCGGGCTACCTAAGAATTACACGGGAAAACAACATTTATCATTACCATGTCCGTTACACTCAAATTGGATCGAAATTCAGGGAAACGGTTAACCAGACAGGTTTTATACCCGATGATAACCGCAGGGAAATTGATAGCGATGTAACTTATAAGTGGTGGTTGAAAAACAGCTCCTTCAAATACATTGACATGAAAAGTATGAATAATATTTTCTGGAGCTTAACAGGAACCTTACGAAGCTGGTACATTACAGATGCCGTGAACTTTTATTTTAATAATAAAATCAACCTTCAATATGCTTATAACAATGAGTATAAACTTTATGAGAAGGATTTTTATAACTATCGCCATACAATTGATCTGGGATACAATACCGATGAATGGAATCACGCTTTAATCAGTTTTTCAACCGGGAAAAACTTTGATCGGGATTTTACACTTTTTAGCGGTGGTGGAAGGGTAAAATTATTTCAAAATCTTTCACTCAGTTATTCGGCTAACCTGCTAAACTTCAATCCAGATACGGATAATAGCTCAACTGTGATTAATGTGTTAACAGCCAATTATAATTTCACCAATGATTTGTGGATAAAACTTTTTGCTCAAAACAGTTCAATAAATGACAAGTTCTACTTTTATGGGCTATTTGGCTGGCGTTTCAAGCCGCCGTTTGGAGCATTATATCTGATCTATTCGCACGACGAGTTTAGAGATGCAGCAGGTTTTCCGAACTCCAACAACATGTTTTTGAAGCTAACGTTTCCGATTTCGATATTAAAATAGAGAAAGATAATATCATACCCCATTAGAACGCGAGAGAAATGGTTCTATATGCAAATGGCATTCGCACCTGCATGCTCATGATCCTGTAACACACTAACATCCTCATGATCCGGATTTTCACCACAGACGTGGGCATTTGATAGAAATTTATAGTAGCCAATTAAATTGGAAATCAGATTGACACAATTGCAACGACCATTGGATAATATAAAACAAGGTTTGCGGAGTTAGTAGCAAGCAAACGCATAAAGGCAATAATACGAAGAATAATCTTGATGTTGGGTTATTCGTTTAAGATTTTCCGGTTCAAGGAGCAAATAAAAAAAACAAAACCTCACAAACACGATGTTGGATGAACTGGCAACCGGGAAATAAGATTGAATGATCTGGAGATAATTGATCCAAATAGTTGAAATGCCCTCTGTATAACAAATTAAAGGCTGAACAGAATGAACTGTCCAGCCTTTATTATTTCCGATTGAATTACGGAACGATTAAAACCGGTAAGCTAAAGTTAAAAATCCCATGTGGGCTTTGTAGCCCGGAGCAAGATTAGTGCCCATAGTAAGTAAACGGTTACCCTGGCGGTTGTCTCTCGAAGTGTCGCGGAGTAAATATTCGCTTCCCACCTGCTCAACCCAAGGGCCTTTTGCTTCTTCAGTCCAATCCTGAATTGAATATTGATCGAAGCTATACTGTAATCCAGCGATCAGATTTTTTAACACATTATATTCTAAAGATATATTGAAAATATACTGGTTATACTTTCTCTCTTCAGGGTCATTAAAACCGAACTGGAAGGTTTCCCATGCCTGACCAATAAACGCAGCATCGGAGCCATAACCACTGTATTCCATTTTAACGCTGGCTAAGGAAACACTAAAATCAGTTTCCATGCGCAGTTTGCCGGGAATAAATTCATGATTCAGATTCATACCAAAAGTCGTGTTGACTTCATTGTTGGATGAATTGTATATGCGATTTGGGTCAGACCATGGCCCCAGCTGATTGGCGGGTTGAATTGAGGCAATTGTTGGTTCATTTCTAAAACCTTCGTTGAAATAAATCCCACGTTGGTCGTAATTGGCAAGTTCGCGATCGGCAAACAGCGAAAGAGACCATTTATCGTTTGGCATAAATTGAATACTTACAGTCACATTCTGCCTTTTGTCATCAAGCAATCCCAATTGCTGACCTGGAGTAAGAACGTTTGCATCACTTGGTTTAGGTAACGGTACATTGGTGTTTGCCATTGGCGCAATCGGCTGAACGTTTGAGTCGTAATCAGCATTGTTAAGACGATAAGAAACGCTAAAATCAAGCTTATCAACCATGTAGGCGGCAGCCATCTTAAATTCATTTCGTTTCCGGTCTGATACGTCGTATTTGCGCAGATCAGGATGGTTGGCAAAAAGGAATTGGGGATTATCATGATCAGTCTTAGCACGCTCGAAATCGTACCAATAACTTTGGCTGGTGACATTGGAGTTGTAATCATTCGCACTTCTGTCACCTAACAGGTAGCTGGCTGATAAAGAAAGGCGTTGAGTTGGTCGTGAACGAAGGCTTGCTTCCAGGGTGTTTTCATCAGTATCTGATTCACGGAAATCTCTGGTGATCTTTTCTTTTGCAATTTTAACACCAAGATTGGTGCGCCAGAAAGGCAGATAGTGTTTCAGGTCAATTCCAAATTTTTGTTTTCCATAGGCATAGGCCAGGTTGTACCGCTCGTTTAACATACTTACCGTACCATTGGTGTTGGCTGCATCCTGAGTCACATACTTCCATTTGTCGGCAGGCATATTGTTTTCAAGTTTATAATAGCGCATATAAGCCCTAACATTCAGCCTCTTAACAGGATTTATGGTGTATTCCATGTCGAAACGAACCGTGCTCATATCGGCTTCAGTACTTAGGCGTGGAAGTTTACTCACATCGTTCCAGTTCTTACCATCTCCGCCACTAGCCAGCAGGTCACCGCCCAGCGTGCTGAAGCTATAAGGCAGCAATTCCTGATTTTGTTTCATGCTTCCCAATGCGACAGTTGCATTAAAACGACTGTCGAGTGGTAAATCAATTCCTGCCGAAAACAAAATACTGCTTGAATAATTGTCGGGAGCAAGGGCACGCTGCCCAAAGTTCGAAACATTTCGGGGCGTACCAGCAACAGTAACAATATAATCTTTACCAGCATCAGGAGCAAAAAAGAGATTTTGCCAGCGTGATGAGGATATTTTGTTTGTGAAATTAGAAAAGAGGTAATCTAATTTAAGCTGAATGAATTTCTTATTAAAATTAGCATTCGCGTGAATTTCGCTGACATTGTATTTTACAGGGTCAGGTATTTGAACGTTGAGCGTACGTGGTGGCCTGTCGCCAATGGTACCATAGGAATAGCGCGTGCCATTTCGTTGCTCATTCATAAAATCAACACCAATTTTTAATCCCTTAAAACTTGGCAGATTTAAAGCTACCGAAGTCCGGTCGCGCTGGGTTCCAAGTTTAACTGGCATCAACAATGGTGAACTCATATATTTGCCCAGAATATTATCGTTTATGGCCATTTGTGCAATGGTAGGCACCAGCGAAGGTGTTCCGGTAGCATCATTACCATCCTTTGTTATTCCTGAAAGAGCTGATAAGGTATAAAGTCCGTTGCCACCATCTATGTAAGGTGTCCTCGCCTTATTACTGATCTGATGCGGCGTACCACTGTATTTAACCACCAAATTCCAGCGGCTTTTTACATTGCCAAAGCGAAATAGAGCATCCTGATCTTTTCGAAGCACTTTATTTGCTTCGACATCTAAAAACAAACCATTTTTCTGATTAAAGAGATAGAAATTCAAGTTGTGCAAATAGAATCCATCCCGAAGATCACGATATTCGTTGAACTTGCTTGAATTGTTATCTATATTGATTATACTGACTCCTGGAGTAACACCAACCGACACACGAGTTGAATCCTGTGCAAATGCATTAACGGTAAATGCTGTAAGAAATAAAGCTGTAGCTAAATATGTTGATTTTTTCATTTTATCTCCTCCTTGAATTATCTGGTTAATTTTGTACCTGATGGGTGATTAGAACCATGTACGCTCATATGACAATTAACGCAGCCATTACCGTATGGTGTACTTACCCGGTTATAACGGTATTCATTGACATGACCCCCATATTGGTGGCAACTTATACACAAGGTAGCGCTTTGTGTAACGAGCAAACTTTTATTATTNNAGTTCCAATTGATTCGTTTTTGCTAACAAAGCAGACTGTGACCGTTTTTCCATTACTGTATGGCAGGATACGCAACCTACTTCGGCTGTTTTATGCAAACTGGTTTTCCAATGCATACGCTCGCCTCCCTGATGGCATTGCATACAAACCGCGGTGTATTGTTCCACCGAAAACTTCAGGCTTTCGTCAGGTTCCTCTGCATGTTTGCTACG